>DATHYN010000376.1:0-22754 GCA_035459145.1 Anaerolineae bacterium | reverse complement strand
AGGATAGTGTATCGTTGGTGGTACCGGAGGTGGGGGGAAACGGCCGTTATTTATTAGAACAGAGCCAACAGCCGACAGTTATTATCGAAACATTACAGGCGTATCAGGCAGAAGAGAAGGGGGGCAGTGTGCCGGCCTTGTTGGGGCCGGTGTGGGGGACGGAGATGGCTGAGGGGGCGTGGAGTGAGACGATTTTATTAGCGACGATGAGTTCGCAGTGGGAAGGGGTTGATGTGGCGGGGGTGGTGGCCGAGGCGGAGGCGAAGGGGGTGGGGGTGGATATTGTTTTATTAGGGGAGACGATTACGGTGGAGGCGTTAACGGCGGCGCAGACGGTGGCGGAAGCGACTGGGGGGCGGGTGGTGACGGCGATGACGGGGGTACAGCCGATTGTGGATCGGTGGGGGAGTTTAGCTTGGGGGCAGTTGCTGCGGTATCGGTCGGTGACGCCGGTGGCTGGGGGGCGGGTGGTGACGGCGGAGTGGCGGGGGGTGGTGGCCGAGGGGGTGTATGAGGTGGTGGTAGAAGCGCCGGTTTTGGTGTTTGATCCGAAAAATGAGCGAATTATACGACGGGTAGCGAGTGCACCGGACAGTCCCCCATCGGTGATGGAGCCAGACAACCATCATATTTTCCTCGAAATTAGTTGGCCGGATGGGTATCAGCGGGAGATTAGTGAGGTACATTTGCGGTTAGCGGATGAGGAGGGAGAGCAGACGGTGATCGCTTTTTATCAGAACAGTAATGAGTTGGAGATTTTGTGGGAGATTACGAGTTTGAATCAGGGGCGGTATCCGGTGGATATTTCGGTGGTGGATGAGTTAGGGTTGAGTAGTGACGTGTTATCGAATCAGTTTGAGGTGAGTGTTGAAGCGCCGGACAGTTTATTGGGGGTGGTACCGACGTTGGAGCCGGGGATAGTGCCGACGGCGATTCCACCGTTTGCGTTGGCGGTGAAAGATCGGGAGATTGAGACGTTGAGCAGTCGTTTGTGGCGGTGGCAATTGGCGGCGGGGGTATTTGTGGTGGCGACATTTTTGATGTTGATGACGTGGGGTCGGGGGTCGGCGGTGAGTGGTGGGGGGGCGGTGGTGGTGCGTGGAGGGGATGGGGGCCGAGGGCGGCGGCGGCGGGTGTCGGTGCCGATTAGTGGGCGGGGGATTGGTGAGGAGGTGGAGACGGTGATTGCTGATGAGCCGTTATTGTTTCCGGAGAAGTGGCAAAGTTCGCCGGAGCAGTTTGAGGATACGCAGCCGGTGGAGCCAGTGGTAGGGGAGGATGAGAGGGAGTAGGGGGGGGTGCTTGAGGGATGTTTTGTATGGGGTGGGGTTATGAGTGGATTCCCGCGTGCGCGAGAATGACAGTTGTAGGGGGTTTGCTATTGTGATTGTGTGTAGGCGGGATGTTTGGTGGGTTTTGACGCGGATTTTGGGGATTGGGCGGATTTTTAGTTGGTGGCGAGGAGAGGAGGGGTGTTTTGTTGGAAGGGTGGTTGGTTTGATTGGGTTTGGTGGATTTTGACGCGGATTTTGGGGATTGGACGGATTTTTAGTTGGTGGCGAGGAGAGGAGGGGTATTTAGTTGAAAGGGTGGCAATTTTATAGATTGGATGAGTTCAGCTGAGGTCAAGCGTGCCTATTGGCTACCTGTAAGATGGGTTTTGATGGCGATAAAACAGGTCTTTTGGTAGGTTGGGCGGGGAAGTGGGGCTTGACAGGGGGAGGTGGAAATGGTACTATTTGACCAGATTTGTAATTTTGGTCAAATAGTCACGGAGTGATGAATGGGTACGGATAATCCAGAACGAGAGAAGAGAATATTAGATGCGGCATCGGATTTATTTGCCCATTATGGGTATGATAAGACGACGGTGAGTGATATTGCGCGGGCGGCGGGGGTGAGTAAGGGGGCGATTTATTTACATTTTGAGAGTAAGGATGCGTTATTTGAAGGGTTGTTGATTCGGGAGATGGAGCAGTATGGTCAGAAATGGGTGGAGCGGGTGATGGCGGATCCGGATGGGGGATCGATAGCGACGATGTATAAGCAGACGTTGTATGCGTGGACGGAGAGTCCGTTTATGGCGGCGATGTTTAAGCAAGATCGGCGGGTGTTTGGGAATTATTTACGTAAGCCGGATAATTTTTTTCGGCGACTGGAGGGTGGCCGAGGGCAGTCGACACGGCATGAGTTTATTGCGTTGATGCAAGCGGCGGGGGCGGTGCGGACGGATATATCGGCGCAGGTGATCGCCCATGTGATGAATATATTGGCGTATGGGTTGGTGGCGATGGATGATGTGATTGATGCGGAGCAGATTCCGGAGACGGAAGCGTTGATTGAGGGGATGGGGTTGTTGATGGAGCAAGCGTTGGCGCCGCCGGGGGGAGGGAATCAGGAGGCGGCGAAGCAGATTATTGAGCAGTTGGTAGCGGGTGTACAACAGCAGTTTACGGCGCTACGTGAAGAAGAGAGTGAAAGCAAATGATTACCGTAAAGAATTTAACGTATAGATATCCACGGGGGACGGTGGAGACGTTGCATGGGCTTGATTTTGAGGTGGCCGAGGGGGAGATTTTTGGATTTTTAGGGCCATCGGGGGCGGGCAAGTCGACGACGCAGAAGATACTCATCGGGTTGTTGAAGGAGTATGGAGGAGAGGTGGGGGTGATGGGGCGGGAGATTCGTGATTGGGGTCAGGATTTGTATGAACATGTGGGGGTGTCGTTTGAGTTGCCGAATCATTATTTGAAGTTGACGGCGCGGGAGAATTTGGCTTATTTTAGGTCGTTATTTAGTGGGGAGACGTATGAGCCGGAGGTGTTGTTGGGGAAGGTGGGGTTGGCCGAGGCGATTGATAAGAAGGTGTCTGATTTTAGCAAGGGGATGAAGGTACGGTTGAATGTGGCGCGGAGTTTGGTGCATAAGCCGAAGGTGTTGTTTTTGGATGAGCCGACGAGCGGGTTGGATCCGGTTAATGCGCGCAAGATTAAGGATTTGGTGTTGAGTTTGCGGGCCGAGGGGATGACGGTTTTTGTGACGACACATAATATGATGGTTGCGGATGAGTTGTGTGATCGGGTGGCGTTTATTACGGAGGGGCGGATTAAGTTGATTGATGCGCCGGCGACGTTGAAGAAGCGGTATGGGCAGAGGGTGGTGCAGGTTGATTATGTGAATGGGTCGGAGAGGTTGCAGTCGCAGGAGTTTGCTTTGGATGGGTTGGGGGATAATAAGGATTTTATTGCGTTGTTGCAGAAGGCGAATCGTTTGGAGACGATTCATACGCAAGAGACGACGTTGGAGAATATTTTTATAGAGGTGACGGGTCAGGAGTTACGGGCATGAAACGGTTATTAGCGACGATGAAGTTGGATGTGTTGGTGCAGATACGGACGAATTTATATCAGATTGGGCTATCGGCGAGTGTGTGGATTGCGGCGATCTTGGCATGGTTGGCGACGCCGGAGCAGTTGGGGGCGTTGATTCCGACGGTGATGTTGTTGATTGTGGGAGGGTCGACGTTGTTGTATGTGGCGGCGTTGATTATTTTTGAGAAGGATGAGGGGACGTTGAATGCGGCAATTGTGTCGCCTTTGTTGCCGGCCGAGTATTTGTGGTCGAAGATTGTGACGTTGACGGGATTGGCGGCGTTGGAGTCGACGGTGATGTTTGGGGGGGCGATGGGGTTGATGTGGTATTTTAAGTCGGTGGTGTGGCCGAATGTGCCGATTTTGTATGTGGGGATTGTGGCGATTGGGGTGTTGTATACGTTGGTGGGGATAATTTTGGTGGTACGGTATGATAAAATCACTGATTTTTTGGTGCCGATGTCGGTGGTGGCGGTGGTTTTACAGTTGCCATTTATCTATTTTTTGGAGTGGGTGACACATCCTTTGTTGTTGCTTATCCCGACGAGCGGGCCAGGGATGATTATGCGGGGGGCGTATGTGTCGTTATCGGTGGGGGAATGGGTATATGCGTTGGGATATACGACGGTGTTGATTGTTGGTTTAACGGTGTGGGCGCAGAAGGCGTTTCAGACCCATGTGGTGTTAAAGGTAGGGTAATGTGATGCAGATGACACAATTGGTGCAGAAGTTGGGGCGGACGGATGTGAAATTGATTGGTCGGGACCGGTTTTTGTTATTTTTGTCAGGGTTTATGGTTTATATTGCGTTGGCATTGCGGTGGGGATTGCCGTGGGTTAATGAGTATTTGATTGAGAACGGGGTAATGCCTGGGGAGCGGATAGATTTTACGTTGGCGACGACGTATCCGATGTTGGTGGGGTATATGTCGATTTTCACCGGGGGGTTGATAGTGGGGACGGTGTTTGGGTTTGTGTTGATTGATGAGAAGGATAATAATACGTTGCAGGCGATGTTGGTGACGCCGGTGCCGTTGCGGTCTTATTTGTGGTATCGGGCGGGGGTGCCAGCATTGTTGGCGTTTGTGTTTATTATGGCGAGTGTGTGGTTTGTTAATTTGGCGTTGTTGCCGTGGTGGCAGATGGTGTTGGTGGCGATGGCGGGGTCGTTGACGGCGCCGATGGTGACATTGTTTTATGCGTTGTTGGCCAATAATAAGGTGGAGGGGTTTGCGTATTCGAAGTTTATGGGGATTGCGGGGATGACGATATTGGGGGGATGGTTTGTGGCCGAGCCATATCAATGGTTATTGGGGATTTTTCCGCCGTTTTTGGTGTGTAAGGCGTATTGGTTGGCGTTAGAAGGGAGTGGGATGTGGTGGTTGGTGTTGGTGGGGAGTGTTGTTTATCATTTGGTAGTGATTCGGGGCCTGATGGTATTGATGGAGAGGAAGGTTTATGGGTAGGGAATGGGGGGGGATGTTTTGAGGGAGGAATGTGGATGAGGCCGATCATTTTGGGTGTAAGCAAGCGTTCTGGGGTAAAATCAATAACTTAGAGGTGGGAAGCGTTTGTATTGATAGTAGTGATTGATTTTTTAGAAGATTTGAGAGGCAAAAATGAGTGAGAATGAAGCGTATACTGTTGAAGTGATGATTGAGATTCCGAAGGGGAGTCGGAATAAGTATGAGTATGATCATGAACGGCATGTGTTTAAACTAGATCGGATGTTGTTTTCGGCGGTGCATTATCCGAGTGATTATGGGTTTGTGTTGGATACGTTGGGGGAAGATGGGGACCCGTTGGATGTGTTGGTGTTGTTGTGGGAGCCGACTTTTCCGGGCTGTTTAATTGAGGCGAAGCCGATTGGGATGTTTAAGATGTGGGATGAGAAGGGGCGGGATGAGAAGATTTTGTGTGTGCCGATTAATGACCCGCATTGGAGTCATTTGGAGAGTCTTGATGATGTGCCGCCCCATTTATTAGCGGAGATCACCCACTTTTTCACGATTTATAAGGATTTAGAGAAGAAGAAGGTGGGGGTTGAAGGATGGGAGGATCGGGACAGGGCGATTGAGATTATTAAGGCGGCGCAGGTGCGGTTTTTGGAAGAGGGGTAGAGGAGCTGTAGGTAGTGCGATTTAACAAATCGCACTACCTATATGTTTAGATGGTGGGGAGGATGAGGGTGGTGAGTTGGCCGAAGCCGATGCGGTAGCCGTCGCCTTGGGCCCAGCCGGTGATGGTGACGGTGTCACCGTCGAGGAGGAATTTGCGTTCTTCGCCGTTGGGGAAGGGGATGGGTTTGGTGCCGCGCCAAGCGAGTTCGAGCATGGAGCCGTAGCTTTCAGGTTCGGGGCCGCTGATGGTGCCGGAGGCGAGGAGGTCGCCGGGGCGAGTATTGCAGCCGGTGATGGTGTGGTGGGCTAATTGTTGGCGGATGTTCCAGTAGAGGTATTTGGCGTTGGAGCGGCAAACGGTGTGGGGTTCGTCCATTTTTTCGCCTTGGATGGAGACTTCGAGTTGGATGTTGTAGGCCCAGTTGCCATCGCTTTGGAGGTAGGGGAGGGGGGTGGGGTCTTGTTTTTCGCCGGCGACGCGGAACTCGTCGAGGGCGTCGAGAGTGACGACCCAGGGGGAGATGGAGGTGGCGAAGTTTTTGGCGAGGAAGGGGCCGAGGGGGATGTATTCCCATTTTTGGATGTCGCGGGCGCTCCAATCGTTGACGAGGACCATGCCGAAGATGTGGTCGGCGGCGTTGTCGACGGTGATGGGATGGCCGAGGTCGTTGCCGGGGCCAACGAAGAAGCCCATTTCGAGTTCAAAGTCGAGGAGACGGCTGGGGGTGAATTGGGGGGTGGTGCTGTCGCCGGTGACGGTTTGACCTTGAGGGCGGTGGATGCTTTGGCCGCTGGGGATGATGGAGCTGGCGCGGCCGTGGTAGGCGACGGGCAAGTGTAACCAGTTGGGGAGAAGGGCGTTATCGGGGTCACGGAACATGGTACCGACGTTGGTGGCGTGGTCGCGGGAGGAGTAGAAGTCGGTGTAGTCACCGATGTTGACGGGGAGGACCATGGTGACATCGGCTTGATTGTAGAGGGTTTCGTTACGAAGTTGGTCATCATCACGGAGTTGGGGGTTGTCGTGGCGGAGGAGGTCTTGGATGATGCGGCGGGCTTCTTGCCAGGCGGGACGGCCGAGGCTCATGAAGGTGTTGAGATTAGGGGCGTCGAAGATATGTTCGGGGGTGAAGAGGGGGCTATCGAAGAAGCCGTGGATTTCGAGGGCGGAGAGGTCGAGGATTTGGTCACCGATGGCGACGCCGACGCGGGCGGCACCACCTTTGGGGGGGATGAAGACGCCATAGGGGAGGTTTTGGATGGGGAAGTGGGAATCGGGGGATACAGGGATGAAAGATTTCATGAGAAACTCCTTTAGATTTGTGGAATGTCATTTGTATGAAGTATGAGTAGAATTGGTTGAATATGCCTATTTAGGTTTTAGTTTTGGTTAAATTGTAGCAGATCTCTCGACTTCGTTCGGCCCTTGTTTTGAGGAGAGATATTGATGATACGGACCGCGGGCTGTCACTGCGCTCGAGATGGTATTATAGGAGGCCGAGGGCTTGGAGGTCTTCGCGGGGTTCGTCGAAGCTACAACTGCCGTAGGAGATGAGATGTTTTTGGCGGTGGAGGGTGATGGCCTCGGCCGGCACCGTGTACTCTCCCCATTGGAACGCATCCGCAGTGAAGATAAAATTGTCTGGATTTTCATCTTCGATAATAGGGAGAACGTCATAATCGTTCAGATTGAAGTGGTGGGCGCAAAGGGCGGCACCAAAAAGGTTTAAGAAGCCGTGCATTGTGGTGTTGACGCTATTATTGAAGTGACGGACAGGGTGGTGGAGACCGGCGGTGGCTTTGAAGGGGATGCCGGCACTTTGGCAGGCGACAATGGCGTGGGCGATTTCGGTAGGGGTAGGGAATGTGTCAGGGGTGAGGCCACCGCAACGGATTTTGAGACCAGCTTGGAAGCCGGTGGGGTGTTGGTCAGCGTAGATGGCGATGGTTTGGGCGGCGGTGAGGAAGTTATCGACCCAATTTTCGTCACGGGGAAGTTCGAGGAAGATGTGGAGGCGGTGGCCGTGGGCGGTGACAATGGTGGGGAGGATGAGGTCGACGAGCTGTTCGGTGGGGACGGAGGGGAGGCGGGTTTCGTAGAGGTCAGCGTTGACGGTTTGGCCGTGGCGTTGGCGGAAGGCGACGATGTTGTCCATATCTTCTTGGAGGTTTTGATTGAAGGGGTTGATGTGGACGCCGCTTTGGCCGAGGATGGAGAATTGATAGGGGGATTCGGTGGTCAATTGAGAGCTGGCGATGGTGGAAAGTTCATTGAGCCGAGTGGCGGGGATAATGAAGTGGGACAAGAGCCAGCTATCGGTATGTTGTTGATAGTGGCTGTAGTTGGTGATGGCCTCATTAAGGGGGAGTTGAGCTGGGGGGAAAAGGCCCGCGTAATCGATTAATTGGGACATAAAGGCTTGAAAGGCAGACATAGTGGGAATCCTTTGTGTGAGAGTGTGGATAAGGCAGGAAAACAGATAAGTATTAATTGATCTTACTACTAGATGGCGGTGGAAACAAGGGAATTTACGAGTTGCTTATATTTTATCAAGTTTGGGTCTTGACACATGTTATTGTTTTTAGTAACATTATCAACATTAATAATGTTATCTTATTTGATAAGGAGATAAGAAAAATGGATATGGGCCAAACAGTATCGGAATCGGTGGGGAGTGGGTCATTTCACTGGGGGATGTTTGTGGGATTATGGTTGTTAGGGATGGCAGGGGTTGTGTCGTTGTTGGCGGCGCCGCTGGCGGTGCCGGCGGGGCAGGAGTTGCCGTTTTCGGAGGGGGTGATGAAGGTGATCGGGTTTATTCAGTCGGGGGTTTTTCTGGCGGTGTTGGTGGGGGTAGGGACGCGGTTAGCACCACAGTTAGGGTTGCGGGCACCATTTATCGAGACGGTAGGGAGTGACCAGCCAGCGTGGTCGGTGTTGGGTGGTCAGTTATTGCCAGCAGTTGTGGGTGGGGTGGTGGCGGGGGTATTGATTGTGGGTTTGGCACGGTTGGCGATGCCTTTTTTGCCGGCTGATTATGTGGAGATGGCGGCTAATGTGGAAATTCCGTTAGCGGCTCGTTTTTTGTATGGGGGGATTACGGAGGAGTTGATGTTGCGTTGGGGGTTGATGACGTTGATTGCGTGGGGGCTTTGGCGGGTGGCGGGGTCGGGGGTAGGGGCACCGGCTGGGTGGATGATGGTGGTGGCGATTGTGATCGCGGCCTTTTTGTTTGGTGTGGGGCATTTACCTGCGTTGTATGGGATGGTGGCCTCACCGACGACATTGTTAATTATGATGGTTATCGGGCTCAATATGGTTGGCGGATTGATTTATGGTTGGTTATACTGGCAGAAAGGGTTGGAAGCGGCGTTTATAGCACATATGATGACGCATGTGGTGATGGTGGCTTCAGCGGCGGTGATGAGTAGTGGCTAAATGGAGATGAAATTGTATGAAAAAGATAGATGTCATTGTACATCCGGTTCGGTTTCGGATATTGCAGGCGTTGCAGAGACAGGGATTGACGACACAGGAGATAGGGGAGGAGTTGGCAGATGTGCCTAACTCGTCGATTTATCGGCATCTGAAGTTGTTGTTGAAGCATGAAATTATTCAGGTGACGGAGACGCGGTTGGTGAATGGGATTCAGGAGAAGCGGTATGGGTTGGTGGGGGGGGTGCGGTTGTCGGCCGAGGAGTTGTTAGATTTGTCGGCGGATGAGCATTTGGGTTATTTTACGACATTTGTGATGACATTGTTGCAAGGGTTTAACAATTATTTGCAGACGGGGAAAGCGCCCTACGATTTTCATGCTGATTTTGTGGGGTATACGGAGGCGCGTTTTTGGGCCAATCGTGAGGAGATGGAAGCATTGCAAGGGGCGTTGAATGCGGCGTTAATACCTTTGTTGGAGAATCAAAAAGGGGGGGAGCGAAAACAGTATAAGATGGCGATTGTTAATCATCCGATTTTGGGTAGTGGGGAAGAGGAATAGGGGTGTTTTTAGGTTGCTAGGGGTGGGTTTCGATGATAAGATTGCGTGACCACGAACCCACAGAGTGAGTAAATTGTTGAATAATAAAATAAATTTAGTATAACATTAAAGAGTACCAACTAGAGGTATATCTTGTAATCAATTAATAGGAGTCACGCAAAATGAAACGGATTGGTGTGTTGACAAGCGGCGGTGATGCTCAGGGGATGAATGCGGCGGTGCGGGCGGTGGTACGGACAGCTTTGGATAAGGGAGCGGAGATTTTTGCGATTGAGGAAGGGTATCGGGGGATGTGTGATGGGGGTGAACGGATACGGCCATTGACTTGGTCGGATACAGGGGGAATTTTGCATCGGGGAGGGACAGATATTGGGAGTGCGCGGTGCAAGCGGTTTCGGACATATGAGGGGCGGCAGAAGGCGGCGTTGCATTTGGTGCAACATGGGATTGATCATTTGGTGGTGATTGGTGGTGATGGGAGTTTGACGGGGGCGCAGAAGTTTGCGGAGGAGTGGGCGGAGCATTTAAAAGCGTTGGTGGAGGCGGGGTTAATTGGTCAGCCGGAGGCGGATAATCATCCGTATTTGTATGTAGCGGGTTTGGTGGGGTCGATTGATAATGATATGGCGGGGACAGACATTACGATTGGGGCGGATACGGCGTTGCATCGGATTACGGAAGCGGTGGATGCGATATCGAGCACGGCGGCGAGCCATCAGCGGACGTTTGTGGTGGAAGTGATGGGGCGGCGATGTGGTTATTTAGCGATGATGAGTGCGATTGCGACGGGGGCTGATTGGGCGTTAATTCCGGAGAGTCCGCCTAACTTGGATGAGTGGGAAGACAAGATGTGTTCGGTGTTGCGCAAGGGGCGGCGGATTGGGCGGCGGGATAGTATTGTGATTGTGGCCGAGGGGGCACAGAATCGGAAAGGGGAGCCGATTACGAGTGATTACGTTAAGCAGGTATTGGAGACGCGGTTGGGGGAGGATACGCGGGTAACGATTTTGGGACATGTGCAGAGGGGTGGGGCGCCGAGTGCGTTTGATCGTAATTTGAGCTCTATTTTGGGGTCGGCGGCGGTGGCGGCGTTGTTGGAGGCGGAGGTGGGCCGAGAGCCGTTTTTAGTGGGGTTACAGGGGAATCAAGTGGTGATGCCATCTTTGCGCGAATGTTTGGATATGACAGAAGAGATTCGGAAAGCGGTGAATGAGTGTGATTTTGAGAAGGCGATGTCATTGCGGGGCTCGAGTTTTCGGGAAGCGTTTATGACGTTACGGACATTGGTGCGGGCGTTACCACACGATCCAGAGCCAGGACAACGACGGTTGAGATTGATGGTGATGAATGCGGGGGCACCATCACCGGGAATGAATACAGCGGTACGGGCGTTGGTACGGTTGGGTTTGGACAAGGGGCACCATATGTTGGCGGTTTATAATGGATTTTCGGGGTTTGCGCGCGGGGAGATCGAAGATTTTGATTGGATGGATGTGAATGGGTGGGTGCATACGGGGGGAGCGGAGTTAGGGACGAATCGGCACATACCCCAAGGAACTGATTTTTATGCAATTGCGCGTAATTTAGAGAATTACGAGATTGATGGCATCATTATGGTCGGGGGCTGGAATGGATATGAAGGGGCATTGGCGATGCATGAGCGGCGTAACACCTTCCCTGCCTTTGATTTGCCGATTGTATGTTTGCCAGCGACGATTGATAATGATTTGCCGGGGGCGGATTTATCGGTGGGGGCGGATACGGCATTGAACAGTATTGTGGAAGCGGTGGATAAGATTAAGCAATCGGCGGTGGCGTCGCGGCGGGTGTTTGTGGTGGAAGTGATGGGAGGGTATTGTGGTTATTTGGCGTTAATGAGCGCCTTAGCGACGGGGGCGGAGCGGGTTTATATGCATGAAGAGGGGGTGACGTTAAGTGATTTAGAGAAAGATGTGGCTAATTTAGTAGCTGGATTTCGGCAAGGAAAGCGGCTGGGGGTAGTGATACGGAATGAGCAAGCGAATTCGACCTATTCGGCGGGTTTCATAAGTGATTTGTTTACGGAAGAAGGGGAGGGGGTATTTGATGTGCGTCAGGCGATTTTGGGGCATATTCAGCAAGGGGGCAATCCGACGCCATTTGATCGGATTTTGGCGACACGGTTAGCGGTGAGGGGGATTAATTATATTGAAGAGCAAGTGGCTAATGGGGAAGCGAAAGGGGCTTGTATCGGGATGATCAAGGGGGGGTGGCGGATTACAGATTTGCAAGATGTGCCCCGATTGATGGAGATGAAGTTTCATCGGCCGAAAGAGCAATGGTGGTTGCAGTTACGGCCGATTGCCCGGGTGTTGGCGCAGGCGGAGCCATCCCATCCGATGGCGGCGTTGAAGGTGAAGGGGAAGAGTGGGGGGCTTGGTTTGGGTGATTAGTTAATTGGTCTCACCTTGGATGTGGCTGAAGGGGGGGATAACTTGGCCGGCGGTGATATGGCTGAGTTCGATAACGACATTTTCGAGACAGCAATCCTCGTCAACAGTGGTATCGCGGAGGGTTGTATTGGGGCCAATGACGCAGTTATCGCCGATCTGGGTGTGGCCTTGGAGGTAGGTATTGGGCCAGATGACGCAATCTTGGCCGAGGGTGACGGTTTGGTCGATGTAGGTACTGAGGGGGTCGAGGATGGTGACGCCGTTGGCGAGCCAATGGTTGATAGCGCGTTGGCGGAAGGCGCGTTCGACGGCGACCATTTCGGCGCGGGTGCCAGCGCCGAGCCCTTCGGTGGGGTCATCAGTGATGACGGCGGCGACGCGTTTATTTTGTTTAACGGCCGTTTCCACCAAATCGGTCAAATAATATTCATGACCAGACCGGGCTTGGCGCAGAGGTAAGTGGGCGATATTGGCCCAAAGCCAATCAGCATCGAAACAGTAGACACCGACATTGATTTCGTTGATGGCGAGCAGTTCGTCTGTATTGGGGCGTTGGCGGGCGGTAGCGACTTCGACGATTTCGAGGACATCGCCATTCGTGGCGCGGCGGATGCGGCCGTAGCTGGCGGGGTCATCGGTGAGGGCGGTGAGCATGGTGATGGCGGCGCCGGTTTCGGCTTGGAGGTTGGCGAGTTGTTGCAGGGAGGTGGCGCGGAGGAGGGGCATATCGCCGTAGGTGACGATGACTTGAGAGGAACGGCCGTTTAATATGTTCGCGGCCATTTTGGTGGCGTGACCGGTGCCTAGGCGTTCGGCTTGAACGGCGTACATCGCTTGGTCGCCGAGGAGGTCTTGGACCCCGGATTCATCGGCACCGACGATGAGGACGGGGGGGAGATCGGCGACCGCTTGGGCGGCGTTGAAGACGTGTTGTACCATCGGCGCGCCCCCGACTTCGTGCAAGATTTTTTGGTATTTAGAGTTCATGCGGGTGCCTTTGCCGGCGGCGAGGAGAATAACAGCGAGAGAGGTCATAAGGTAGATCCTTTGGCTAATAGTTTATCTAATTGATATTGTTTGTTGACAGTGAAGATGCGGATGGGGTAGCGGAGAAGGGGTGACTCTATTTTACTCATAATAGGGTATTTGTCATCATCTTGAGCATTGATTTTATGGTACAATGATTGTCTAACAAAGTATAGATTATCCGTCAGAGCAGTTGATTGTAGTGCGAGGTGGCGTGTGCGAGTCTTGATCGTTGATGATAATGTCCATAATTTGCGGATTTTGCGGGCGGTTTTGGGTAGCCAAGGGTACAGTGTGGTGGAGGCGAGCCAAGGTAAGGAGGCGTTGGCGATGGCGAAGGCGGCGCCACCCGATTTGATGATCTCGGATATTTTGATGCCGGTTATGGATGGATTTACGTTGTGTCGTGAATGGCAAAAAGATGAGGTATTAAGTCAGGTCCCGTTTATTTTTTATACAGCAACCTACACGGATACGAAAGATAGGCAGTTAGGGTTGAGTTTAGGGGCGGCGGCGTTTTTGACGAAGCCAGCACCGCCGGAGATTTTGTTTAAAGAGAT
This sequence comes from Anaerolineae bacterium, assembly GCA_035459145.1. GTDB lineage: Bacteria > Chloroflexota > Anaerolineae > Promineifilales > Promineifilaceae > DATHYN01. Next base: position 9,248 of record DATHYN010000376.1, on the reverse strand, counting down.
TGAGGCGGTGATGAAGGGGCAAGGGCAGGGGCAAGTGGCGTCACCGGTGGCGAAGGAGGCGGAGGAGCCGGTATTTTTGAAGCAGTATAATGAGCGGTTGGTCAAGAAGTTAGAGGATAAGATGGCGGAGTTGGAGGAGGCGAACGGCCGTTTAGAGAATCTAAACCGTGCATTAGAAGCGAAAGTGGCTCAGCGGACAGAAGCGTTAACGATTGCGTTGCACCAAGCGCAGGCGGCGGATAGGTTGAAATCAAAATTTGTGTCTGATGTCAATCATGAGTTGCGGACGCCATTGAATAACATTATGCTTTATTTAGGTTTGTTGGCGTCGGGGTCGGCGGCAAAGCGGGAGGATTATTTAGCGATTTTGCATAGGGAGGCGGGGCGGTTGCAATGGTTAATTGAGGAGTTATTAGATTTATCACGTTTGGATACGGGGGAGTTGGCGGTTCATTTGGTGCCACTGTCATTGGATCAGATTGTGGGGCAGTTGGTGCAGGATCGGTATCATTTGGTGAGGGAGAAGGGGTTGACGTTAGATTTTGAGGCGGCCGAGGGTGGGGTAATGGTGCGAGGGGATGAGAAGTTGTTATTTCAAGTGTTGAATAATTTGTTGATGAATGCGGTTTGTTATACAAAGCGTGGTGGTATTACGCTGCGTACAGATATTCAGGAGCGGGATAATAAGCGGTGGGGGGTGGTAGAGGTGATTGATACGGGGATGGGGATTGCCGAGAGTGATTTGGAGCAGTTGTTTGAGCGCTTTTATCGGGGGCGGGCGGCGGTCGTGAGTGGGGCACCAGGGACTGGTTTGGGGTTGGCGATTTGCCAAGAGATTGTGAAGCGACATAAGGGGATGATTGCAGTGGATAGTGAGGTGGGAAAGGGGAGTTGTTTTACGGTTTATTTGCAGTTGGTTGAGGAGGAGTAGGGGGGGCTTTCCAGAAGATGTTAGTATAGGGACGTCATGACAATCTTCCGGAAAGAGGGAAAAAAGGTCTGTTTTTTACGTGCAAAATTAGAACTAATGTGCTATAATTATGATTATCTAGCCACTTAAATCTGCAGTAATTTGGAGGTCTTATATGCAAAATATCCAGACTGAAATTCGGGAATTATTAACAATGATGGTTGCGGAAGGGTTTGCGACGCAAACGGAAATGTTCGAACATGTGAGTGATTATTTTGAAGGTGTGCCTGGTCTGCATCAGCAACGGGCATTTATGCAGAAAGTGGCGTCTGATTTATTGACGGCACAGGCGGAAAAGGAGGAAGAGTGGGTGACAGCGACTGATTGTGATCGGTTAGACATTGCTTTTGCGGAGTTGAATCAAATTGGGATTGTGGCGCGGCAACATTTTACTTGTTGTCAGACGTGCGGTCATTATGAGATTGATGACGAGGTGCGGGGGGCGGCCAAACGGCAAGAGGTGTTGGGGTATGTGTTTTATCATCAGCAAGATACGGCGAGCGCGGTTGAGCGTGGGTATTTGTATTTGGCTTTTGGGGCAGTGGTTGATGCCCCTCAGCAGGTAAAATTAGTTGGTGAGCGGGTGGTACAGGCGTTACGAGATGTGGGTTTGAGTGTGAAATGGGAAGGGGATATTAATCGGCGGATTCGAGTGGCTTTGCAATGGGAAAAGCGTCGTTTTTCGGAGTATAATGTTTTGTTTGCGATGCCGACGGAGATTTAGGGGTTAGTAAAAGTTGCCTATTTGGGGTAAACCTGTTATTATGCGCGGTATGTCTGGATTACGATTTTTTTATTGGTATGGGTATCATCAATATAGGCCGCGTGAGCGGGCTGTTATGGGGTGATGTCGCCAATAACAGTTCAGACTCAGATAAAGAATGAAACGCGGCCTCACAGCCGCGTTTTTTTTGTTTTAAGGAGTAACATGGATATGGTAGAAGAGGCAAAAGAGAAGCGATGGCGTTGCCGAGGGGTACGTGGCGCGACGACGGTGACGGAGAATAGTACTAAGGCAATTTTGGCCGCGACACGTGAATTGTTGTTGGCTATTGTGGAAGCGAACGAGATTGAGATTGATGATGTGGCCAGTATTTTTTTTACAACGACGCCGGATTTGAATAGCAATTATCCAGCTTTGGCGGCGCGGCAGTTGGGATGGACAGATACGGCATTACTGTGCGCGCACGAGATGGATGTAGAATGGGGGATGCCGTTATGTGTGCGGGTGTTAATTCATTGGAACACAACGAACTCGTTGAGCGAAGTTCAGCATGTGTATTTGCATGAGGCACGGAATTTGCGAACGGATAAATATCCGTTGCCACCGGTGGGGTGAGTTTAGAGTGGGAAGTTCCTCATGCTGTCAGATTACAAGTGGATTCCGGCCTTCGCTGGAGTGACAGCGTTCTGGGTTATTTAGGTTACAGTTTATTAAGGAAAGGAGAAAATTTATTATGATGATAGTGGTAATGCAAGCGGGGGCGACAATGCGGGACAAATCGCGGGTAATCGCGGTGATTGAGGATGCGGGTTATGAGGCGCATTTGTCGGGGGATGGTGAGCAGACGATTATTGGGATGATTGGACGTGGTCAGCCGATTAACCAAGAGCAGGTGGCCCGTTTGGCTGGGGTGGAGCGGGTGATGCCGATTACGAAGCCGTTTAAGCTGGCGAGTCGTGATTTCAAGCCGGAACCGACGACATTTCCGTTGGGTGAGCATATGATTGGGGGGAAGGATATTTTAGTGATGGCGGGGCCGTGTTCGGTGGAGAGTCGGCAACAGATTTTGGAGACGGCCCATGCGTGCAAGGAGGCGGGGGCACATATTTTGCGGGGTGGGGCGTTTAAGCCACGGTCATCACCGTATTCGTTTCAGGGGTTAGGGGAAGAGGGGTTGCAATATTTGGCCGAGGCACGCGAAGAGACGGGGATGCCGATTATTACGGAAGTGATGGAGCCGGCTTTGGTGCCGTTGGTGTGTGAGTATGCGGACATTTTGCAGATTGGGGCGCGAAATATGCAGAATTATGCGTTATTGCACGCGGTGGGTGAATCACAGCATCCGGTGATGTTAAAGCGGGGGATGAGTAGTTTGATGGAAGAGTGGTTGATGTGTGCGGAGTATATTTTGAGTCACGGGAATACGCGGGTGATGTTATGTGAACGGGGGATTCGGACGTTTGAGAAGTATACGCGGAATACGTTTGATATTAATGCGATTCCGGTAATTAAGAGTTTGTCTCATTTGCCGATTATTGCTGATCCGAGCCACGCGACGGGGAAGTGGGAGTATGTGGCGGCGGCGGGGAAGGCGAGTGTGGCCGCGGGGGCAGATGGGTTGATTATTGAAGTACATCCACAGCCAGAGATTGCGATGTCGGATGGGATGCAATCGTTGAAACCGGAACGATTTGGTAAGTTAGTGAGTGATATGCGAGCGATTGCGTTGGCGGTTGATCGTGATATTCCATAAGGAGGTCGTTTGATGAGTGTGAAAGTATCGGTGTTTATTGCGACGAGTTTGGATGGGTATATTGCGCGGCCAGATGGGGATATTATGTGGTTGCATGAAGGGGAGCAGATTGAAGGGCATGATGATGCTGGTTATGGGGTGCTTTTTTCAGCGGTGGATGCGTTAGTTATGGGGCGTGGTTCGTTTGAGAAAGTGTTGGAGTTTGATAGTTGGCCGTATGGGGAGAAGCCGGTTATTGTGATGAGTAAAAGGTTACAGGAGTTGCCGGAGCATTTGCCGGAGGTGGTGATGTTGAATGATAAGGAGCCGGAGGCGTTTTTGGCCGAGTTGGAGGAAAAAGGATATGAGCATATTTATTTGGATGGGGGGCAGTTGATACAGTCGTTTTTGCGGGCGGGTTTGGTGGATGAGATGACGATTACGACAATTCCGGTGTTATTGGGGGCGGGGATACCGTTATTTGGGGATTTAGAAGAGGATATTCATTGGCGTTTGTTGGCGACGAGGTCGTGGGCTAATGGGTTTGTGCAGGCTACGTATGGGGTTGTAAGGTAGTGTGAGTATGCCGATGTAAGAGTTGATAGGGGTATTGTTAGGGTAGATTTCTCGATTCCATTTTGCCCTTTGGCGATTGGTAGGTTCTATAGGGGAAGGGCGGGCAAAATTCCACTCGAAATGACGTTTGGAGGGGGGGGCTCAGGTTAGGGTAAGAAAGTGGTCAGTCCCGGTGGTGTGGCTGGGGCTGACCACTTTCTGGTGAGGGGGTGTTATTCCGCTTGGATTTCAGCGCGGCCGGTCATGCCGGCTAGTAGGGTGATATCGGTGTCAGCGAGGGTGAGGACAACGGTAAAGGTGGCGGCGTCACCGATGGTGCCGCTGGCTTGGGGGAGGATGCGGGCAACGGTGCCGGTTAGGGGTTGGCCGGGGTAGGTTTTGAGGCTGATTTCAGCTGTTTGGCCGGTGGCGACCTCGGCCAAATCCCGCTCACTCAAATTACTGGTATGGAATTCGAGTTGATTATCGGGGAAGAGGGTGAGGATGGGTGAGCCACCACCAACAATGGCCCCAATCGAGGTGTCGATGGAGAGGACGGTGCCGTCCCAAGGGGCGCGTAATTCAGCATCAGCCAATGCTTCTTGGGCTTGGGCCAGTGTGGCTTGGGCTTGGGCGAGAGATAGCTCGGAGTTGGTGACGCTTAAGGCGGCTTTTTGGATTTCGGAGTCGGTGGGGCCGGTGGTGGCTTGGGCGAGGGATTGTTCGGCATTGGCGACGGTGACGGCGGCGCTGGCGGTGCTGTTGCCGCTAATACTAGCGGCTTGGACATTGTAGTTGGCGTAAGCGACTTGTAACTGCTCTTTGGCGCTTTCTAAGTTGCGAGTGGTCGCTTCCCGTTCCGCTTCGAGGGCGGGGCCGCGCCATGGGTCGTTAAGTTCCCAGTCGCGGGCTTCTTGCCAAGCGGTGTCGTATGCCTCTTGGGCATCGGCGACGGCGCGTTGGGCTTGGTTGATTTGAACTTGGTTGGAGGTGAGGGTGCTGCCATCGGCCGCTTCTTGCTTTTCAGCTTGTTCGTAGCTGGATTGAGCGGAGGCGAGATTGGCTTCGGCGACGGCGATGGCGTACTCATCGGGCTCCCACGTTTCGAGGTCGGTGAGGGTGAGTTGGGCTTGAGCGAGATTGACTTCCGCTTGGGCGACTTGGATTTCAGCGTTGGTGACGGCTTCACGGAGAGCGCTGTCGTCGAGGGTGGCGAGGAGGTCGCCCGCGGCCACTTGGTCGCCTGGTTTCACGGCGATGGTGAGTAGTTGACCGTTGGTGTTGAAGCTGAGGGTGAGGCTAGGTTGGCTGGCGACGAGCTGACCATCGGCGACGACGGTGGTGCCGCGTTGGGTGGTGGGGGGGCGTGTGGGGGAGTCGTTGGTTGTGGCTGCGGGATCGGTGGTTTCGGTGGGGTTGTTATCGGCTTGGATATTAGGGCGATCCTCCGGTGGAGCTTGGCCACAAGCGGTTAAGAGCAGCAGAATAAGCAAGGTGAGAACAGTTTTGTTTGACATGATAATATTTTTTCCTACATCCGTAAAATTTCGACAGCGGGTTTTTTAACAATGCGTCGAGCTGAAAAAGTGGCGCCCAGCATACTGGCGAGGACGACCACGATAACGATAAAGGGGACGACCGTGGTATCAACAGCAAAGACGGTTGATTGTTCTTCGAGGAAGCGTTGGCCGTAGACAGTGATATAGCCGATACTGGAGCCGGCGGTGATGCCGGCGAGGGCGGAGCCGAGGGTCATGACGGTCGCTTCGATGATGAGCATACCGGTCAATTCGCGTCGTTTCATGCCGATCGCTTTCATCATACCGATTTCGAGGCGACGGGCGTAGATGTTGACATAGATGACGGCGAAAACGCCAAAAACGGCGGTGGTGAAGGAGATGAGGGTGAGGACGAGTAAGAAGACGGCTTGCATTTGTTGGCCGCGCAGATTGTTTTCGAGTTCGACTTCAAAGAGGCGAGTCCAGAGGTTGTGTTCTTGGCGGTAACGGTCGCTGATGGTTTCGGCGACTTTGTTGGCATCGGTGTTGGGGTCGAGGGTGAATTTGATTGTTTCGATGAGGGGTTCATCGAGGGGAGGGAGGGGGTCGGTGATGGGGGTGATCGCTTCGCGGAAGGTGCCCATGGAGACGAGGACTTGGCTCCCACTTTGGGCACCGATGCGGCCACGGCCGATGTTGTTGAAACCGGGGAGTTTGCGGGCGATGCCGATGATGGGGAGGTTGAGGCGGTGGTCTAGCCCTTCGGCGGTGATGACGATGGTATCGCCGGCATTAACGGCTAAATGCTCGGCCAGACCGGCACTAATGACAACCCCAGAGGCATCCCAACTGGTTAATTGTTGTAAGATATCGGGGTTGCCGGCGGACCAATCCATCAGATCGCGGTAAAGGACTTGGGAGAGGTCGCCATCGACACCGTGGAGGGTGATGGGAGCGGTGCGGAAGCCAACGGTATCGGCGATATTGGTGTTGTAGCCGTAGGTGAGGCCGACGGTTTGGTCGACGCCGGGGACGGTGGCGAGTTCTTCTTGGCGGAAAGCGGGGTCGAGCCAGCCTTCGTTGCTATCGGAATCAGATTGGCGGAAAAAGCGGAAGATTTCGATGTTAGCGGGGGCGCCGAGGCTTTGGCGGGTATTGTTTTCGAAGTTGGCGTTTTGGAGGGCGGTTTGGGTGGCGATGAAGCTGGGGAGGACGCCACTGAAGAGGACGAGGAGGGCGATGAGGGTGTTGCGGGTGCGGCCGCGGCCGACGTTGCGTTTGGCGAAGTAGGTGAGGCGGGGCATGACGAGGCCGACGAGGCGGAGGACGGCCCATTCGAAGGGGATGGTGGTGATGAAGAAGACGAGGCCGAGGCCGAGGACGAGGAGGCCGAGAGCGAGGAGGACGAAGACGGCTTCGACAGCGGGGCCGCCGAAGGCGGCTAAGGCTTCAAAGGTAGCGAGGAGGGCGAAGACTGTTAGTAGTGCCATACCAGCCAAGAACATTTTAAAGTCGGGGCGGCGTTCGCGGAGTTTGGTGAGGTCTTCGATTTGGATGTTATCGGCGGCGCCGGGATTGATGGCGTGCATCACTTTGGTGCTGGCCGCTTCTTGGGCGGGTTTGAGACTGCTGAGGAAGAGGACGAGGGCGGAGGCGATGGTGGCGGGGAGGACGGCACGGAGGGAGAGTTCGGGGGTGAGGGGGGAGTTGATGCCGACGGAGGCCATCTGGGATTCGATGAGGGGGACGATGAGGTTTTGGGTGATGAGTTGGCCGAGGATGATGCCGAAGAAGAGGCCGATGATGCCCATAATCAGAACCTCGAAGATAACGAGTTGGAAGAGGAAGTTGCGTTGACCGCCGAGGATGCGGAGGACGGCGAGTTCTCGTTTTTGTTCTTGGACGTTGGTCATGACGAGGGTGTAGACGAGGAGGCCGACGACGCCGAGGGAGATGAGGCCGTAGGTGTTGATGATGGCTTGGAGGACGAGGAAGCCTTGGGCGGAGCCGTCGAGGATGGCGGCTTTGCTCATGTTGTAGGTGTAGTTGGGGCCGAGTTGGGCTTGGACGGCTTGGAGGACGTCGCGGACGCGGAGGGCGGCGACTTCGGCGTTGTTGGTTTCGTAGAGGCTGGGGTCGATGGTGGCGATGAGGCGGTCGGCTTGATTGGGGAGGCCGAGCCATTGTTGGACGGTGTTGATGTCGATGAGGAAGCCGTTGGTGACGTCGCCGCCGGCGACGCCGTCTTGGCGGACGATGCCGCTGATGGTGAACTGTTCGCTGGTGCGGCGTTCGCTGGCGCCGGCGGTGGCGGGTTGGCCTTGTTCGCGGGGGAGGGGGTAGCTGTAGGAGACGAGGAGGGTATCGCCGGGGTTGAGGTTGAAGGAGAGGGCGGTGGTTTCGAGGACGGCGATTTGGTTATTGGTGAGGTCGTATTGGCCGTCGATGACGGTGATGAAGCCGACGTCGTCGGTGGCGCTATCGAGGGCGAGCATGTAGCCGTTGGCGAGTTCGCCGTTGATGTCCATTTCGATGGTGGGTTGATAGCGGGGGTAAACGGCCGTTATGCGGTCATCGGCGGCTAAGATTGTTTGGGTGGTATCATCGATTTCGATGAAAGGGTCGGAGCTGGTATCTTTTTTGCTGATGCTGAGGTCGTAGCGGCCGACGGCGCTGGCGATGAGGTCGACATTGGATTGGCGCACCGTTTCGACGGTGGCGCTCATGGCGATGATGAGGCCGGTGCTGACGATGAGGGAGAGGAGCATGAGGAGGGTGCGGACTTTGCGGCGGCTGAAGTTTTTGAAAATGTATTTAATGATCATGCGGGGTATAGTTCCTCTTCGGTGGGGATGGGGGGAGGGGCGTCCAATTTTTCGCCGGGTTCATCGGAGAGGATTTTGCCGTCACGGACTTTGATGACGCGGCCGGCGAAGCGGGCCATGCGGGGGTCGTGGGTGACGAAGACGATGGTCATGCCGTCACGGTTGAGTTGGGTGACGAGTTCCATGATGGCGTAGCCGGTGGCGGTGTCGAGGTCGCCGGTCATTTCATCGGCGACGAGGATAGGTGGGTCGTTGGCGAGAGCGCGAGCGATAGCGACGCGTTGTTGTTGGCCGCCGGAGAGTTCGCTGGGGTAGTGGTGGGCGCGGTCGCCGAGGCCGACTTTATTGAGAAGTTGTTGGGCGCGTTCGCGGCGGTGGCGGCGTTTGGCTTTGGCGAGGACCATGGGGGCTTCGACGTTTTCGAGGGCGGTGAAGTTGGCGAGGAGGTTATAGTTTTGGAAGACGAAGCCCATAGTTTGGAGGCGAAGGGCGGCTAATTTGTTTTCGGAGAGGGCGACGAGATTTTCGCCTTCGACGATGACGTGGCCGCGGCTGGCGTCATCGAGCCCGCCAATGATGTTGAGGAGGGTGGTTTTGCCGGAGCCGGAGGGGCCCATGAGGCAGACGAATTCGCCGGGTTGGATGTCGAGGGAGACGCCGCGCAGGGCGGGGACGGCTTCTTTGCCCATGAGATAGGATTTGTAGACGTCGTCTACGGTGATAATTGGGTTGGTCATAAAAGTTACCTCGTTGCGGCCCTTGAGAGAGCATCTTGGGGGTTGGGGGGGAGATGGGTCAGGGCTGTATGATAAAAATAGTTATTAACTGTTAGGGACGCATATAGTATACGGGAAAAGGTGGGGGAAAGTTGCAGAATTGGGGAAATTGGTAATAGATGGGTGGGGAGGGCGTTAACGTCTATAGTTATAACACCGCTGGTGGG
>DATHYN010000375.1:0-30726 GCA_035459145.1 Anaerolineae bacterium | reverse complement strand
GTTTTGTGAGTGGGCAAAGGGTGTTTTATTTGAGGTGGGGGCTTGTTTGATAATAGTTGATGGATTTTAACGCGGATTTTGGGGATTTGACGGATTTTTTATTGGTTAGGGATCTATTTTTTTGGTGAGGAGAGTGGATGTTGATCACTATTATTGATTATGATGAGAAGTATGTGGCGGAGACGGTAGCTATGTGGCGGGCGAGTAAGGAGGCGGCACTTGGTCAGCCGGAAAAGCATGATGTGGCTTCGCATCAACATTTTTTACAGAACATTTTGCCGACATACGCTGAGATTTGGTTGGCGCAAGTTGTGGCGACGGGGCAAATTGTGGGTTTGTTGGCGTTGAGTGCGAATCGGATTGAGCAGTTGTATATTGATAAGGATTATCAACAGAAGGGGATTGGGAGCCGATTGATGGGTTTGGCTAAGGAGCGTTATCCGCAGGGGTTAACGTTATATACGATGGCTGAAAATATAGGGGCGCGGGCATTTTATGAACGACATGGATTTACGGTGATAGCGGAGGGATGGGCGGAGGAAGAGGAGATGGCGGATGTGCTTTATGAGTGGGGTGGGGTTAGGGTAGGGGGGTAAAGCGGAGGGACATGCAGGTGAGGCCGCCGTCCATTTTGCGGATTTCGCTGGTATCGATATCGACGATGGGGAGGCCGAGGGGTTCGAGGCGGGCGCGGGTGCCGGGGTAGCCGATGGGGAAGAGGAGGTGGTCATTTAGCCAGAGCGTGTTGGCGGCATAATCTTCATCGGGGGCGGTGATGATTTGTTCGTAGTTAGCGAGGGCGGGGTGGTTAGCGAAGTCGGGGGTGACGATGATGGTATCAGTGGTGAGGTAGTTGATGCTAGATTTGAGGTGGAGGCCGGCGGCGACGGGGATGGGAGTGGCTTGGTAACCGCATTGGTCGACGATAGTGGCGAATTGGTCGAAGCCAGCTTGGTTGGTGCGGCTGGAGAGGCCGACAAAGAAATGTTTATCGATGAGGAGGACATCGCCGCCATCGAGGGTGCCGGGGGGATTGATGGTGACGGTGGGGAGGTAGGGTTGGAGAGCGGCCTGTACGGTAGCGGTTTCGCCTTGGCGGCTGGGGGCGCCGGGGATGGTGATGATAGCGACGTGATTGGGGATGATGACGGCGGTATCTTCGACGAAATGGGCATCGGGGAAAGCTGGTTGGGGGGGGAGGTTGACGACAGTGAGGCCGCAATGGACAAGGGTTTGGATGTAGGTGATGTGTTGGTGGCGGGCGAGGTCGAAGTTGGGGGGGCCGAGGTTGGCGGTGGTGAGGCCGTGGCCGAGGGTGGGGGCAGGTTGACGGGTGAGGGCATGGGTAAAGTGATTAATTGACATAGTTAATTGTAACCGATAATGATAATAATGTTGATTAAACAAGCATAACAAGCTATTTGTGGACATAGGTCAGGGGGAATATAGTAAAATTATGGTGTATTGTCAACAAATGATGTATACTGTATTGAGAAAAATATAACAAACAGGCCCATTTGATTGCTTGAGGCTTGTTGGTATTTATAATTTTATTTGAAAATTATAAAGATTAGGATGTTGTTAAACATCAAAAAGAAGGATCTTGTTGTATGCTCGTTACTTCCCCCCAACACGGCAATCAAACCATTGCCGGTAACATGTCTGAATTAATCCCACCCACAAAAGTATCATCGTCATCAAATACACCCAGTGAGTCTCCCAAAAAAATAGTTGCAGTTATTCCTGCGTATAATGAGGAACGTTTTATTGCGTCGGTTGTGCTCAAAACGATGCCTTTGGTTGATGCTGTCATTGTGGTGGATGATGGTTCAAAGGATGACACGGTTTGGTTAGCTAAATCGGTGGGGGCGACTGTGATTTGTCATGAGCAAAACTCAGGCAAAGGAGTTGCCTTAAATACAGGTTTTCGTCAAGCACGGAAGATGGGTGCGGATATCGTCGTGACGATTGATGCTGATGGGCAGCATTTACCTGAAGAGTTAGCCAAGGTTGTGGCACCGATTAAGAGTGGTGAGGCTGATATTGTTATTGGTTCACGGTATTTAGAAAAGACGAGTGATGTGCCTACACATCGGATTTTGGGGCATGCGGTATTTAATTGGATTACACATGCGGCGTCGGGGACGGCGTCAACCGATTCGCAGAGTGGTTATCGTGCTTTTTCACAGAAAGCGGTGCAAGCGATCTCGTTTAAATCGAGCAGTTTTTCAGTTGAATCAGAGATGCAGTTTTTGGCACGGCAACATGATTTAAAAGTTAATGAAGTGCCGATTACGATTCGGTATCAAGATGCGCCGAAACGGTCAGTAATTGGACAGGGATTAACGGTATTAAATGGGATATTGCGGTTGGTGGGGCAGTATCGGCCGTTTATGTTTTTTGGAGCGCCTGGTATTATTTTGTCGATAATGGGGATTTTGATGGGAGGCTGGGTGGTTAACATTTATCGGCAAACGCAAGAGTTAGCGGTTGGTTATGGTTTGATTTGTGTTTTGTTATTTATTGTCGGTAATTTGTTATTAACGACAGGTGTTATTTTACATTCGGTGCGGGCGATGTTATTGGAATTACAAGAGTTACGATAACCTGAGTTTGATAAAGAATTAAACCTGCGGATGAGTTGGTTAATGTGTTGTTAGGGTAGATTTCTCGACTTCGTTCAATCCTTGATTTAGGGGTGGGGCTTGTCGAAGGAGGAGCGGATTGAACTGCGCTCGAAATGACGTTGGGAAGAGTGGGGGGAATTGTTGAACTCAGGTTACAGGTCAAACGAATTGTTATGGAAAGAAAAGGGTGATACATTAAGTTGTATCACCCCTTTTTGTTTACTGAAAGAGCTGTTTGTTGGTAGTTACCCAGTGGAAGAGATCGGTGATACCAGCTTTGGGGGACATTTGGGGAGTCCAGTCGAGTAAATTTTGGGCTTTGGTGATATCGGCGATAAAGACATGTTGATCACCGGGGCGCCAATCGCCGTAATCGACCTCGATAGGTCGCCCAGCTAGTTCAGACAGGATCGGTTCAAATTCACGCCAAATGGACAGGGTATTATCGGCACCGCCACCGACATTAAAAGCTTGACCAGCGACTTTATCCCCATTGAGGATCATTTTTTCATAGAGGCGAACAAGGTCAGTAACATGGAGGAGGTCACGGACCTGTTTACCATCACCATAGATGGAGAAAGGGCGATGGCAGACGGCGGCAATGATGAAGTGAGCGACCCAGCCTTGGTCTTCGACCCCAAACTGGCGTTGGCCGTAGATGCATGATTGGCGCAGGCTGACCGTTTTGAGGCCATAGATACGGGCGTAGTCGAGAACATATTGGTCACCAGCTCCTTTGGAACAACCGTAAGGGGAGTGGAAGTCGAGGGGGTAAGATTCAGAGATGCCTTGGGGGTAGTCACGGTAGGTGTAGCGAGTAGGTTCTTCGGTGATGACGATATCTTCCATGCCGCCGTAGACTTTATTGGTTGAGGCGTAGAGGAGGACAGCTTGGGGGGCGGCGGTGCGGACAGCTTCGAGGACATTGAAGGTGCCGAGGGCATTGACATCGAAATCCATACGGGGGTCATGGACAGAGGTGGTGACCGCGACTTGGCCGGCGAGGTGGATGACGGCCGTCGGTTGAGCGACGGTAATGGCGGCGGTGATGGCGGCACTATCACGGATATCGCCGTGGACAAAGGTGAAGCTATCGCCATGATTTTGGCGGAGCCAATCGAGATTTGATTGAGCGCCAGGGCGGCTTAAATTATCAAAAATAGTGACATCATTTTGCTTGTTTAGGAAGTAGGTGGCGCTATTACAACCGATAAAGCCGGCACCACCAGTGATGAAGATATGCATGAAGTTAAATTCTCCTAGGTTGCAATGTTTGTAACAGTTTGATTTTTCAGAATAGAGGCGTATAAGTGATGTAGCTGGTCCCCAATTTTACTCCAATCATAAGTAGATTCTACTTTTTGGCGACCAGAGTGACCCCACGCGGTGCGTGTTGCTGGGGGAAGGTTAAAGAATGAGCGGATGGTAGTGGCTAAGGTTTGATGGTCATTGGGGGGAGAGAGAAGGCCATCTTGGTGAGGAGCCACGACGGTGCGGACACCAGGTAAGTCGGAGGCGATAACGGGGGTGCCACAGGCCAGAGATTCGAGAAGAACAAGGCCAAAAGCTTCACCCATTGTGGTGGAGGGGAGGATAGTGACATCAGCGAGACGATAGTGGTCGATTAATTGTTCATCGGGGACAAAGCCGGCGAAATGGACTTGGTTGGCGATACCGAGTTGTTGGCTCATTGCTTCGTATTCTGTTTTCATATTGCCTTTGCCAACAACGATGAGATGGAGGTTTGGATCTTGGAGGGAAGCGAGGGCGTTGAGGAGAACGGGGATGCCTTTGAAGTAGTGGGCACGGTCAAGGACGCCGACGAAGAGCATCACTTTTTTGTTGTTGATGGGGTATTGTTGGGTGACGGAGGGGTTAGGCGGGCCGGGGGTAAATTGGGAGCAGTCGACACCATTGGGCAGTTCACCAACGCGGATTTTGTTAGCGGCAATCATCGGGCTAAATTGGGAGGCACGGCCGTAATCGAGAGACGTGAAGCAGGCACGGGCGGCGTGGCGCATGGCGGCACGGCCGATGGTGCGGTCATGGATATAGCTAATGGCGCCGATAAGACCGGAGAGTTGGACATCTTGGTGGTGGGTGATAACGAGGGGGATATTGGAGGCCCAGGCGCGGGCGAGGACCATTTCAGCGCCGCCATAGAAAGGCATATGGAGGTGAAGGAGGTCGAAGGGGGCGGTGTGTGACCAGAGAGAGGGGAGGAAAGGGGCGTTGCCGTATTGGATGAGAGGGGAGAGGCGATGGACATTGATGTCATGCCAGAGTTCATGGTGGGGGGCATTGGGGACGGCGGCGGTGAGGACGGCAACATCATACCCATGTTGTTGGAGGGCGATAGCATTACGGGCGGCGACGTTGGCGGTGCCGGTATAGTGGGGGGGGAAGGTGGCGGTAATGTGGGCGATACGATAACTCACCAGCGCACCCCCAGGAGGAGGAGGCGATGGCAGAGGAAGAAAAAGGGGTCAAAAATAGTTTGGGCCATAGTGGCGATAAATCCTTGAGTAACTTGAGTGAATGCGAGACGAAAGCCCATTAGTTGGATGAGGTCACGATCTGTTTTTTGTCGTTGTTGTTGGGTTTGGTCCCGTTTTTGGAGAATCATTTTTCTATTTTGGAAGAGCCAGCGATAGACACGGAGTTTATTGCGCCAATTAGGGCGGTCGCCCCAGAGGACGAAGCCCCAGCTAATGATTTCGGCGCCGAGGAGGGCGGGGAGCATGAGGAGGAGTGTGCGCCAGTGGAGGCTTTTGAGGAGCATGAGGTAGCGGTTACGTTCTTGGTAGAAGATTTTATTGGGGCCAAAGCGGAGGGAATAGTCATGCCAGATGAGGCTATCGGGGGTATAGAGCGTTTGCCAGCCGGCGAGCCAAGCGCGCCAGGAGAGGTCGGTGTCTTCCATGTACATGAAGAAGGTATGGTCGAAGCCGCCGAGGTCGAGGAAGAGGTGGCGGCGGATAGCGAAGGCGGCGCCGGAGATAGCGCTGACGGGGAGGGGGGTATTGAGGGAGGAGGCGGGTTGGTGGAGGCCGCGGCAGAGGGTGATACCGGTGCAATGGATATCATTCCCGGCGGCATTTATTTGGGTTGGGTTTTGCTGGATGAGGATTTTGGCGGTGGTGAGGCCGACATTGTTATCGGCTTGGAGGGGGGAGATGAGAGGTTGGAGCCAGTTTGGTTGGGGGATAGTGTCGGGGTTGAGGAAGATGAGGATATCGCCGGAGGCGTGGTGGGCGCCGAGATTATTGGCGCCACCGAAGCCGAGGTTGTGGTCACTGTGGAGGAGGGTGATTTGGGGCCAGCGTTGGGCGATGGTGGTGGGGCTATCATCGGTGGAGGCGTTATCGACGACGATGATTTCGGTATGGGTGGTGGTAGTGGTGATGGCTTGGAGGCAGGTATGGATATAGTTAGCGCTATTGTAGTTAACGATGATGAGGGAGGTGGAAACGGTCGTTAAAGATTTATCAGTCATAAGTTGATGTGATTGGATGGTCATAATCATAAATTTATGCACAATACATAATAGGGGTTTAATGATACCCCAATGATAGGATATAGGAAATAAATTATACCGTAGAAAGATGGGAGAAGGTGAGAATGGGGTATGAAAATGAATAGTTCGCTAATGATTTTGGTGTAAATAGGGCAGTTGCGTTATACTTGCACATTGAGAAATTTTTAACAAACGAAAGCCACTATTGTATAGAGGTAAGAAAAGTTTCATCAATCCTAGCATTTTCCGTTGATGAGGAAAGTGTAAGGTTAGAGAATTAATAATGATTACGTTATTAGATGTACACCCACGGCTTATTCCCCAAGAGTTAAAGAAATTAAAAGATTAATTAATAAGATTATTGATTGTTGTCTTGAGTAATGTGATGGCAAAGCACATTATGGTATTAAATAAAAATTGAGATATTATGCGTATTCTTTGGATTCCCCACACAGGTTGGCATATACCGCAGAGAGCCCATTTATTTTGTCGGGCGTTGGCCGAGCGGCATGAAGTTCATGTAACGGATTGGATTGCTGATTTCGAGACGATTCGTGATTATATGTCATGGCGTTATATTCGTAATTTTCGGTATCGGTATCGGCGGGAAGGGAACATACATATACATGGCATACCGCGGTTTTCGCCGGCGATATTTTCCCGTTTTTTGCGACAGATGAACTATAACATTTATCAGCGGTATGTACAGAAGATCGTTGATGAGCGTCAAATTGATGTGGTGGTGGGGACATTTATAGCGGGGCCACCGACAGGGGTGAAGATAGTTTTAGATATATTTGATGATAATCCCGCTTATTGGCGCGAGTTTCGGGGAAATGAAGCGTTGGCGCAAGAGGTACAGGATTCAGAAGCGTTATGGGCGCAAAAAAGCGATCATATTGTGACGATCAGCACGGTGTTAAAGGATAAGTTTGCGGACAAAGTAGCGGGGACGGAGATCACGATTATACCGAATGGGGTACATATAGATCGGTTTAAGCGGGCGGATGGGCAGAAAATTAGAGAGGCGTATGGGTTAGGGGATAAGCGGGTGGTGGGATTTGTGTCTAGTATGGGGGAATTTGTGGGGTTGCAGTTATATATGGAAGCGATACGGGCCTTGAATCGGCCTGAGGTGATGCATTTTGTGGTGGGGGATGGGCCGGCGTTGCCGGCGGCGCGGCGTTATGCGGAAGAGCATGGGTTGAGCAATGTAAAGTTTGCGGGATGGATTAAATCGGAGCAAGTAGCTGATTATTTTGCGGCCTTGGATGTGGGGGTGATACCGTTTGATTTGGCCAACTTTACGCATTCGGCGTTTCCGATTAAGTTAGTGGAGTATTTAGCGTGTCAGATACCGGTGGTGAGCACGCCATTGGAGGAGATAAAGCGGTTGGCGTTTCCGGGGGTATTATTGGCGGAGCCGGAGGCGGGGGCATTTGCGCGGGGGATGGCCGAGGCGTTAGATATGAGATTAGAAGCAGAGCATCAGTTAGAGCGTTATGCCCATGCCAATTTGGTAGCGGAATATGAAGCGATTTTAGAGGGTTTATTATAAATGAAAGTATTATCTGTTTTTGGTACGAGACCGGAAGCGGTCAAGATGGCCCCGGTGATTAAATGTTTGCAAGCGCATCCGGAGATTGAGAGCCATGTGTGTGTGACTGGCCAGCATCGAGAGATGTTAGATCAAGTATTAGAGATATTTGATATCGTACCGGATTATGATTTAGATATTATGAAGCCAAACCAATCATTGTCTCATATTACGGGAGCGGTATTGGTTGAAGTTGAAGCGTTGTTATTGAAAGAGAAGTATGATTGGTTATTGGTGCAAGGGGATACGACAACGGTGATGGCGGCGTCATTGGCGGCATTTTATCAGAAAGTGGCGGTGGGGCATATTGAAGCGGGGTTAAGGACGTATAATAACTATCAGCCATTTCCTGAAGAGGCGAATCGGCGGGTGACAGACACCATCGCTAACTTATTATTTGCGCCGACAGAGCAAGCACAGACACATTTGTTAGAAGAGAAGATAGGGGAAGAGAAGATATTGGTGACGGGGAACACGGTTGTGGATGCGTTGCAGTATATATTAGCGAACTTAGCGGGAGGTGAGCAGATAGAGATGGAGATGAAAGAGGGGGCGCGATTGGTGTTAGTGACAGCGCATCGGCGGGAGAATTTTGGGGAGCCATTGGTACAGATTTGTCAGGCGATACGGGAGATAGCATTAGAGATGGGGGAGAAGGTGCATTTTTTGTATCCGGTTCATTTGAATCCGAATGTGCAAGAGGTGGCGTATCGGGAATTGGCGGATATTGAGAATGTGACGTTGGCGGAGCCATTGGCGTATAAAGCGTTTTTATATTGGATGAGCCAAGCGGATTTGATATTGACAGATTCCGGTGGGGTACAAGAAGAAGCGACGACGATGGCGAAGCGCTTATTTATTTTGCGGGAGACGACGGAGCGGCCGGAGGCGGTATCGAGCGGGTATGCGCAGTTAATCGGCACAGATAAGGAGCGAATCAAGAAGGAGTTACGGGAATTTTTAGTGGGGGATATGTGGGTTAGTGGGGAGATGACGGATGTATTTGGCGATGGCAAGGCGAGTGAGCGGATAGTTGAGGCGTTGTTATCGTATCGGCCGGTGCTTGGTTAGAAAACGATGATACGTTTTTTTAGTGAAACGACAGTAATATTCGTTAGTAACGGACTAACGGTAGTGGCATCATTAATGACTCGAGATGTGGTGTGGGGATGGAAGTTAGCAAGATGGATTTATTAGCGATTGCATACGTCGTTCATGTTAAGACGCCGGGCCATTTTGGTGGTGAAGCACGTTCTTATCAAGTTGCATTGGCTTTAGCGCAGAACAGTTTGCAAGTTGATTTATATGGGGCGGTGGATGTTGCTGGTGATTGGCCGAGAGGGGTGAATCCCGTCAGATTACAAGGGCCATTTCCTTTGGGCATTTTTCAGTTATGGCACCGTTTTCGACAACAAAGACCTGTTATAAGTATTGAGCGGTATCAATTCCCACTATTTAATGTTGCTTTTTGGACACAATATTGGCGGCGTCAACCTATTTTAATGGAAGTGCATGGTTTTCCAATAGATGAATTTCAATTAATGCAAAAAGATATTTCGATAAATAAAGTAGACAAAATTACTTGGTTGATGTCTAAGATACCTACAAGTTTATTAGAGAGAGTACAGGCGTTTATTTTTAGACGAGTGACACATTTTATTGTGACATCTTATGGAACCAAAGCTATTTTAGGTCAGTTGGGGGTACCCGCATCAAAAGTAACTGTTATTTATAATAGTGTTGATGCTGACAAGTTTAATCCGGCATTATATGATAAAGAGACAGCAAGACGTGCTTTTAATGTACCTGTTGGTCGCCCCATTGTGTTATATGCGGGTAGTTTCCATGAAGAGTTATTGACAGTGTTGCAGGCAGTCAAAAATGTTGTCACACAGAATAAAGAGATATTTTTTATTTTTGTCAGTAGTGGTGATACAACTTTAGTGAATAATCGATTAAAGGAGTTAGGCTTAACAGAAGAAAACATCTTGTTACGAGAAGCTGTTGATCATCATGAGATGCCAAAATTATTAGCGACTGCAAATGTAATCTTGGCCCCATACACATTGAATTCAGAGCGGTTTAAGAAAGCATTTCATTATTCACCATTAAAAGTTATGGAAGCGTTAGCGATGGGCAAAAAGGTGATAACAGTTAATGCTGATGAGTTATTAACTGTTTTTGATGGCGTGAGTAATGTGGAATTTGCGCAAGCCGGTTCGGTGGTTTCTTGGGGGGAGGAGATATTATTAGCAATTGATTGTCAAGATGATAAGGATTTAGGCGAGGGGCGAGCTTTTATTTTGGATGGTTATCAATGGGCAGATGTGGGACGAAAATATCGACAACTTATTGAGAAATTTATGGTAGGTGGGGCTACAGATGAGTAATATATATTGGCAAGAGGCGGAGAGAATTGGGCTTTACTTAGCTGATTTATTACAGTCGGATGGTATTATTGATCCGGTTTATGATGTTGTTTTGCCGCATAGTTATACAACTGATTTTTTTGCTTGGTTAGCCGCATTAATTTTTGTTGATAGTGGTGATGAGGTGTGGTTGATGCGGGCAAAACAAGCGTTGCGGGCGACTTTGAAATTTCGGGAGATGAGTGATTCATACATTGGGCACAATCAACAAGCTGAATTTCATTGGGAGTTCAAGAATTTGGCTTTATTACAAGTGTATCAGTTAGTTGGGGATGTGTTGGATGAAGCTGAGCGTGAAGAGATATTATTAGCTTGTAGGTCATGGGAGCATTTGTTCATTGATTCGGCCAATTGGGTTGGGATGCGAGTGGCTATTTATTATTGGCGTTATCTGTTATTTAAAGAGCCAGCTGATAAATGGCGGTATTTGCTAGAATTAAATTTATTATTAGAGATACAAACGGTTGAGGGGTTTTTTCCAGACAAGCCGGATAGTTACTCATTTCAATATCATGCGTATGTTTTGGCGTTGTTAGCGTTGTTATTAGATGAGGTTGATGATGAGCGGGTTAGGGAGTCTTTTTTGAGGGGAGTGGCATTTATTGTGCGGTTTATTGATCCGGATGGGGATTTCAATTATTATGGCCGAGGGCAGAGACAATTATTTGGTTATGGGAGTTTACTTTATGCGTTGAGTAAAGCTATTCCTTTGCTAGCATCATCATCGCAGAGAAAGTGGTATCAAGCATGTTATCAGCGTATGTTTGGGTTTGTGACATCTTTTCGTCGTAGTAAAGATGGTTTATATCCGATTAAAGATGGTTTATATCCGATTGTATTACATGATGAGAGCGAGAAGTTGGGATGGTATATGTATAATGTTGCTGGTGATTACTTGGCATTTTATGGTGTATTTTTATGTTTAAGTAGTGTGGGTATAAGGCCGGATGAATCATTATTAGCAGTAGAGTGGCCGGCTGAGGTATATGTATATGATGATTTAGGTTTAACTGTAGTATCACAGCCTGGTTTTTTTGCAGCTTTTTCTATTCAGAGTCGCGAATTGGCCGAGCCATTAGGCTTAATACATTTGTGGCCAGCAGGTGAGAGTTGCTTTGGTGGGGTCAAAAACTATTTAAGTCAAGACGACTATGTATATAAAAACAACATTATTTCACCTAGTTTGGACGGGGAAGCAATTTTGTGGGGATTTCATGGTGAGTGGCAAATTACGGAATCAGCGATAGTTATTTTATGGAGAAATAAGGCAAGTGTCTTTCAACAAACATATTGCTGGGATACTACAGGTTTTTGGCTAGAACAAAAGCTAGAAGCAGGAATTGATCAAAAATCTATCATAAAGCCAATTAGATTGCCGATTCAGGGGGAGATTTTTGCTGAAGTAGATTTAATTGAAGAGGGAGTTGTGGCTTCAGCTGCAGGATATAAACAATTATTAGGGACTAAGCCTATTTTATTGACAGAAATGCATAATATAAAAGTCAAATGGTTAACATATAGCCAATTGAAAAAGGTGCCAGTTTATCGATTCGAGCCCCAAACTGGTTCGCATCTTGCTGCATATAAGCGTGTAAAGCAAAAATTATATAAATTGTTATGGGTTATTACTGTGAAACTTTCGAAGTAAGGATTATATTGTGTTCAGATTATTGAGACAGTCAAGTCAAAAAGTTAATTTAGGTCGTATTTCCCGTAACACAATTATTTTGTTATTGTTAGCTGTTAGTAAAGATGCGATCACTATCCCATTTTTATCTTTTATTGCCCGCTCTTTAGGGCCTGATGGCTTTGGGCTTTATTCAGTGGCGATGTCATATGTAGCGATTTTTATGGCGATACTTGACATTGGTGCTGGCAAAATATTGACACGAGAGATAAGCAAGAGCAAAAAAGATGTTGGTAGTTTAACGGTTATAAACAGTTTTTTTGCGTTAAAAATCCCAATTTTACTGTTGACCGTTGGGGGAACAATAATTTTGTTACGATTGATTTCCTATAGTATGGAGCAACAAGTTAATATCTTACTAACCGTATTTATTGCTTTTGCTATGTCATTAGCAATAGCGGCACGAGCTGTTTTTCATGCATTTCAAGAAATGGAATATGATATTGTGGGTATTTTGGGAGAACGTTTTGTAACGATTCTGTTTGCTGTTATTGCGGTGACGTTGGGGTTAGATGTATTGGGGGTGTTATTAGCATTTTTATTAGGTAATATAGCTGATGCATGTTTAAGTTGGTATCTTGTTCATCGCAAATTTATTGGATTAGAGCCATCATTTTCTAAAACAGATACCATTTTATATTTTCGAGTTGGTTTTCCTGTTTTAGTGACGGCCTTATTTTCAACCTTATATTTACGTGTTGGCCCAATTTTGTTAGAACGTTTTGTTGGTGAAACAGCCGCAGGTTTATTTCAGGCGGGATTTCATTTGTTTGTCTTGGGTTTATATATTCCACAGATGATGGGATTAGCTATTTTTCCTGTTTTTTCTCGTTTAGCTTATGAAAATCGTATTATGTTAGAAAGTGTGTGGCGTCGATCTGCGTTCCTGATGTTTCTGGCTGGTGTTATTTTAGCATTAAGCATTGCTGTTATTTCTAATTGGTTTATCCCCTTTCTATATGGAGAGGATTTTTCGGCGGCGATAGGTGTGGTTCAATTATTAGTGTGGTCATTGCCATTTTCGTTTGCGAGCGTAATAATGGCACAGTTATTGGTTGCACTTGATCAGCAAGCTGTTGTTGCCAAGATTGCGGCGGTAGCCTCAGTTATAAACATTGGTTTAAGTTTATGGTTAATTCCCGTTTGGGAGATGAATGGGGCGGCATTTGCTGTGGCTTTGACTGAGGTATTTATTTGTTTACAGTATGTTATTATTTTGTTTTGGTATCGGAATAGTTA
Source organism: Anaerolineae bacterium (assembly GCA_035459145.1). Taxonomy (GTDB): domain Bacteria; phylum Chloroflexota; class Anaerolineae; order Promineifilales; family Promineifilaceae; genus DATHYN01. Next base: position 17,630 of record DATHYN010000375.1, on the reverse strand, counting down.
TGAAAAACTGGATTAATAAAAGATGTTTTAACGCGCTACTAATTTGTGCGATGCTTGTTTTGATATTAGCGAGAACGCAGTTAGTTGAGGCTCAGTCAGAGCCAGGGTTTACGGTTGATGTTATTGCCTTAAATGATTTGGATGGTGATGGGCAGTTAGATCAAGCGGTTTTGCAGTGTGCTTGTGTGACTCAAAATGATCAGATATGGGTGATGGATGGTGGGGGAGATATGGTTGATACTGGGGATTGGCGTTCAACAGTTGATATGGATAATGATATTTGGTTGTATGATATCGGTCGTGATGGGCAGATGAATTTGATTATTGTGTTTGAGACTGATGAATTTGGGCAAAGGGCGCGATTGTATGACGATGTGACGGGGGATGGCTTAGTAGCCTATGAAATAGATGAGTTAAAGGTGATTGTTCGTGAATCGTCATATGAATCAATGATTGTATTGGCTGAACCCACATGGCTATTACCAAATGGGCAACTTAATCCTAATATTTCTGGCACTATTAATAAAGTGTTGCCAGAGAGCTTTGAATTTCTTAATCCGACATTAGCTGAAAGATTTATGATCCATGATCGTGAGCCAGATATCAGCTTTGAATTACGGGATAATGATCAAGATGGTATCTTAGATTATTTTTTAACTCGGTTGTTAAATGATATACCGGATGGATTTGCTATTGGGCGCAGTCGTTTGTGGGTGAACAAAGGTACAAATCAATTTACAGTTCCTACAGAATTGACATTGTTGTGGCCTTATTTATCGATGGGTTCACAAGAACGTGATGTAGATGCTCGGTTTTTAAGCCAAATCCCGTTGATTGAGATGGATTGGGAAAATTCGCAAATCAAATCTTGGAAATTACATGGGTATCCAATTGAAGAAGGTTATTGGTTAAATAATAGTTTGCCTATCGAATTAAATGAAAGTAATACGACTAGTTATGAAGCCCCTCATGCTTGGTATGATTTAGCCAATAATGATAATAATGTGCCTGAGTTAAATGTTCGTTTATTTACATTCCCTGTTGGTATTTTTAAACAGCCATGGCAAGAAATTCGATATTCTTGGAATTTGTTTGAAGTAGATAAGATGAGTTGGGATTTCAAGCTTGGATTAGTTGATTTACATTCTATTGAAGAAACAATTTCATTTGCTGATTTTCAATTAAAAATGCCTTCTTATGAGCGATTACCGTATTGGACAACAGAAAGAGATTGGCGTTTGTCGACATTTGTGGCACGTGAACAGGCCCAAATTATAAGTAGTGAAGGTATTTATTATTGGACGCCATGGGCAGGGGTAGATCCTACGGTGCCAGAAAATCCCGGACAAGAGGTTTTGCGTACAACAGTTGCTTATTTAAATGGGGCAGATCAGTCTCCAGCTGATTATTTTAATGATATCGCGGTTGGTTATCGAGGTGAGTTTAAGTTTGCAACACCTAGTGAGCCTTACATGTATATTAGTCCCATTGATGGACGATTGCATTTATTATATGCAGAAAAAGGAGTAATGAATTTAGGTGATGATTGGTATGTATTGTATGACAATGTAGATATGGATGGCTATTTTGATTATTGGGGGCTGGCTCAATCAGGTAATGTGCGTATGGAACTGTTTCTTATTGATAATTTGTTGATTCAAGCTAATGAAGATAATGTTCGTTTGAAGTTTATTCCTGAGTTGCCAACACCACAGTTGTTATTACCACCCCGTAATCATGTGGAATGGCAAGAGGCTTATGACTTACTATCTAAACCTATGATTAGCTCTACAGCTAACTTGCCAGCAATGTTTGACCAGTTTGTTGGGCCAACATCAGTGATTTCCAATTCGTCATTATCTGATTTACGTATCACCGACAACGGCTTTCGGTTTATATTGACAGTAACTGATATTAGCACAGTAAGTGGTGATGATTTGCCCTTTGACCGTATTTTGCCGGGTAGTTATTTGATTTCTTATGATAATAATAATGGCTTTGCTTCGTTAGAAGGTCTAACTCCATATGAACTAGATATTGATTTATCTAATCAGGAACAGTTAACTGTAACAGACAACACGGCTTTGCTACAAGTGACAGCGATTAATTATGGCTTGATGGATGCAAATGATATTACATTAACAGTATCAACAATGACTGAAGATGGAGAGGTCGTTATTGGTGAAGAGTTAATTGATGTGTATCATGAGCAACCTACGCAGAAATTGTTATCTTGGTCACAAGAAGATTTGGGTGCCATTAGTTTGTGGATAAGACTCTATGACAGTGCAGAAAACATTCTTGTTCAACAAGAGAAACGAATTATGCTTGTGAATGAAAATAGTGTCGAAGTTGGAGAGGTTATGGAGCTTATTAGTACACCAGTACGTTATGGGTTACTTATATTATTAATCATATTTGTTGTATTGACGAATTGGATAGTTAGTCGGCAACTATGGATAGGTGAAGTATGATAAATCAATTTGTTTCACACGCAAACCGTAAGGTGCCAGTTGCTTTTTCGATTTTGGTGACGATTGTCAGCTTATTAGTTAGTTATTCTTTTTTACGTTACACTGGTTATTGGGGCGAGACGGATACTAACGCTTTTTCTAATTATATTTACCAAATATTGGCATCTGGGACTTTGGTGCCTGAGACAGGTATTGTTTATCCTAATGGATATGGTTATCAAGCATTGGCTGTATTTGTTATTGAAATAGCAGGGTTAGAAGTAGCTCAATTACAACTAATTGGCGGTTCGTTATTAGCTATTTGGATGGTATTTCCAGCTTGGATGCTTTATCGTGAATTAACAGGTTCTTCAGTTGGTGCTAGTCTGGCGACATTGATTTTGTTTGTTCAACCAGAATTTTTGTTTCCAATTTTTCGTGGTACTCATGAAAAGTTTACTCGGGGGCTTATGTTGTTGGGTTTGTATCTTCTTGTGAAAAGTTTTCGTTCTCGTGATCGTATATGGCATTTTACCAGTCTGGTCTTATCTTTTTATTTAGTAACGTTTGCTATTATTACATTTAATAATTTGCTGGCTATTTCATTTGTTATGGCGATAGGTTTATCCTTAATATTAGGAGGATTTTTAATAGGTCTTCGTCGAGTTGATAGTGATACATCAATTGAGATTGTGCGTAGGTTGGCTTATGTTTTAGTCGTATCAATTATTTTTGCTTTTCTCTTTACCTTTTATGTCTATGAACCGGCACAAAACAATGTGAATTTAATGCAATCTGTATTTGACCGCGTTTCGATTTTATTACTGGATGTTGATACTGTTTCATCCAACCCATATGCATCGATTAATACAGGTTGGATCAGTGTTCCTGTTTACTTTGTATTAAGTTTGCCTAACTGGCTGATTTTGTTGGTATCAACTATTATTTGGTTAGGTCAAAGTTGGAAATTATTTAAGCTTCGTGATCAGAAAATTGTTGAGAGTCAAACATTATTGTGGTCTTTTTATGGTGCATTTGCTTTCATTGGTTTTTTAAGCATTATTGTTGATTTAAGTGGTGCGTTGGCCAGCAATTTGCAGCATCGTGCATTTCCCTCTTTTACGATGTTAGCGGCACCATTAATTGCTTACTGGTTAACAACGCAATTAGCTGAGTGGCACCGTTCTTGGATATTTCGAGGGTTATTGATGGGAGTATTTAGTTTTTTGGCTTTAGTGTCTATATTAAAGGCTACTAATGAGCCATTACTTAGCAATAAATGGTTGTTTCATCATCCTAATGAGATGCAAGCGCTTTATTGGGCTAATGATCATTTAGAAGATAGATTGGTATGGATAGGGTTTGATGAGAGATTACGGATGGCACTCGGGACGCGCCTAGGAACTGATCAGGTTACAATTGAGCCTCAACAATATATATTTCCAAGTAATGAAACCCGTGATTTTTTAGTATCAGATATTATTAGAGCGCGCAGTCAACGATTAAATTTTTCTATACCACTCACAGGAGATAGTTTGCAGACGTATGATAATGGGCAGGTACAGATATATCATAAACGGCCTGTGACAACTTATCAAAGATAGTAGGGTAAGATTATGTTTAATTATGGGTATTGATGAGGTTTTATATGCAACAAGATAAACCACAACGACAAGATCAATCAAAATGGCAACAAGTTATTTCTATAGATGTAGTGAGCATATTGGTTGGCATCATTGTCTTATTGCTAGCTATGATTGGCGATGAATATTTGTCATTACCATCAATAATGGCAATGCTACTTGGTAGTATACGGTTAATTCTAGGGATTTTGTTTGTTTTATATATTCCCGGCTATTGTTTATCAATATTTTTCTTTCCAGACAAAAGCAGCTTGACGCAAATCGAACGGGTAGGGTTGAGTTTAGGGCTAAGTGTTGCTTTGATTCCTATCATTGCGTTTGGTTTGGATCTTGCATCATGGGGGTTAAGATTATGGCCGATCTTTATCACAGAGTTTGTTTTGATAAGCGTGTTTTTGTTGTTGGGTTTATGGCGGCAAACACGTATTGATGATAATCAATTTGATAGTGATGTTCATGTCGTTGACGTTGACAAAAGGGAAACGCCACCATTAATGGAGAAAATGATTTATGGCGTATGTGGTGTCGTGTTAATTAGTTTAACTGGTATATTATTATGGTTTATAGTTGATCCGTTTGCTGATAAAATAGGGACTGAATTTTATATGTTAGGGGAGACTGGTCGGGCAGAATATTATCCACATCAAGTACAAGTTGATGATGATATAGCTGTGACAATTGGCATCAGTAACAACGAAAATAAGCAAAATGTGTATAATGTTGAGATATTGGTTGTTGATACATGGAGTAATCGCTCACATAAAGTCATAGAGACAGACTCAATAGTGTTGGCTGCTAATAGTAATTATGAAGATGAGATTGTTTGGCAGATGCCATGGGATGGAAAAGATCAAATAGTTGAAATTTATTTATATAATCAAAATCAACAACAAAGTAATGATGATGAGCCCTACCGTCAATTACGGTTATGGGTAGATGTTTTTAAATGAGAGTTAGGTTATGTTTTCACGATTATCTTCAGATACAAATCAGTCAGGGGTTTCATTGCCGAGAAAATGGCTAGGTGAGCAACAGTCGTTGTTGATTTTATTGTTCTATTTGCTGTTAATTACAATTGGTGAATTATTAACAATATCCTACCCATTTTGGGGATTATTAGTGCATGTGGCTTTGTTGGTTGCTTTGTTATTACATGCTGGTTTTCGTTGGGAGACGAAAGAAAGCCGATTGATATTGACATTAGTATTAGCGCCTATGGTTAGAATTGTGAGCTTTGGCTTGCCACCTATGGGTCTTAACTTGATTTATTATATTTTTATAGCCAGCTTGCCTTTGTTTGTGGCAACATTCATGATATTGAATTTATTGCAAATTCGATGGGTTTGGCCAAAAAGGATGAATATTAAGCAAGTTTTTATTCAGCTATTAATTGCTGGTACTGGTTGTATCTTAGGTGTTATGGAATACTATATTTTGCGGCCACAACCACTGTATGAGACATTTTCATTGGTCAATATTTTGCTTCCAGGAGCAATTTTGTTTTTATCAACTGGTTTATTAGAGGAACTGGTTTTTAGACGAATGATGCAAGAACCAGCTATTAATTATTTGGGGATTCATACAGGCATTTGGTATATAGCCGCTATTTTTGCTGTTTTGCATATAGGCTATGCTTCTGTATTGGATGTTGTTTTTGTTATGAGTGTTGGGGTGATGTTTGGGTATTTTGTTTTATGGACGGATAGTATAATTGGTGTGACATTGGCTCATGGGCTTACTAATAGTTTTTTGTTTTTGATAATGCCATTTGTAGCTATAGAATATGGTATTGGACCCCAACCTTCCTTACCATTAAATCCAATTGATCCGATACCAATTGAAGAACCAATAGGAAACCCAGAAATTCTTGAGCCTGTATTAACGACTCCTTTAAATCCGACACCAACATCATCCACTTTATCTATAGAAGAACCTTCACCTATAGTGCCAGCAACCATCACACCAATTCCAACAGCAACGCCAACAGCATATATTATGCCTAATAGCCATCATAACGTGCAGTTAATCTAAAACAAATAATTGTGGTGGGTATAAAAAACAGAGAGAAACGAAAAAAGCGCGACACATTTGTGTCGCGCTGGCTATACTCAGTGAGTAGGGTTTGGGGTGCTAACCGATAACGCCAGCGACGTTAAACAGGATAACGAGAGCTGCACTGAAAATAAGAGGAACAATGGCAACGTTGAGCATCTGACCAACATTTTGCGCGATTTTATTTTCACTTGACGATAAAATTTCTTTATTAATCAATAAAGCCAAAAGTGCCACAATGGCTACAAATGTTAATGCTGAAGACAAAGTTGCGGTTGCCGCAGTTGTTGTTGTTGTTACTGTAGTAATCATAAATTTTCACCCATCGCTAAACTAAGAATTATAATACTGATTATAGAAAACTAGATAAGTTTAACATAATCCACTATGAATTTATCATGAAAATCATTGTTTGTCAACATAATAATAAAAAATATGTCTTATTTGATCCTAAAAACCTTGTAAAAGGCAAAATTTTGTAAAAATATACCAGAATAAAAGAATGGTTCTTGGCTAATTATGAAAGGGGGCATAAATAAATGATATCCGTTATAATTCCTAATTGAGTGTAGTTAATATGTTGAATATTATTGATGGGAATTTGAAATAAAAATTGCAGATATTTTTGTTTTATGATTGAAGCATCAGAATTCTATCTAAGAGAGGTAATGTATGAGTAATATTTTAGTAACTGGTGGGGCTGGTTTTTTAGGATCGCATTTGGTAGAACAGTTGCTTGCTGAAGGGCATCAAGTAACGGTTTTAGACGATTTGAGCGATGCTCCATTAAGTAACTTGTCAGCTGTTAAGGGTCAATATCAATTAATACAAGCTGATGTGCGTGATCCACTAGTTGTTGAAACGATTGGTCAGATTGATATTATTTATCATCTAGCGGCAAATGCAAATGTTCCCCGGTCTGTTAAAGAGCCTTTGCATGATGGTTCTGTCAATATTTTGGGAACAATTAATATGTTAGCATTAGCGCATAAGCATAACGCTCGGTTTTTCTTGGCTTCAAGTGGGGCTGTATATGGGGAGCCGCAAACGGTGCCTATGGCTGAAGATCATATTATTAAGCCAATTTCTCCATATGGTGCATCTAAGTATAGTGCAGAACAATATGTTCAATTGTATAAACATCTTTACGACGTTAAGGCTACTATCGTGCGCTTTTTTAATATGTATGGTCCACGACAACGTCGATTCGTCGTATTTGACTTTGCTCACAAAATATTGGCTCCAGGAGATGAAATTGTTATGCTAGGAGATGGTCGTCAGATGCGGGGCCAACTTTTCGTCACAGATGCGGTAAAAGGGCTTCTGTTAGTCACAGAAAAAGGAACAGAAGATATTTATAATATTGGCTCGGCCAATTCCTTTTCGATTACAAGTTTGATGGAAACAATGCTCCCTTTATTTGATGTACAAAAGTCATTAGCCGTCTCAAACAAATCTTGGGATGGAGATATTCAACGTTTAGTTGCTGATATCAGTAAAATACAAGCATTAGGGTTTGAGGAAGATGTGTCACTCGAAGAAGGAATTTTGAAATTTAAGGAGTGGTTTTTAGAAACGTACTATCAGCAAGAGGCCGTATGAAAATAGGTGTTTATGCTCCTTTTTATCATCCATTTGAGGGAGGGGCGGAACGTGTTGCCCGACGTGTGTCGCACTTGTTATCTGCTAACCACGAAGTTACAGTATTTACGCTACAGTATGATCAATCACTCCCTTTAATTGAGCATGATAATGATATTATTGTACGCCGCTTCCCTTATAAAGCTATGTATCCCTTGGGTTTGACAAAAACAAATGCGCCACAGTTGTTAAAAACATTGCAAACAGCTGATATTGATATTTTGCATATACATGGTGTTGTTTTCACTGATGTGATGCTAAATGTTGTTAAGGTGATGAATGCGCGACAGATTCCAACTGTGTTAATTCCACATGGTTTATTCGAGGCGTTCTATGGGGATACGAAATTGGCATCTTGGCGACGGAATTTGTCTGTCTTTTTTGTTCGGCTTTTCTTACGGTTGTTATTGCGTACTATTTCTCACATTGCTTTGACGTCACCTGAAGAAAAGAAAATTTTACAATATTTTCAGTTTCCAGTAGAAAAAACAACTGTTGTTTATAATGGATTTGAACCACCTGATAGGGATATGGCCTCGGCCAGCAGATTTCGCCAACAACATCAGTTAGGCTCAGATATTGTATTGTTACAAGTTGCCAGTGTGAAGCCAAACAAAGGGCATGATTTGGTTGTTGAAGCACTCAAACAAATAAAAGATAAAGTACCTAATGTCCACTATGTTGCTGTTGGTAATAAATCTGGCTTATGGGGCGAATATGCACAAAAGGTAGAGAAGTTGGCCCATCAAAGTGGGGTAGGTCAGCGTGTTGCATTATTGGGTCATATTAGTGATGAAGAGTTGGTTGATGCTTATGCCGCTACTGATATCGTTTTGTTACCAAGTTTGGCCGAAACCTTTCCCTTATCTGTGTTAGATGGCATGGCTTGGGGAAAAGCAGTCATTGCTACGGATGTGGGTGGTGTATCTCATATGATAACAAACGATAAAGATGGTTATCTTATTCCAGCTAATGATATTCCTATTTTGGCAGAATCAATCTTGACATTGGCTTGTTCTCCAGATGAAAGGGCTCGTTTGGGTCAAGCGGCGCAAAAGACGGTGTCTAAATTTAGTTGGGATCAAGTGATTGCCCGTTACGAGCAAATTTCTCAGCAGTTGATAGGTGAAGATTAATAGTGTGTCTAGCTACTTATGTGTAATGAGCTTTTTATTTTATAGGATGGCAATTGCTTGATTAAGCAGGGTGGGGCGTAAACGGCCGTTATCCTGTATAATTCCCATATATCATTCATAGTCAACACGCTTCTTATTGGAGATCAACAAAGGCTTATAACTTATGGAAGAAACCTTTACCATTGGACGTTATGAAGTTATTGAACAGTTAGGTCAAGGGGGGATGGCTAAGGTCTACTTGGCCGAGGACCCTTATATGAAACGGCAGGTGGCGATTAAGCTATTGCCTATCCAGTTTATGATGGATGATCCCATTCTGCTTGATTACTTTAAACAAGAGGCCGAGGTGGTCGCTAATTTAGAGCATCCCACAGTCGCGCCGGTCTTCGATTATGGGTATCATACCAATGGTCAACCTTATCTGGTGATGCGGTATATGATGGGGGGGACGTTGGAAGAGATGTTGGCTGATGGTAAATTGCGCGTCAATAAATTTGCGCGCATTATGCAGCGGGTGGCGGATGCGCTTGATTATGCCCATGATCATGGGGTTATTCATCGTGATATTAAACCATCTAATATTTTGTTTGATCAGGATGGCCAAGCGTATTTGGGGGATTTTGGGTTGGCTAAATTTTATAATCGCTCATCGGGGCAAACGGGGACGCTCTTTTTGGGGACGCCGGAGTATATGAGTCCTGAACAGGTGAAAAATGATCCGCATTTAGATGGTCGCTGTGATATCTACTCGTTGGGCATTATCTTGTTTCGTTATTTAGCCGGTAAGTTGCCGTATCAGAACGATTCACCAATGGCGACGGCGATTATGCATGTTTTAGATCCGTTGCCTAATATTTTGGAAATCAAGCCGGATCTGAATGAGCATTGGGCGGAGGTGTTGGCTAAGGCGACGGCCAAAGATCCGAATGATCGGTATAACCGAGCGCATGATTTAGCTGAAGATATCCGGGCGATGTCAACGGGCCGGTGGTATTTGCAACGTTTGGGGGATTAAACGGGCATGGGACAGTTGAAGATGATAAGCCGGTGGTGGACGGCGCATGAGTTATGGGTGTTGGCAGTGGCCACACCCTTTTTTGTGTTTCCGGGAGAGTGGCGTGTCTTGGTGGGGATTGGTTTGCTGGGGTTGAGCTGGTTGTCGCGGCGGTGGACCACGGGGCGTTGGTCGCGGCCAACGCCGTTGGGGGTGCCGATTATTTGGTTGGGGGTGATGAGCGTTGTCGGTTATACGGTCTCGGTGTCGGCCGAGGTAAGCTGGGCGAAGCTGTGGGGGATGTGGGGGCAGATCGCTTTTTTCTGGAGCGTCCTGAATGGGTTGCAAACAGAGGCTGATTGGCGGTTGGTCCGGTGGGGGTATTTGCTGTTGCCACTGGCCGTGGCCGTGGTTAGTTTCATCGGAACGGATTGGAGCCAAGTCCGATTGGCGTATATTCCGGCTATTTATGACCATTTGCCCCAGTTGTCGTTGGGGTTGCCGGGAAGTGGCGTGCCGCGGGCGTCGGAGCTGTTTCATGTGCGGCAGGTGGGGGCGACGATGGCGTTATTGTTGCCGGGGCCGTTGGCGTGGGCGTTGTGGGGCACGGGCTGGGAGCGGTGGGTGGCGGTGGTATCAACGGTGGTGGCGGTGGTGGTGTTGTTATTGTCGCAGGCGTTGATGGGGTTGTTGGGCTTGGCGGTGGCTATTTGGCTTTTATTGGCGTGGCGCTGGCGGGGGGCGGTCTGGCTACCGGTTGGGGGCTTGCTGGTGTTAGTGGGCGGAATTGGCGTGTATGGGCCGTCACGCTTGCTGGCGATGATGTTAGATGAGACGCATCCGTTAGGGTTGCCTATCGTTTTGCGGTTAGATATGTGGAGTCGGGCGGTGGCGATGGTGGGGGATATGCCGGTGACGGGGGTGGGGTTAAATAGTTATCCGTTGATTCAGACCCATTTTTATATTGGTTATTTATTGGGGCCGGAGCCACATGCGCATAATTTGTGGTTGCAAACGGCCGTTGACCTCGGCCTCCCCGGCCTGATCGCCTTCATCTGGCTCATCCTTGGCTTTTTGTGGAGCGCCCGCCGTGCTTATCAGCAAATTGAGCTAGAAAGAGACCGTATTTGGGTGATGGCGGCTGTGGCTGGTGTCGTGGCGTATGTGGCTGGTGGGTTGTTGGATACGATGACATTGGGGGCGAAGCCGATGGTGGCGTGGTGGGGGTTGTTGGCGTTGCCGACGGCGTTGGCGTGGTTGGGACAAGAGGAGGAGCCGACCGGTTGGGGGTGGGGGAAGCGCTGGTTTATCGTTGTGCCGGTGGTGGTGATGGGGGGCTTGTGGTTGTTGAGTGCTGAGCGGCAGATGGCCGCGTGGCGCGGCCACCAAGCGGTCTATGCGGCGCGTATGGGGGAGGTTGATGCTGATTTGTTGGCGATGGCGGAACGTTATCTGGCTGTCGATTGGGGGGATAATGGGGATTTATGGCATTTGCGGGGGAGTGTGGCTGGTTGGCAAGGGGATGTGGCGGCGGCGCGGGCGGCGTGGACGCGGCAGATTGAGGTGGATCGGGAACGGCCGTTGGCTCGTTATGCGCCGTTTCAGGCGTGGCGGGCGCAATTAGAGGGTGAGTCGGTAGCTGAGGATGAGGCGTTGACAAAAATTTATACGATTTGGCGGACGCGTTACGGGCAACGGGCTGATTATTATCTGTTGTTGGCTTTGTGGGCCGAGGAGCAGGGGGATGGGGTGGGGGCGGCCGAGGTGTTGGCGGCGGGGCGGGCGGCCGAGGCGCAGCCCGCTATTCTTGTTGCTGATTAATTGTTGCCACAACGGGGGCTGCCACTACTTGCTTGGCGGCTTTGGCCGTTTAGATTCCAACTGATAGTTGAACCATCAAAATCGACGGTAAAGGCGGGATTGTTGTTGCCCGGACTGAACGATGTTGGTTGGCCGCGGTTTTCTGGCGCGGGGCTGAAATTGTTGCTGGGTCCAATCGGGATGAAGACGGTGGTGGCATTGGTGTTGAGGTAACCGAAGTGGGCGCGGTAGCCTTGTGTGCCCCCTTCTTCGACGCAGCGTAATAGCGGGATGATAGGGTTGCTGATGGGTGGTGTGGGGCTGGGTGTGGGGGTGTTGGTTGGCAGGGGTGTCGATGTGGGGGTATTGGTTGGTGGGGGTGTCGGTGTGGGGGTGTTGGTGGGGGTTGGTGTTTGGCTAGGGGTGGCGGTTGGTGTCAGTGTGCCGGTGGGGGTAGTGGTGGGCGTGGATGTTTGGCTAGGGGAAGGAGTGGGTGTGGGTGTGTTGGTAGGAATAGGTGTGGGTGAGGGCGTGCCTGTTGGTGTGGGGGTGCCGGTGGCGGTGGGAGTGGGGGTGGGTGCGCTGGTGGGGGTGGGTGATGGGGTCAATGTGGGGGTTGTGGTGGGGGTGGGTGATGGGGTCGAGGTAGGTGTGTTGGTGGGCGGTGGAACGGGTGTGTTGGTGGGCGTTGGGATGGGTGTATTTGTTGGCGGTGGAACGGGCGTGTTGGTGGGCGGTGGAACGGGTGTATTCGTAGGTGGTGGAACGGGTGTATTCGTAGGTGGTGGAACGGGCGTGTTGGTGGGTGTGTTGCTGGGGCGTGGGGTGGGTGTGTTGGTAGACGTGGGGGTGTTGGTAGCAGTGGCTGTTTCTGTGGGGGTGGGTGATTTGGGCGTTTCGACAGCATCGGGGCGGGGGTCAATGGTTGGTGTGTTGGTGGGGATGGGGACGGGAGTATTGGTGGGCGTAGCTGTGGGGGTGTTGGTGGGGGTACGGGGTGGTTGGGTGGGAAGGATAATGAGGGTGGGGATGATGGGTGGCTCATTGTTATCGTTGTCGGGTATAGGGCCGGTGGGAGGGGGGATGTCTAAAGCGTCATCATCTTCTTCGATGATGGTGATAATGGCGGCGTCGACAGGGGCGAATTCAACCGTTTCTGTATAGGTATAATCGGCACGGCTTTGGGTCATGATATTGGCGGCGATGATGGTACGTCCCGGCCGTGGAATGGCTAAGAGGGTGGCGCTGAAGACGCAGGTCATATTTAATAGGAGCAGGAGCAGAAAAAGCAGGAGCCAATGCCAAGAGCGGTCAGATTCTGTTTCATGGCTAGGAGCCGTTGTTACTTGCATTTTTGGTTAATCCTCGGTAATCAGAGGAAGAGCTAAACCAAAGGTACTGCCATGGTCTAATTCGCTTTCGACCCAAATTTGCCCATCGTGGGCGGTAATTAACGCTTTACTGATAAATAGATCAAGACCTAAACCGGGTACATCATGGGTTTGATCATGTTCGGCGCGGAAAAAGCGTTGAAAGACATAGGGCACATCAGTAGCATGAATGCCAATGCCTGTATCTTTAATGGTAGCACAAGCATGCCCGTCTTGTAAAAAGATTTTGATGCTGATTTGACCGGTAAGGGTGTAATCGTAAGCATTTTGCAAGATATTTTTGAGTGCCCATTTGATACGACGGGCGTCGGCTTGGACCCATAAGGGTTCGGGGGCGGGGTCGAGGCTGAACTGAAGCCCTTTGTCGGTGAATTTTTGGAGCCAAGGTTGGGCTACGTCTTGGATAAGTTGATTGAAATCGATCCGTTCTGGTTTGAGGGTGATGTTGCCGTCTTGGACTTCGGCGATATCGATGAGGGTGTTGACGTGGTCGATTAATTTGTCTGTATTTTGCTCGATGGTGTGGGCGAATTGGAGGTGTTGTTCGGACAAGGTTTCTTTGCCGCTGGCGATAAGGAGGTTGGTGTAGCCTTTGACGGCGGTGAGGGGGGTGCGTAGTTCATGGGAGACGTTGGTGATGAAGTTGTTTTGGCGTTCCTCGGCCTCGACATCACGGGTAATGTCACGGAGGACAACGACGTGGCCGATAATTTCTTGGTTGGGGTCGGTGACGGCCGAGGGGCGAACGCTGAAGACGCGGTGGCCCACTTTTTGACGGGTGGTGGCGTGGAGGTTGAGTTGGTCGATCCATAGTTGGACGACATCGATGATGGCCGAGGTTTTTAGCTTCTGTTTGATATCGGCCAAGATTTGGTCAGCGGCGGGGTTGGTGGTGACGATCTCTTTGCGGTTATTGAACATGATGATGCCATCAGCGATGCTTTGCAAGATCGCTTGTAATTCACTCTTTTGGACACTCAGCTGTTGGTTGCGCTCGACAAGGGTTTCGGTCATGCGGTTAAATGCTTGGGCGAGGGTACCGATTTCATCTTTGTTTTCGATATTGACGCGTTGTTGGAGATCCCCCTCGGCCACGGCCGTGGCCGTATTGACCAAGCGCCGAATGGGTCGCGTAATTAGCTGAGCGGTCCAATAACCGATGGTAAACACCCCAATCGTGGTTAAGGCAAAGATGATGATAAATGAGTTACGGCTGGCGTTGGTGGCGGTGCCGATAAAGTTGATGGGCAAAGCGACTGAATACATCCCCACCGATTGGCCCCGTAATTGCCAATTGTTAAACGCTAATTGGTACTCTTGATTCAGGCTCGTAACAGTATCCATCAGCACATATTGGGAGCTGGCGGTGAGCACTTGGGGGTAGACATCGGCGAAGTCGATATCAGTATTCAGTTGGTCGAGATCTAATGTAGAGGCGAGGGGATTTCCTTGCGGGCTGTAGAGGGTGACACGGGCGACCGCGTTTTCGGCTAAAATTTGGCTGAGATTTTCCAGCTCGGTACCGACCAAGACAAAGCCAACGAATTCGGTGGTGGCGAAGATAGGGGCGATAGTGAAGAACCAGTTATCGGTTTCTGTTTGGGCGACCGCTACTTGGCGATTATTGTTTGTGGGTGGGGTATCGATGAAGGTTTGCACGGGAGGGAGGGCGGTGAAATCGATATTATCGAGAGAGAGCGTATTGTTGTTGGTACCGTTGTAGAGAGGTTGTCCCTCGTTGTCGAGAATGATGAGGGCATCGGCCTCACTGTTGGCCAGGAGTTGGGGGAGGAGAGTGGTGAGGGTCGTTGTGTCTTGGTTGGCGATGGCGGCGGGGACGCCGGCGGAGGCGGCGGCGAGGCGGACCAGTTCGAGCCGATCGCGTTCGATGGCGACCATACTTTCAGCGACAACACGGCCGGCATCCAGAAGTTGGTTATCGAAACGTTCTTTCAGGGTGCCGGTAACGAGTTGCGTGATGACGAAGGCGCCAAAGCCGGCGACCATGGTGGTGAGGAGGAAGTAGGGGAGGATGATTTTGGTTCTGAGGCGAGTCAGTTGTAATCGTTGCAGAAAGTTGGTCATAGGTTCTCTTCTTAGCGACCTTGATTTTTCAGCGTATCTTCGAGGAAGGTTAAAGTTTGTTGCCAAGCGTCGTTGCCGGCGGTGCCTAGTTGGTCATAGTTATCTTCGGTGAGGAAGGCGTGACCGACATCGGGATAAATGGTGATTTGGTTTTCGATATTGAGGCTATTGAGGGCAGCTTCGAATTGGCGGACTTCGGCGGGGGGGATTTGTTGGTCATCCTCAGCGAAGATGCCGAGAACGGGTTGGTCTTCGGCCAGGGAGCGGAGGAGGGTGGGGTCGGTGACGACGCTGCCATAGTAGATGATGGTGCTGGCGAGGTTTTCGGGTTGGCGGAGGCTGAGTTTGAGGGATTCGCCGCCACCGAAGCAGAAGCCCATGGAGGCGACGCGGTCGGGGTTGACCCCATCTTGGTTGCGGAGGTAGGCGAGGGCGGAATCGATATCTTGATGGACTTGGTCTTCGGGGATGGTGAGGCGGAGATAGAGGGCGCGGGGGACGCGGGCGGTGACTTGGCCACGGTAGGCATCGGGGGCGAAGACGACGTAGCCTTCGGCAGCGAGGGCGTCAGCGAGGACGGTGATGCCGTGATTGAGGCCCCACCATTCGTGGATGAGTAAGACAGCGGGGTGGGGGCCGGGGTCAGCGGGCCGAGCGATGTAGCCGTAAAGGGTATTGCCTTGGCTATCTTCATAAGTCATATTGGCGAAGTCAGCGGTATCAGCGCCGAATAAACTGTCAGTGACGATGATGCCAATCATGAGGCCAATGAGAGCGACGATGAGAATGACAATGGTCAGGATGATGCGACGGAACCAGATAGTGATCGAACTGCTCATAATTTCTCCTATACTTTATTATACCTGATGGGCAAAGGCTGGTCGAAATAGTGGGGGTGTTATTGTTGGCGCCAGCGGCGCCAGTGGCGATATTTGAGCCAAAAGTAACTGCCGACGATGGTGGCGCTGGCGCCAGCGAGCCAGAGAGGGTAGGTGGAGGTGGGGGCGGGCGGTTTGTTGTTGGGGGTGGTATTATTGGTGAGGGCGCGGGCGGCGCTATGGGCGGAGGCGGCTAATTGGAGACTGTGGGCGGCACGTTCGAAGGCCCAGCGGTAGTTGAAGCGGAGAAAGGGGGCGAAAAGGGGGGCGGAGGCTTCGAGCCATTGTTGGTTAAGGCGCAGGGGTTGGGGGAGGCGGGCGGTGAGGGTATCGAGGAGGGGGAGGCGGGGTTTGAGGAGCCAGTCGTGGTAGATATCGATATCGGGGCCGTTTTGGTGGAGGGAGAGGATGAAGGGGCCGTGGAAGTAATGGTTAGCGGTGGTAAAGGCGAGGCGGTGTGGGGGGTGGTATTCGCTGAGGGTGAATTGCCATTGGCTGGGGTAGGGCCATAGACCTTGGAGGCGGAGTTGGTATTGGTTGCCGGTGGTGATGTAGTCGTGGTGGGGGGTGGCGAGGGGGGCCGCGTGGCGGCAGAAGGCTGGGCCCCATTGGGGCCAGCTGAGGGGGTCGTGGAGGAGGGGGAAGATATCGTGGATGTTGGCGGGGAGGCGCCAGTGGCCGAGGAGGTGGAAATTTGTTTGGGTCATGGGGGTATGATAGCAGAAAATGGGGGAGAGTGCATGATTTTGGGTTGGGGTGTTCGTTCGCGTCCCGCACGGGTGTGAACACACCGTGCTAGAATTGGCGCCCGGTGAACCGGGCTTGGGGCGGGGTGGTGGGGGGAGAGGGGCAGTTAGTTTTTTAGTGCTATTTATGGGCAAATGTGTCGAAAATAATGTCAAATTAGTCCTTTGGTACTATTTGTGGCAAAAAGTAGTTGGTGCGAGTGTTTGGGAACTACGAAATGATTTTTCAAAATAGAGAGCGCCAAAGATGGTATACTATACCCTTTTGATAATTTATATAATCAAGATAGTGCCTATGGTTCTGAGAGATTAGCTTATCGTACAAGATAAAAAGGGATAGTTTACATGGAGCAAGAAAGGTTAGCTAATTTAAAAATCATGATAAGTGGTATTATTAGTGGTTTGCTTTTTTTTGCTAGTTTAATGATGTATTTGATTGGTCTTGAAGCACAATTAGAATTGATAGATGTTTTTGCTAATTTAAATTTACACAGTAAGCAAATTTTAAGTTTAGCTATTATATGTATGTGGATAGCAACTTTCTTTATAATGTACAGCACAAAATATATAACACAAAAATTGGTTAACGCCGGAACCGGAATATGTCAACCCCTATGAGACAGCAAAATCAGTAATTACATATAGCAATGTTGTTTATTCAATCTTTTCGACCTCATTGCTACTTGTTTTAGTTTGTGGTGGATTAATCCATACGGCATCAGCCAAGGCTGGTGGGACAGGTTGACCTTTCACAAACCGCTCGGGATATTTTTCATACGCCTTGGCTAATACAATGTTTCGCTTTTCGGTT
>DATHYN010000374.1:0-3403 GCA_035459145.1 Anaerolineae bacterium | reverse complement strand
GTGTAATCGATACCGAAGAGGGTGCCGACGAGAATGAGGAGGGCGACTTGGCGCATAGCGATGAGCATGTCGACCGGTTTGTTGGTGGGCCAGCGGTCGATGACCCAATCGGTGTAATAGCGCATTTTGGAGATGTGGCCGAGGACCTGTTGTTTGTGCATGGTAGGCTCCATGACGGCGCGGAGTTGTTGGTGTTGGGTCCCATCGGTGACGAGGAGGCCGTGGCGGAGGAGTTTGGTGACAGGGTCGTGAGGAGGGCGCCAGAGGAGGTCGTCCCGCTGGTCGAGGAGGATTTGGCGATTGACGTTAGGACCAGCGGCGACGATGGGTTGGAAGCCGGGGAGGGTGATTTGGAAGAGTTCGCCGAGGTGTTGTTGCATGGTGGCCAAGGCGGTGAGGGGGGAGGGGGATTGGGCGAAAGCGCGGAGGACATGGAGACCGACTTGGCCATCGGCGAAGGGTGGGGTGTTAGGTGTCATTAGGCGGGGACGAGGGATTGGGCCGAGGGGCGAGGGGCGCCGGAGCGGACGGGGCTGCTGACGATGAGGTCCTCGGCGATTTTGGAAGAGGAGAGGACGCCGGGCAGGCCCGCGCCGGGGTGGGTGCCCGCGCCAACGAAGTAGAGGTTGCTAATATCTTCAGAGCGGTTGTGGGGGCGGAACCAGGCGGATTGGGTGAGGATGGGCTCGACGGAGAAGGCGGACCCCATTTGGCTATTGAGGGTGTTTTGGAAGTGGAGGGGGTCGATGTAATGCTCGGCGACAAGATTTTCTTGGAGGTCGGGGAGGTAGTTTTCTTCGAGGAATTGCATGATACGGTCGCGGTATGGTTTGGCCATGACGTTCCAATCGATGTCACCGCCGAGGTGGGGGACGGGGGAGAGGACGTAGAAACCTTCGTGGCCGTCAGGGGCGAGGGAGGGGTCGGTGAGGGTGGGCATGTGGAGGTAGAGAGAGAAATCATCGGCGAGGACCTTTTTCTTGAAGATATCGTGGAGAAGGCCTTTGTACCGTTCGCTGAGGATGATGTTATGGTGAGCGAGGCGGGAGTCGGTGTACCGTTTTTTGGTACCGAAGTAGATGACGAAGAGGGACATGCTGTAGCGGGTGAGTTTATCGTAACGGAAATCGGAGTTGCGCCAGCTACGGTGTTCGGGGTCGATGAGATTTTTGTAGGTGAAGGCGACATCGGCATTGGAGATGACGTGATGGGCATCGTGGACAGAGCCATCGGCGAGACGGATGCCGTGGGCGCGTTTGTTTTTGACGATGATTTCGGTGACGGGGCTGTTGTAGTGGAAGCGGCCACCTAGCTCTTCGATGAGTTTGACGAGGGCGTTGACGAGGGCGCCAGTGCCGCCCATGGCGTAGTAGACGCCCCATTCTCGTTCGAGGTAGTGGATCATGGCGTAGATGGAGGTGGTATCGAAGGGATTGCCGCCGACGAGGAGAGGGTGGAAGGAGAAACAGCGGCGGAGGAAATCGTTTTCGATGAATTGGGAGGCGTAGTTGTAGACTGTTTTATGGGATTGGAGACGGAGGAGGTCGGGGATAATTTTGACCATATCGCTGATATTGAGGAACGGTTTATCAGCTAATTCGATGAATCCTTTTTGGAAGATGGCTTTGGTGGTGGCCATGAAGCGTTGGTAGCCTTCTTTGTCGGCGGGATTCCATTGGTCGATTTGGTTGAGGATGAAGTCAGGGTCGCCATTGTAATCAAATTGACGACCTTCATGGTTAAAGATGCGGTAGAAAGGGTCGCAGGGGACGAATTTGACATAATCTTCACGGTTGCGACCTGCTTGGGCGAAGATATCATCGAACATGAAGGGGGCGGTGATGACGGTGGGGCCACCATCAAATTTAAAGCCATCGATTTCATAGGTGTAGCCACGGCCACCTGGTTTGTCACGTTTTTCGAATAGTTCGACTTGGTAGCCTTTGGCGGCTAGGCGGGCGGCGGCGCCGAGGGCGCCGAAGCCTGAGCCAATGATAATTACTTTTTCTTGGGTCATGGGATGCCTCGTTAAATAACTTGAGAAGCCAACGAAGAGAAGTTGGCGTTATTAATTGGTAAGGGGATTAAGGGGTGGGATAGCCAGCGTGGCTACGCCACCAGATGCCGGGTAAAAGAGAAACTTTTTCTAAGCGGGTGGTATGGGCGCGGCGGGAGAAGACATCGTATTGATGTTCTTCGATATCATCGAGGATGGCGCGGTATAGTTCGGCGGCGGCGCTGATGGCGAAGCGGCCTTGGGGGTTGAGCATATCGATGCCGGGGAAAGATTCGCGGTAGAGGCGGCGGGTGCGTTCGATTTGGAATTGCATAAAGTGATGCCAGCGTTGGTCTTGGTTGCGGTTAGCGATGTCATCGATGGTGAGGTTAAAGGCGGCGAGTTCGTCGAGGGGGAGGTAGAAACGGCCGTTGTGCCAATCCTCTTGGATATCGCGGAGGATATTGGTTAATTGGAGGGCGACGCCGAGTTTAATGGCATAGGGGATAGCTTCGGGGCCGGAGAAGCCGACGATGTGCATTGACATGAGGCCGACAGTAGAGGCGACGGCGTAACAGTATTGGGCTAAGTCGGAGAATGTTTGATAGCGATGGAAGTTGAGGTCTTGGGTGACGCCATCGAGAAGTTGTTCGGCGTAATGGCGGGGGATGTTGTAGCGGGCGCGGGTATCGGCCCAGGCGAGGGCGACAAAATCTTGCGGGGAGGGGTGGGGGGAGAGGGCGAGTTGGCGCCAAGCGGCTAAATCTTGGTGGGCATTCGGGCCACCACAATCGACAAGGTCATCACTAATACGGCAAAAGGCGTAGAGAGCGCGAACAGCTTTTCGTTGTTGGTAGGGGAGAAGGGCGGAGGCGAGGTAGAAAGTTTGACTATGTTGTTTGGTGATATCGGTGCAATGTTGATAAGCTGCTTCTAATTGGGCGTTTTCGACTTTAACAGGGGCGATGGGGGTATGGTTGGTTAAGGCTTGGTCAGCTAGTTGAAAAAGAGTTTGTTCCCATGATAGAGTTGTTGAGGCCATAGAAGTCTCCTTTGGGTCGTGGTGGTGAAAAGCGCTGATGAGGTTAGCCGTTATACCTTTTGCACCAAAAAGTTTGATATGCACAGATTTTATGTATAATTATTGTGCATTAGTTAGATTTTAACTCTTCGACCATGTATTGTCAAGGTTTCTTTGATGTTTTGCAAAGTTTTTTACAGGTATTAGACGTGAACGAAGAGAAAGGCGAGGCCCATCACCATGCTGGTGATGGGCCTCGCCTTTCTCTTCGTTCACGTCTAATACCTGTAAAAAACTTTACAAAACATCAAAGAAACCTTGACAATATATGGTCGAAGAGTTAAAATCTAACTAATGCACAATAATTATACACAAAATCTGTGCAT
>DATHYN010000373.1:0-34942 GCA_035459145.1 Anaerolineae bacterium | reverse complement strand
GGTGGTGAGAGGGGCATCGATTTGCCACCAGAGGCGGAGGGGGAGGGTGTCACCGACTTGGGCGGTGGTGGGGAGGGGGGTGTGGCCGAGGAGGTGGAGGGGGCCGAGGTTGACGTTGGGGCGTTGGGGGGGATTGATGGTGCTGGGGGGTGGTGGTGGGTTGGCGGGGGTGATGGTGAGGGTGGTGAGGGGGTGTTGGTGGCCGAGGGGGAGGCCGTCTTGGTTGAGGAGGGGGAGGCGTTGGTTGGTTTGGGGGTGGTAGACGTAGGTGATGAGTTGGTAGGTGCCGGGGGGAGCGGTGACGGGAATGGTGAGGGTATGGGTATCGAAGAGGTGGCCGTTGGCGGGCCAGCGGGGGAGAGGGATGCCACCGGGATGTTGGTGATCGGCTTGGGCGAAAAGGTTTTGGTCTTGGTCGAGGAGGTGGAGGGCGATGCTGTGTTCGGCGGTCAGGGGGGCGCTGGTTTGCCAGGGGAGGGTGATGGTTAGCGGTGAGCCAGCGGAAAGCGTGGTCGTGTCGATAAGGGGGGGGTAGAGTTGGAGTTGGTTGTTGAAGTTAGCGATGGGTGGGGTTGAGGGGATTGGGTTTTGGCGAAAGATGGTGTTGTGATGGTCGAGGTAGTTGATTTTTAGGAGGGGGAGGAGAATGAAGAGGGGGATGATGGGCCACCAGAGGGAGAGAGGGTTGTGGGTGGTAGGTGATGGTGCGGGTGGTGGTTGGTAGCGATAGAGGGTGAAGAGGCAGAGGAGGAGGCCGAGGAGGGTGAGGGCGCGGCCGGTGGTTTGGGCTGGGGTGGGTTGCCAGTTGATGGTGAGGGTGTGTTGGCCGGCGGGGAGGGTGGTTTGGATGAGGCCGTGGGGGTCGGTTATGGTGAGGGGGTGTGGTTGCTGGTCAAGGGTGGCGTGCCAAGTGGGGAAGGCGAATAGATTGAGGGTGGTGGTGAGAGGTTGGCTGGTTTGATAAGTGAGGGTGTAGTTGTGGGCGGTTTCTGTTTGATGGCGAAGTTGGTCAGTGGTGAGGGTATCGGGGGGGAGGATGGTGGTGGCGGGTGTGGTGGGGAGGGTGGTGACGGTGGTGGGGAGGTAGTCGGCGGCGGCGGTGGTGCCGAGCCAGCCGCTTTGTTGTTCGAATTGGATGGTGGTGGGGCGGTCGATGGTGGTGGGGAGTGGTTGGGCGCGGGTGGGGGGGAAGAGTTGGGGGAGGGCGTAGAGGAGGAGGGTGAGGGTGAGGGTGGTGAGGATGAGTTGTTGTTGGCGGTTGGGATGAGCTGGGAGCCAGCGGCTGAGGCTGAGGGTGGCGAGGAGGCTGAGGCAGATGGTGATGAGGCCGAGGAAGCGCCAAGGGAATTGGACGAATTCGAGCAGGGGGAGGGTGTCCCAAAGCGGTTGGCTGAGGGGGAGGGTGAGGGTGATGGCGATGAGGGTGGCGAGGGTGAGGGCGGCACGGTAGAGACGGTAGTTTCGGTCTTGGTGGGGAGTGGGGAGCCAGCTGGAGAGGGCGAGGAGAAGGGGGAGCCAGCCGAGGGGGTAGGTGAAGGCGGGGTTGGCTTGGGTGGGGTGAGCGGTTTGGGGTGGAGATAGGAGTTGGGCAAGGGAGAGAAAGTTTTGACGGTAGTCGAAGTTGGCGGCGTTGATGAGGCGGTCGATTTGGACGAGGTCACGGTCGGCGAGGGCGGGGAGCCAGAAGAAGGCGGAGAGGAGGAGGGGGAGGCCGAGGAGCCAGAGAGGAGGGTGTTGTTTGTCTTTGAGCCAGAGAAAGAGGGCGTAACCTAAGAGGAAGGGGGTACCGATGAGGGCGGTGATGTTGTGGGTGAGAATGAGGGCGGTGTAGCTGAGGGTGAAGAGGGTTAGGTAGCGGCGTTGGGGGGTATGGTGCCAGCGATGCCAAGCGTAGAGGGTCCAAGCGAGGCAGGCGAGTCCCCAGATTTCGGCGTAAGCGCCTCGGCCATAAAGGTTGAAAAGTGTGTAAGGGGCGTAGAGAGTGAGAAGCGGGGCGAGAGGAGCTGATGGGGGGTGGAGTTCACGGCTCCAGAGGTAGGTGGCGGTGGCGAGAGCTAGGAGGGCGAGGGTGTAGCCGAGGCGGATGGTGGTGGTGGGGTCGAGGCCGAGAGCTGTGAAGGGGAGAAGGAGATAGTAACTGAGGGGGGCGTAATAATGGAAGAGAGGGAAGCCGTAGCCATAGCCTAAGTCGGGGAGCCAACGGGGGTAGGGGGTGGTGAGGGAGGCGTGGTTACTGAGTTGGGCGAGGCGATAGAGATGGAGTTCGCCATCGCCTTGCCAAGGAGGGGCCCCGCGCCAGAGGGGGAGGGTGGCGAAGCTGGTGAGGAGGAGGAGGAGGAGGAGGGTTTGTAGGGTGGCTAGTTTGTGCTTAGGTAGCAAGCGGTGTGCCCTTTATTTTGGTTTTTGGAGTTGGCGGGAGATGATGAGGCCGAGGAAGAGGCCGAGGAGAAGGAGGGTGCCTTCATAAAGGAACGGGATGGGTGGGGTGGGTAAGGAAGCGATGCCTGGTGGCTGATCGGTTTCATTGGCGGAAGGGTCATCATCAGAATCATTATCATCGGAATCATCATTATCGGTACCGATGGGGTCTGGGGATTCAGCACCGGTTTGGGTGAGGAGGAAGTCAACGAGGATGTCGACTTGGTTGGCGGTGAGGCGTTGGCCGTAGTCGCGGGGCATGACATTGGCTTGGCAGGGACCGTTGGGGCAATCAGGGGCGAGGTGTTCGTTGGGGTTGAGGATGCCGATGCGAATATATTCGGCGGCGGAGAGCCCGTCGATGCGCTCGGCCGCGACGCGGCCGATATCACTGAGGTCGGGGCCGACTTTGCCAGCTTCACCGATAGTGCCAATTAGGTGACAGGTACCACAACCACCGTTGAGAATGATACCAGGGGCGGTGTCACCAGGGATAGGACGGGGGGTAGGGGTGGGGGCTGGTGGTCGGGTGGGGGTGGGGTCAACTTGGGGGGTGGGGGTGATGGCGGCGATGGCATCGGGGTCGAAGGGGGGGAGTTCGGTGTCTGGTTCAACGCGGAGGATGGCTTCGCAAGGGCTATAATCGGGGTCTGGGTCAGGCATGCACCACCAAGGTTCTGTTTTCTTGGTGGCGAGGAGAGGGATGAACCAGATGACACTGTCATTGCCAGAGAGTTCTTCGTTATTGAGCCATTGGCGGGGGGGGCGGAAGGTGTCGGCGGGGCCGGGGAAGATGGGGCCGGTGCCTTCGGTGTCGCGCCAGCGGGTGAGGAAGAGGCGGCCATCATCGACGCCGAGGGGGTCAGTTTTGATGGGGTACCAGCGGTAGTGGAGGTCGCCATCGAAGGTGGCGAGACGTTGGCCATCGGGATTGGTTTCGCCGTAGAGGTCGAGTTCGACTTCGTTTTCAGCTTCGACCCAGCGATTTTGGTCCCAGTACCAAGCTTCGTCGTCACGTTTGTTATCGAGGTCGAGGTCGACGCGCCAGAAGGGGCGGTAGCTGGAGAGGTCGTCACAGCCGGGGCCGTGGGAGACGAAGCGGAATTCGAAGGTGCCATCGGCGAAGAAGCGGATAATTTGTTCATACCGGTAACAGCAGATGCAATTAGGCCAATCAAATGGTTCGGTAAAGAGTTGGCTGACTTCAAAGCCGTCTTCGAGTTCGACGATATTGGTACCATCTTTGGGGGGGACGGAGGCGTCGTAGCCGATTTCGTCACGGTAGCCGCCGGGCCAGGCGGCGTAGAAGACTTCGACTTGGCTAATTTTGGCGCTACTGAAGATGGTTTTGTCGTTGAAGGTGGCGTCACGGAATTCGAGGCCATCGTGGGCGGTCATTTCCCAGCAGACGGACCAGCCGTATTGTTCGCGACAGCCGTTGGCGTAGAGGGAGCCGTCCCCTTGTTCGTTTGGTTTGGCGGCGGTATCGGTGGTGGAAGCGGGGAGGGGGGTGCGGCGGGCGCGGCCGCGGGTTTCGAAGAGGCGGGTAACGGTTTCGTCATGCATATTGAGGATGACGTGGAGGATACGGCCTTCGCGGCCGGGGGCGGGGAAGGTGAGGTCGATACACCAAGCTTGGTTACAGTCATCATCATTGAGCCAGACGGACATGGCGGGCATGACGGCGGGGTGTTGGCGGATGTCGCCGAGGGCGGCGGTGACGCGTTCGTCTTGGCTGGCGAGGCTGAGCATTTTGGGGAGGAGGCGGAGGCTGGGGGCGGGCCGAGCGGCGGGGTCATGAGCGACGTTGAGGGTCTGTTTTTGGATGAGGTCGACGACGGCGGTGGTGACGCCACCTTGGGTATAGTTATAGAAGGAGACGAGGGTGCATTGGTAGGGTTGACATTGGGGCCAGCGGGCGGCTTCACCGGGACTGAGGGGGTGGGAGTAGAGGAAATCGAGTTGATGGTCTCTGGTTTGGGTGGCGAAGTTGGCGTTGCCGAGGGCGATATCGCGGGCGAGGAGTTCGTGGGCGCCGAGTTCAGCGGACATGGGGCGGGGCATGGCGCGGCCTTTGGCAGCGACACTGGGGGTCCATTGGGGTTGAGTGTGGCGGGTGTTCCAGAAAAAGAGGGAGGTGAGTGCAATTACGGTTAAGACAATAACTAGCCGGAGTGAAGTTTTGTTAATAAACGTCATAAATCATCCTAATAAAGTGTGTGATGTGTATAACTTGTTGCCAGCAGTGTATTCAACTAAATAGTATCAACATTTTATTTTGAAAATAAGCTGTTTCATACGTTGATGTTGTGAAATTAGACGTATGAGAGTTTTAGTTTAAACAACTTACTAAGCCGTAAGGGGGTCGTTTTAGATTAAATGGCTTGTCAGCAACTCGATTTACGTGTATCTTTTTATATAGAAGTAGAAGGTGGTTGGTAGCTGTTTTGTGGCAATGGATGGTGTACCAACAATTCATTTAGATATGGTATAATCAAAGGGGATTATACCTGAGAGTGCCATATTGGCTAATAAATTTTAGAAAGAGATAATTATCATGCGTGAACAAATGAGCTGTCCATCATGTTTTGCCCCATTGGAGATACAACATCGGTTTGTGAAGTTAGTGACCTGTGATTTTTGTAATCAGGTTTCTATTTTACGGGATAGTGGGTTAGATCCAACGGGGAAGAAAGCGAAATTGGCCCAGATGCCATCCCGTTTTTTTGTGGATGCTGAAGGGAAGATAGGGGGGCGTGAATTTCGGGTACTGGGGCGGTTACGATATCAGTATGATGCTGGCTTTTGGGATGAGTGGTTTATCTCTTTTACGGATGAGGAGCCTGGTTGGTTAGTTGAAGATGAGGGGACGTACAAATATTATCGGAAAGTGACGATTACGGAGAAGTTGCCGGCGTATCATGAGATTAAGGTGGGGTCGGAGATTCGGGTGAATGGGCGCAAGATGTTTGTGGTGGAGAAAGGTGAGGCGCGAATTGCGGGTGGGGAGGGGCAGTTAGCGTTTGAGATTGTGCCGGGGGAGAAGTTATATTATGTTGACGGCACAAATGGTGAAAACTTGATGAGTATTGAGTTTTACGAAGATGAGATAGAAGTATCGTTGGGGCGACCGGTAGATGAGGATGTGATTGAAGTTTTTGAAGATGATTTTTAGTTAATTGGGCAATATGATGAGTGCTAATAATATGCAGGCAACTTATAAGAAAGCGATTCGGGCGGCGCGTCAGGGGAAGAATGAGGCTGCGATCCGATTATTGACGGAAGTTTTAGAAGCGGATCGAGAGAATGAGCAGGCGTGGATGTGGATGGCGCGGGTCACGGAGGGGGATCCGGAGAAGAAGTTATGGGCGCTTAATTATATTTTGACGTTAAATCCGGAAAACAAATGGGCGCAGGAGCAGATTGGGGTGACGCATAAGGCGTTGGCGGCGCGGGAGGCGGCGGTGCGGGCACGTGAGGCGGCGAATGTGGGTGGGGGCATGGCTGGCGGGGCGGCGTTGGCTGGCGGGGCGGCGTTGGGGGCTGTGAGTGGGGAGGAGGAGGAGGCAGAAGAGGAAGATTTATTTTATTTGCCGGGGGAGGATGATTGGGAGACGGCCGAGGCGAGTACGAGCGATATGGGGAGTATCGAGCGGCGACGGCAGGTTGATTTAAGCGAAAATTTGCAGGATCAGCGGTCGGAGTTGTCTTTGGAGCATGTGCGTTGTCCGAATTGTGATGCGGCGATTGAGTTGCGATTGGGGATGAAGACGAAGCAAGTGGCGTGTGCCCATTGTGATAGTTTGTTAGAGTTGACGGATGATCAGTTTGAGGTGGTGGGGAAGGCGCGGGCCAAGCGGGTGAAACCAGCCTTACCGATTAATTTAGGTGATTGGGCGACATTTGATAAAGAGCGTTTTCAAGTGATTGGTTGGTTGAAGTATAGGGGGTGGGATGATGAAGATAGATGGTATTGGGATGAGTGGTTGCTGAGTTCAGAGAAGGGTGGGTATCGGTGGTTATCGTATGATAATGAGAGTGGTTGTGGCATGTATAAAAAGATAACACCACCAGGGCCGGTGCAATATTCGGGGATGTCGATACCGATTAGCCCGAAGCGGAGTATTAGTGTGCGGGAGCGGGCATCGGCACAGATTATGGGTTTGGCTGGTGAGTTGACGTGGGAAGCGAAAATTGACGAGACCTTTTATTATATGGAGGGGCAATCGGCGCAGAAGAAGTATACGGTTGAGTTTCATAATAATGAAGTGGAGATGTCAGAAGGGGTGTCGTTGACGGAGCGGGAGTTGTGGGAAGCGTTTAATAATAAGAAGATGTTAGCCAAATTGGATGAGATGGAGTCTAACCATTTCTTTTGGCAATTGATGTTTGGTATTTTAGCGGCGTTTACGGCGCTGGGCTTTTTGGGAATTGTGGTTACGTTCGTGGCGGGGGGGAATAAGTTAATGGAACAGACAGTGCAGGTATCAACAGCACAGGTCGAGGTGGAAACGGCGACGTTTGTGGTGGAAAGACCGGGATTGGTACATATGGTGAGTTTGCGCTCTAACAGTTTGCCGACGAACAGTTGGATTGTGGTGGATGCGAGTTTGGTAGATCAGAATGGTAATGAGTTTTATTTGTTTTCAGGGGAGTTTTGGGATGAGGCGGGGCGTGATAGTGATGGGCCGTGGCATGAATCGGACTTATCGGCCTCAAAAGTGTTTCGTATTGATGATCCGGGTACTTATCAGTTAGTTCTTAGTTATGATTCAGCGAATAATACAACAGGCACAGGGGTAAGAGCTACGGTTCGTTCTGGGGTATTGTTGAGTCGTTATTTATTGTTATTTACAGTAGTGTGCGGCATGATGGCGTATGCTGTTTATTTAGTGGCTGAAGAAAAGCCATCACGTAAATATAGTTAGATTTGGAGGCGTGTTGATTATGCGTTCATTAATTTTGTTAATCTTAGTAGGATTTCTGTTATTTGGTTTTGTGGGGATGAGTTATGCATCATACAAAGGTATTGGTGTCCAACGGGTTGGTGTGAATCATTTAGGACCGGAAGATAGTCCTAATATTCGGTCTGGTAGTGTGAGGGGGAGTAGTGTGATCGGTGGTGGGCCTGGTTCAGGTAAGTAAGTGGGTTGGGGGAGATGTTGTCATTCCCCAAGGGGAAATGAGAGAGATATTGTTCATAATTATTAAAGAACTTAAGGGAGAAGGAAGATGATGAAAATTAGAAATATTGGGCTTGGTTTGTGGAGTTTGGGTTTATTGTTTTTACCGCAGATCGCGTGGGCGCAGGATGGGACGACGGCGGATTTGTCGTTGACGTTTCTTTTATCGACAGTTGTTTATGGGATTTTGGGAATTGGGTTGTACATTGCGTCCTATTTTATTTTTGATCGTGTATTTGGGCTGGATTTACAGCGGGAGTTGGTTGAGGATCAGAATATTGCGATTGGGATTATGATGGCGGGTGTATTTGTGGGGATTGCGATTTTGATTTCGGCGGTGATTGATTAAGTGGATGAGCTTGAGGTGGAGCCATGGTGGGAAGAGGGGGGGGAACGGCCGTTAAGCCGTCGTCAGACGACGACATTGATGGTATCTGTCTTTATTATTGCGATATGTGGTTTGGTTTATGAGTTGATTGTGGGCACGCTGTCGTCTTATTTATGGGGCAACAGCGTGACCCATTTTTCGGTGACAATTGGGTTGTTTATGAGCGCGATGGGGGTGGGGTCGTGGGCGTCGCGGTGGATTAAAGGGGATGTATTGAGTTGGTTTATTCGGGTGGAGATAGCGATTGGGGTGGTGGGTGGTAGTTCTGCTTTTTTGTTATACAGTGTGTTTGCGACGACCCAATGGTATTATGTGGTGATGGTGTTGGTTATTTTGTGGGTGGGAGGGTGTGTGGGATTAGAGATACCGTTGTTAACGGAGTTGGCTGGTGGGGCGCGGTCGTTGCGGGAGACGTTGTCGAATGTGTTGGCCTTTGATTATTTGGGGGCGTTGTTGGGGGCGGTATTGTTTCCGATTGTGTTGTTGCCGTATTTGGGGTTGTTGCAGACGGCGTTTGCGATTGGTTTATTGAATATGGGGGTGGCGATTACGATTATTGCTGTTTTTTGGGATAGGTTGGGGTGGCGGGGGCCGAGGTTGTTGGTGACGGCGTTGGGGGCGATGGTGTTGTTGTTGAGTGGGGCGGTGTATGCGAATGAGTTGACCTCTATTTTTGAGCGGCAGTTATACGAGGATGAGATTATTTATACAGCGCAAACGCCGTATCAGCGGATTGTGATGACACGGTGGCGTGATGATGTGCGTCTCTTTTTGGATGGGAATTTACAGTTCAGTTTGATGGATGAGTATCGGTATCATGAGACGTTGGTGCATCCGGCGATGGGTTTTTCGGCATCACGGGAGCGGGTGTTGGTGTTAGGGGGTGGGGATGGATTGGTGGTGCGTGAGTTATTGCAGTATGATGATGTGCGTGAAGTGGTGTTGGTTGATATTGATCCGGCGATTACATTGTTGGCGCAGGAGCATCCAACGTTACGGGAGGCGAATGGGGATGCGTTAAGGGATGAGCGGGTGGTGGTAGTTAATGGCGATGCGTATAAGTATTTAGAAGAGAATCAAAACCTGTTTGGGGTGATTATTATGGATTTGCCGGATCCGAATAATGAGAGTTTGGGGAAGTTGTATAGTCAGGCATTTTATACGTTGTTAAAGCGTAATTTAGGGGTAGGTGGGGTGGCGGTGTCGCAGGCGACCTCCCCTTATTTTGCGCGGGAGGCGTATTGGTCGATTGTGACGACGATGGAAGCGGCGGGGTGGGAGACGATACCGTATCATGTGTATGTGCCGTCGTTTGGGGATTGGGGGTTTGTGTTGATGACGGAACGGCCGTTGCCTGATCTTTCCTTAAATTTATTGGTGTCGACGCGTTATTTAGATGATGAGGTGTGGACAGTGGCGCAGACGTTTGATGCGGATAGTGATCGTGTGCCGGTGGAAGTGAACCGATTGGATACGCAAATTTTGTTGCGTTATTATGAGCAAGGATGGCGGCAATGGCGATAGATGGACGACATTGTTTATATGATATGTGGTTAGCGGAGCGTTATTTGGTGGCGGGGGTTGATTTTTGGCGGGAGGTGTTGCGGGAGGCGGCGGCCGTGGGGGGGGCGACGATTGTGGGGGAGGGGTTTCATCCGTTTGAGCCGATGGGGGTGACGGGGTATTTGTTGTTGGCCGAGTCGCATATCAGTGTGCATACGTGGCCGGAAGAGGGTTTGGCGGCAATGGACATATTTACGTGTGGGCCGATGGATTTAGAGGGGATGATTGGTTATTTGCGCCAGAAGTTAGAGCCGCATGATGAGAAATTAGAAATGGTGTTGCGAGGAAAAAGAGGTAAGTGATGAATATTACATTGTTGCAAGGAAAGCGGATTGTATTAGGGGTGACGGGGTCGATTGCGTGTTATAAAGTAGTTGATTTGGCCTCAAAGTTAACACAGGCGGGGGCGGAGGTGGATGTGATTATGACGGAAGCGGCGCAGAAGTTTGTGGCGCCGTTGACCTTTCGGTCGGTGACGGGGCGGCCGGTGTATACGGATATGTGGGCGCAAGATAAGCATGTGCCGCATGTGGGCTTGGGGGAGGAGGCTGATTTGCTGATGATTGCGCCGGCGACGGCGCATACGATGGCGAAGTTAGCGCATGGAATGGCGGATAATTTATTGACGGTGACGGTATTGGCGGCGCGGTGTCCGATATTGGTGGCGCCCGCGATGGATGGGGGGATGTATGAGCATGGGGCGACGCAGGCGAATGTGGCGTTGTTGCGGCAGAGGGGAATTTTGTTTGCGGGGCCGACGGTGGGACGGATGGCATCGGGGTTGAGTGGGTTGGGACGGATGTTGGAGTCGGAAGAGTTGTTGGGGCATTGTCGGCAGGCGTTGGCGCGGGATGGGGTGTTAGCGGGGAGGAAGGTGGTGGTGACGGCGGGGCCGACGCGGGAGAATTTAGATCCGGTGCGGTATATTAGCAATCGTTCGACGGGGCGGCAGGGGGTGGCGGTGGCGCAGGCGGCGTTGGATTTGGGGGCGCGGGTGATTTTGGTGGCGGGGCCGTTGACGGTGGCGACGCCGTTTGGGGCGACAGTAATTGATGTGGAGACGGCGCAGGAGATGCATGATGCGGTGTTGGGGAATATTATGGAGGCGGATGTGTTGTGTATGGTGGCGGCGGTGGCGGATTTTCGGCCGAGGGATAGGCAGGAGCAGAAGATTAAGAAGACGAAGGCGGAGGAGTGGGGGATGGCGATTGGGTTAGAGAAGACGTTGGATGTGTTGACATCGGTGCGGGGGCGGCGGGAGGAGACGGGGTATCCGGTGGTGACGTTGGGTTTTGCGGCGGAGACGCAGGATGCATTTGAGTATGGGCGGAGTAAGTTATTGCGGAAGGGGTTGAGTTTGATTGCGGTGAATGATGTGACGGCGGAGGGGGCTGGTTTTGGGGTGGATACGAATCGGGTGGTGTTATTGGGGTCGACGGGGGTGGTGGAGCGGATGGAGAAGATGAGCAAGGCGGGGGTGGCCGAGCGGTTGATGACGCATGTGGTGAAGGCGTTGGGGGTGGAGGTTTTGGGGTAAGGGGGGGTGCTTGAGGTAGGGGTTGGTTGGAGAAGGTTTGATGGAATTTGACGCGGATTTTGGGGATTTGGCGGATTTTTTTTGTGTTGGTGAGGAGAGGAGGGGTGTTTAGTTGGAAGGTGTGTTGATGTTTGAGTAGGGGTTGGTTGGAGAAGGTTTGGTGGAATTTGACGCGGATTTTGGGGATTTGGTGGATTTTTTTGTGTTGGTGAAGTAAGAAAGGGTGTTTGGTTGGAAGGGTGGTGATTTGGTAAAGGGTGTGTTTTAATTGAGTGGGGATTAGTTGGAGAAGGTTTGGTGGATTTTGACGCGGATTTTGGGGATTTGACGGATTTTTTAGTGTTGGTGAAGTAAGGAAGGGTGTTTGGTTGGAATATTTAGGGTGGGTTTTTACTGAGTTAAAAAGCATCCTTTGGTAAATTGTGGTATATATTTTGTTGATTTTATAGTTTGGAGAGTGTGAAGATGAAGATTTTTGTGATGTTAGGGGCTGGTTTGATGTTTTTAGGGGTGGGTTTAGGGGCGTTTGGGGCGCACGCGTTGAGTGATTATTTTGAGGCGAATCCTGATTTGGCGGAGATATTTGATACGGCGGTGCGGTATCATATGATCCATGCGGTGAGTTTGTTGGGGGTGGCGTGGGTGGGAAGTGAGTGGCCGGGGTCGTTGGTGACGGCGGCGGGTTGGTTAATTTTTGCCGGGATTTTGATCTTTTCGGGGAGTTTGTATTTGTTGGTGATGACGAATACGCGTTGGTTGGGAGCGATTACGCCGATTGGTGGGGTCGCTTTTTTGGCGGGTTGGGTTTGTTTGTTGGTGGGGGTGTGGCAGGGGTAAGAGGGAGTTAGGTGTCATTATTTAGGGGGGTAGTTTTTTTGTAGAGGTAGTGGGCGGTGGTGGTGAGGAGGATGAGGCCGAGGGTGAGGGTGGTGAGGTTGAGGGTGAGGAGTTTGAGTTTTTTGCTGAGGATGGCACCGTGGACGAGGAGGTTGGGGATGGGTGGGGTTTGGTTGATGAGGAGGAGGAAGTGGATATTTTCGAGCCAGTCGAAGAGGGTGGGGGTGAGGAGGGGGAAGTAGACGTTGTTGAGGGCGAAGAGGTAGTAGGCGGTTTTGGCCTCTCCTTCGCATAGTGAGATTTGGGTGAGGAGGTTGGTTGGGGTGAGGGTGTTTTGGGTGTCGAAGACGGGGTGGTTGGTGAGGGTGGTGAAGCGGTTTTCGAGGTAGAAGAGGAGGTTGAGGGAGGTGAGTTGGAGGAGGAAGAGGAGGCCGAGGCGGCGCCAGCTGGTGGCGAAGTATGTGATTGGTTTGGTTAGGAGGGGCATGGTTGGGGGCCTTGTTGAGTTTTCTTTAGGTTCCTAATTCCTCTGAATTATAGGTAAATATAGTTGATAAGAAGGATAATATTTTAACACGGACAGTCCCCTATCTGCGCTAGCAACAAAAATATGGTCGTTGGCAATGATAACCTCATAATAATACCCATCATAATAATACAAATAATTATCATATGTGCCGACTATTGTAGGTGCAGTTGGGTCACTTACATCCAGCACTTTAATTCCATTAGAAAGATAAGAGAGATAAATAAGGTTGTCTTGAAAGTCTATGGATGTGGCTGACTGGTTACTAGGATTGTCATAGAAGCCAACTTCTGTGGGTTCTGCTGGATTACTGATGTCTATGATAGTCAAGCCCATGTATCCGGCCAAATAGGCATAATTGCCGTCAAGAATGATATCATCACCAGCTATGTCAAGGTACCCAGTTTCAGTTGGTGATGTTGGATCGCTGACATCGATGATGTTAAAACCGGTGCCAATACCAAGTCCGCCACCAGTAAGATATACATTTGTTCCAGAGAGGGCAACTGTTTTACCAATATCAGGTGTTGAATAAGTACCCACGGTGAGGGGTTCGCTTGGATTACTGATATCGACGATAGTAAGACCTGATTTAGTGGCTACATAGGCATAATTGTTTGATACGGTGACATCATAGGCTTCAAAACCATTAATAGTTCCGGCGATGGTGGGGTTTTGGGGATCTGTAATATCTACTATTTTCAAGCCACTGTATTTGTTCACTAAATAAGCATAATTGCCTACTATAGTTATGTTTTCAAGTGGATGATATGAAAAGTTATGGCTTCCAATAATAACAGGGGCTGAAGGATTACTGATATCTATTATTTTTAAACCTTCAAGCCAATCACTTACATAGGCATAATTGCCTGAAATGGCTAGGGCATTGGCGAACGTAGGTGGATTGTAATTGGTGACGATTACAGGGGTTGTCTGAGCGGTTACATCGATTGTTTGGAAACCTTTTGCACCGGCGGCGATATAGGCATGTTGATCGACAACTTTGATATGAATGCCTCCATCGGTACGAATGTCACTAACTTGTGTGGGGATTTCAGGATTACTTATGTCGATGATAGATAAGCTTGTTTCTTTATTGGCAATATAGGCGTAATTGTCTGAGATATCTAATTCAAAAGCGTTATAGATGGCAATGAACCCAATTTCAATAGGGGTTGTTGGATTGGTAATATCGATAATTCGCAAGCCTGATAAATTATCGACGAGATAAGCATAGTTGTTGGCAATTTTAATCGCTTTAGCTGGTGCATCATACGTACCTACTTCAATGATATTTTCCGGATTGCTGATGTCTAATATTTTGAGGCCAGCTTGATTAACAGTTAAATAAGCATAATTGCCGGAAATGGCGACATCTAGGACCCAATCATTAAATAGGTAGTGGCCTACATTAATAGGGTTTGTGGGGTTACTGATGTCTACAATCCAGAAACCGGTTCCGCCATCGGCGAGATAAGCATGATTATTGACGATATCGATTTCTACCGTCTCGCCGGGGGTGTCATAAACGCCAACTTCAATTGGCATTTGTGGATTGCTGATATCCATGATTCTAAGCCCTGATTGGTTATTGGCTATATAGGCGTAGTTGCCGGAAACTTTAATTGCCTTAATCAATTGGGGCAGTGGTTGTGATTGGCCGACGACGACCTGTTGTGTTGGATTTGAGATATCAAAAATAGCTAATCTAGGGCCTATGCCGACATAAGCAAAGTTGCCTACGATATCTAGCCCTTCTACTAATCCGCCAGCTTGTCCGATAAGCTCTATATTTAGTTGATCCATAGTTGGTTGGTTATTGAGGGAAGCGTTTAATTTTGTTTCGGCTAGGGTTAGGTTTTTACCGTGTGCCATTTGCCCCATGTCTGAGGCTAAGCTAAATAGGGTAATTCCTATTAATATTGTTAAGCATATAGTTAATTTTTTCATTGAGTTGTTCCTTATAATCCAAATGTTAGTTTCCTATGATAATCATAGCAGTCAAAAACAAAGGAAAGTCTATAATAAGTCCCTTTTTGTTTGAGTTAGATGTTGGTGTGATGAGGTTTAAATGATTTGACGTGGATTTTTGGGAGGGCTGTCGGGTTGAGGGGGTGTTTATGGAGGGGGTACATGGAATGGTGACATATGATATAATCGGCGGTATGAGAACACGGTTACAGATTCGCCTGTTTGGGGGGGCGGCTTTTCAACTGGATGGCGAGGAGCCGTTGCGTTTTCGCTCGCATCGGACGGAGCCGATGTTGGCGTATTTGTTGTTGAATCCGGGGGTGGTGAGTCGGGAGTGGTTGGCGTCTTTTTTGTGGGATGATCGGACGCAGGAGCAGTCGTTGGCGAATTTGCGGGCGTTGTTGGCACGGTTGCCGAAGGAGTTGAAGCCGTTTTTGCAGATTACGCGGCAATCGGTGGCGTTTGAGCGGTCGGGGGAGGGGGTGTGGTTGGATGTGGATCTGTTTAATGAGCAGTTGGGGGTGTTGTTGGCCGAGGGGGCGCGGTTTGATCAGGCGGAGCGGCTGGCGGGGTTGCGGCGGGCGAGTCAGCTGGGGGCGGAGCATTTTTTGGCGGGGTTTTATATTGAAGATGGCCGCGGGATTGCCGAGTGGATGGCGGTGATGCGGGAGCAGTTTCGGCAAAAGCAGTTGCAGTTATTGGAAGGGTTGAGCCGATATTATTTGTATCAGCAGAAGTTTAGTGTGGGGATTGAGTATGGGCAGAGGTTGGTGGCGTTGGAGCCGTGGCGGGAGGATAGTTATCGGTTGCTGATGCGGTTGTATGCGCAGAATGGGCAAAGGCAAGCGGCGTTGAAGTTGTTTGCGGCGTGTCAGCAGATGTTGACGGAAGAGTTTGATTTACAGCCGGAGCGAGAGACATTGGAGTTGGTGGCGCGGATTCGGACGGCGCCGTTGATGATTCCGCACCAGTTGCCGCAGCGGATGACGCCGTTTGTGGGGCGGGCGGCGGCGGAGCGGTATGTGCAGGGGCAGTTGGATGAGCCGCATTGTCGGTTGGTGACGTTGACTGGTTTGGGTGGGGTGGGGAAGAGTCGGTTGGCGGTGCAGGTAGCGGATAAGCGGCGGGGGATGTATTTGCATGGGATTTATTTTGTGCCGTTGGCGACGGTGGCGGGGGTGCAGGATATTCCGTTGGGGGTGGCCGAGGCGTTGGGGATGCAGTTGCGGGGACAGATGACGGTGTGGGAGCAGGTATTGGATTATTTGCGGGGGAAGGAGGTGTTGTTGGTTGTTGATAATTTCGAACCGTTTTTGTTGGGGGATGACAAGCGGGAAGCGGTGGGGTTGGTTCATGAGTTAATGCAAGAGGCGCCGTAT
This sequence comes from Anaerolineae bacterium, assembly GCA_035459145.1. GTDB lineage: Bacteria > Chloroflexota > Anaerolineae > Promineifilales > Promineifilaceae > DATHYN01. The sequence goes on along the minus strand of DATHYN010000373.1, from coordinate 19,140 downwards.
GTTGATTTGTTGGTGACATCGCGACAGCGGTTGTATTTGCAGGGGGAGTGGGTATATGAGGTGGCGGGGTTGTCGTATCCAGCGGAAGGTGAGGTGGTGGGGGGTGGGGATTATGAGGCGTTTGATTTTTGGGCGTTGTGTGCGCAGAGGCATGGGGTGATGGACGTGGGGGCGGCCGAGGAGGTGGCCCGAATTTGTCAGTTAACAGGTGGGATGCCGTTGGCGTTGGAGATGGCGGCGGCTTGTTTGGAGCGGGTGGGGGTGGCGGAGATTGGGGAGATGATTGCGCAGAATGTGTTGGCGTTGGAGAGTCAGTTTTATGATTTGCCACCGAGACAGAGGACGATGCAGGCGGTGTTTGATTATTCGTGGCAATTTTTGGAGGGGGATGAAAGGGAGAAGTTGGCTGGGTTATCGTTGTTTAGGGGGGTGTTTACGGCCGAGGCGGCGGTGGCGGTGACGGGCGTGAGTGAGGAGCAGTTGATGGCGTGGGCCGGGGCGTCATGGGTGATGGTGGTTAAGGGGGAGGATGATGGGCGTTATTTTGAGTTGCATCCGTTGGTACAGCAATATTTGGCGCGGCAGTTAGCGGATGAGGGGGAGATGTTAGCCCGGTATGTCGATTATTATAAAGAGATGTTGGTGGTGGGGTGGCGGCGGTTACAAGGGGAGGAGCAGTTGGCGGAGGTGGCGGCATTGGGGCGAGCGATGCCGAATTGGCGGCAGATGTGGGCGTTAGCGGTGGCGGGCGCGTGTGGGGAGGTGTTGGCGGAGGTGGTGCCGGGGTTGGGTTTGTGGCATATGATTAGTGGTCGGTATCAGGCGGGGAAGCGGTTGTTGGCGGCGGCGTGGGAGGAGGTGGGGGGAAACGGCCGTTTGCGCGCCTACCTCGGGGCGTTCGCGGGGATGACGGGTGATTATGAGACGGCGAAGGCGCATTTGCAGGCGGCGGTGGGGGAGGTGGCCGAGGAGAGTTATGATGCGCCATTTTGTCATAACTATTTAGGAGAGATTGCGCGGTGGCAAAGTGATTATGAGCGGGCGTTGGCGTGTCATGAGCGAGCGCAAACGTTAGCGGCGCAGTATGGGTATGTGTGGGAAGAGTTGATGGCTTTATCTGGTTTGGGGAGCGTATATTATCATCGGGGGGATAGTGGCCGAGCGTATGAATATTATGAAGCGTGTTACCAGTTGAGCCGGCAACATCAAATCGCGTGGGTAGAAAGTCAGCAGTTAAAGCAGATGGGAGTAGCGAAGTATCGGTTGGGGGCGTATGATGAAGCGGTTGAGCTGTTTAATCAGGCGTTGGCTTTGTATAATCAGTTGGGGGATAGTGGCAATCTGGCGCCGGTGTATAATAATTTAGGGATTGTGGCTGATGTGCGGGGTGATTATGCGTTAGCGAAACAGTATTACATGGATAGTTTGCATTGGCGGCAGGTGAGCGGTGAACGGCGGGGATTGGTGTTGGGGTATATTAATTTGGGGGTGGTTAATACGCGGCTGGGGGCGTATGCCGAGGCGATTCAGAATTTGCAGGCGGGTTTGTTGTTGAGTCGGGAGCTGGCGGATACGCGGCGGGCGTCGTTGTGTTTGACGAGTTTGGGGATTATTGCGGAGTATGAGGGGCGGTGGGCAGAGGCGGAGGCGTATTATGAGGAGGGGTTGTCGTTGCGGGCGGAGATTGATGATCGGCGGAGTTTGGGGTGGTCGTATTATCATTTGGGGACGTTGGCGACAAAGCGAGGGCAGTTGGAGGGGGCGAAAGGGTATTTGGATAAGAGTTTGGAGTTGCGGCAGGCGTTGAATGATCATTGGGGATTGTTGTTTACGTTGTGTGGTTTGGGGGATTGGGCGGTGGCGGATGGGGATTGGGCGGCGGGGGAGGGTTATTTTTTGGAGGCGTTGGAATTAGCGGATAAGAATCCAGCGGTGCAGATTCGGGTGGTATTGGGGTTGGCGGCGGTGCGGGTGAAGCGGGAAGAGGTAGATGTGGCGGCGGGGTGGTTACGGGTGGTGTTGGGGCATCCAGCGGCGGAGTATCATTGTCAGGAGCGGGCGCGGGCGTTGTTGATGGAGATGGAGCGGGAAGAAGGAGAAGGGTTGGTAGCGGAGATAGCGCGGACATGTTTAATTGATATTGTAGAGGGTTTGTTAGCAAAGGGTGGTAAGTAGGCGTATGCGTACTAAATTGAAGCAGATTTGGCAGATGTTACATCAGAGACGGCATTGGTTTTGGCTGGGTATTGGGCTGAAGCGATGGTTGTTATTGATAGGGGTGGGGGCGGGTATTATGGGGATGGGTTGGGTCTATCTGGTGTTGTGGTTATGGCAGTTAGGTTGGTTACCGCGGATTGTGTATGATATTTTGACGGTACAGTTTTTACCTTCTTATTTGCGGGTCTTGGTTCCATTGTTAGTAGGGAGTGGGCTATTTTTGTTTGGTTTAGGCCAATTGGCGGGGAGTATGATGGCGCCGTTTCGTAGTTCGGAGCGGGGGTTGGGGAAGCTGTTGTATCAGTATAAGCAGAGGCAGAGAGGGCCGCAGGTGGTAGCAATTGGTGGGGGGACGGGGATGCCGAGCTTGTTGCGAGGGATTAAGGCGTATACGAATAATGTGATTGCGATTGTGACGGTGGCGGATGATGGGGGGAGTAGTGGACGGTTGCGGCGGGAGTTAGGTTTGTTGCCGCCGGGGGATTTTCGGAACAATTTGGTGGCGTTGGCGGAGGATGAGACGTTGATGACGCAGTTGGTGCAATATCGGTTTGGGGGGCGATTGGAGGGGGAAAAGGGTGGGGAGTTACAGGGACATGCATTTGGGAATTTGTTGATTGCGGCGTTGGCGGGGATTACGGGGAGTTTTGAGCAGGGGTTGGCGGCGGCCGAGCGGGTGTTGGCGTTGCGGGGACGGGTGATGCCGTCAACGATGGATGAGGTGACGTTAGTGGGGGAAGTGTTGGTGGTGGATGAGGATGGGCGAGAGCGGTTGAAGCGGGTGGTGGGGGAATCGGCGATTCCGAAAGCGGGGGGGAAAGTGAAGCGTGTGCTGTTAGAACCAGAGCATGTACGGGCGTATCCACCGGTGGTGCGGGCGATTTTGCAGGCGGATTTGATTGTGTTGGGGCCAGGTAGTTTGTATACGAGTATCTTGCCTAATTTATTGGTGCCGGGGGTGGCGCAGGCGTTGGCACAAGCATCGGCACCTAAGGTGTATATTTGTAATGTGGCCGATCAAAAAGGGGAAACAAGTGGTTATACGGTAAGTGATCATGTGTATGCTTTATGGAAGCATGTGCCACAATCTTGTGTAACGGTGGTATTGGCTAATAATAATTTTAAAGGGCAGGAAGATGGTGAGAAGAAGAAAATTCAGTTTGTAGCTGTAGATGAAGTGGACGGGGCGGTGGTACGCAGTAGGGATTTAGTTGATGAAGACAAACCGTGGCGTCATGATAGTGAAAAATTGGCACGGGCGGTGATGGAGTTGTTGTGGTCTTAGAAAATTTTGTTTTTAGCCAGAAAAGGGTAAAATAGGAAAAGGGGTGGAGGATAAGCATGATATTTGACAATAGAAGCAAGCCAAGAATTAACGCTCATTTTTAATGAGACCTTTTAGGTGGGGAATAGGGGATGATTGAGTTGGTTGAAAAAGGTGAGGGTATTTGATGGCAGTTGTTTGTTTTTATATTTTAAGGAGATAATAATGGCTGTAAAAGTTGGTATTAATGGTTTTGGTCGGATTGGTCGCCAAGTGTATAAAGCGATTTATGAAAATTACCAAGGCGTTTTAGATGTTGAAGCTATCAATGATTTGATGGATGTGGAAACGAATGCCCACATGTTGAAATATGATTCGACCTATGGCCGTTTTCCAGGGGATGTTGACGTTCAAGATGGGAATATTGTGGTGGACGGTGAGCCGTTGAAAAGTTACGCGGTGCGTAATCCGGCTGAATTGCCGTGGGGTGAGTTAGATGTTGATATCGTTTTAGAATGTACTGGTATTTTCCGGGAACGGAGCAAAGCGGCGTTGCATTTAGATGCTGGGGCGAAGAAAGTGTTGATTTCGGCACCAGGTAAAAGTGTTGATGCTACATTTTGTTTAGGGGTTAATGAAGAGACGTATGATGCAGCTAATCATCATGTGATTTCGAATGCGAGTTGTACGACGAACTGTTTGTCGCCAGTGGCGAAAGTGTTGCATCGTGAATTTGGGATTAAACGTGGTTTTATGTCCACGATTCATGCGGTGACGAATGGTCAAAAGATTTTAGATATGGCTGCGTCTGATTTACGTCGGTCGCGGACAGCGTTTGCGAACATTATCCCGACGACGACGGGGGCAGCGAAAGCGGTTTCGTTGGTATTGCCTGATTTGGAAGGCAAGATTGACGGGATGGCGTTCCGGGTGCCAACGGTGACGGTATCGGTGGTTGATTTGGTGGCGGAATTAGAGAAAGATACGACGGTTGAAGAGGTGAATGCCAAGTTGCGAGAAGCGGCTAATGGTGCTGATTGGTTGGGTAAAGTGCTCAACTACACGGATGAGCCTTTGGTGTCGTCTGATTTCATCGGGGATGCGAGTTCATCGACGGTGGATGGTTTGTCAACGGCCGTTTCCGGTGGCAACATGGTCAAAGTTGTGACCTGGTATGATAATGAGTGGGGTTATGCGAGCCGTTTAGCTGATTTAGCAGCGTTTGTGGCTGGTCAACTTTAGAGAAACCACCTTTTTTTAAGTGAGTGATAACGGGGCAGGCCAACGAGGTCTGCCCCGTTTGCTTATATGGTAAAGTGCATATGGAACTGAAAGCGTTAGAAGAGAAGATGCATGCTTTTGTGGCCAGTAAGGGGTGGTATGGGGCGGATTCGAGTAAGCCGCAAGAGTTGCGTAATTTAGCGATGTCGTTGTCGATTGAAGCGGCGGAAGTTTTAGAGCATTTTCAATGGCGGGCCGAGCCGCGGGATAAGGCGGCATTGGCAAGCGAGTTAGCGGATGTGGCTTTGTATTTGTTGCAGTTGGCTAGTTTGGCCGAAATCGATTTGGAGGAGGCGATTTTAGCGAAGTTGGCGGTTAATGCTGAGCGGGAATGGCCAGATCCATGAAGGTTTTAGCGGTCAGTGATAAGGTTTTGAACCGATTGTATCGGGGGGGGATAGCGCATGAGTTGGGGCCGATTGATTTAGTGGTGGGGTGTGGGGATTTGCCGTATTATTATTTGAAATTTTTAGCGTCGGCGTTGGATACGCGGGTGTTTTTTGTGCATGGGAACCATGATTCGGGGGCGCAGTATACGTATGATGGTCAGCAGTTGAAGCAGATTCCCGGGGGATTTGATTTACATGGTCGGTTTGCATGGGAGCGGAAGGTGTTATTTGCGGGGTTAGAGGGGTCGATGTGGTATCGGCCGAATGCGGCGTATATGTATCATGAGAGTCAGATGTTTTGGGAGGTGATGCGGTTGGTGCCGAGGCTGATGTGGAATCGGGCACGGTATGGGCGGGCGTTGGATGTGTTGGTGACGCATTCACCCCCGTTTGGGATTCATGATGAGGCTGATGTGGCGCATACGGGCTTCAAGGCATTTTTGATGTTGATGCGTCGGTTTAGGCCGAAATATTTGTTACATGGGCATATTCATACGCATCGGCCGGATGTGACGTGGGTGACGCAGTATTATGGGACGCGGATTATTAATGTTTATCCGTATCGAGTGTTGGATTTGGAGGCACCGCCGGCGGTGCAGGCGGTGGTGGGGAAGCGGGTGGGGTGAGGTGGACGGAAAGGTGGTCTGTTTGGGGTGTTTTGCTTAGAATAGGGGAGATAAGTTCTTTTGTCGATAGTTTAATTATTAAGTGGAGAATTGTGAGATGAAACAGATTGGAAATAAATGGTTGTTGGTGGGGTTGTTATTGTTGTTAGGTTGTTGGGGGGTGGTGGCTGAGGCGAGTGAGTTTGGGGATGGATTGAGTGATGGGGAGGTGGTGAGTTCGGTCGTGGTGGTGGGTGATGGGGGTGTGGGGATGATGGCCGAGGGAAATGTGGATATGGGTGATGCGGAGGCGGAGGCAGGGGATAGGGGTCTTTTTTCGGTGGCGAACATTTTTGGGGCGGTGGGGTTGTTGGCGTTGGTTTCTTTGGTGGTGATTACGTTGATGTCGGGAGATGGGGAAGAGGCGGCTGGTTAGGCGGTTCGATTTAGCAAATCGAACCACCTTGATTTGGTTAGATGGCTTGTTGGAGGGTGGTGATGGCTGCTTTTTCGGCGTCGTGGAGACGGAGGATGTGATCGGCGAGGGCGGTTTTTAGTTCGTCGGTTTGGGCGGGGGTAAGGGGGAAGTTGGTTTCTATTTGTTGGCGGAGTTGATTGAGCTGGTGGTTGATGTGGTGAATGGTGGGGAGCCCGGCGTTGCCGTGGTTGAGAAAGGTGAGGTGACGCTGGTAGAGAAGGTCGCGGGCTTGTTGGAAGGGGGGGATGTCACGGGGAAGTAGATAGTTAGGAAGTTGTTGCCAGAGAGTGGCGCTGGTGCGGAATTGGTTGGCGGCGTCGTGGAGGCGGGGTTGGTTGAGGAGGGTGGCGGCTTCGTCGAGAAAGGTGGCGTAGAGGGTACGTTCCCCATCTTGGGCGTCGTTTTTGCCGAAGAGGCAGGCGAATTCGTAGGCGGTGGTGAGACCAGCGTAGAGGCGGGGGCCGTGGGGGTAGAATTTGTGCCAGCTTTTGCGTTGTTTGGGATTGGTGAGCATTTTGGCCCAGAATTGGTAGGCGTTGAGGCCGAAGTTGTTGGCCGAGCCTTTGGGTGGTTTTTCGGTAAATAGTTTGATGGTATCGCTGAGGCCGAGGCGAATGGCGGTGGTAAGTTTGTCGGGGTTGGGTGGGTCGAGGGTGATGAGGCGGTTTTTGTATTTTTTGAGGCGGCCGAGGGCGGTGTGGAATTCGGTGGTGGTGGCCGAGAGAGGGACGGTGGCGCGGTCGGCGATGTGGACGGTGTCTTGGTCTGGTTCGTAGCCGTAGACGATGATAGGGAGGGCGCCCCACATGTCACTGTTTTCGTGACCGTTGTAGGTGAGGGACCAATGGTCGGGCCAAGCGATGACGGGGAGGCCGCTATCGAGGAGGTCGGTCAGTTTGTTGATGGCGCGGTCGGTTTTGAGGGAGTGGTGGATGTTTTGGTTGACGCCGAGGCGGGAGAGGAGAGTGTCCCAAGGGTCGAAGGTGTTGCGGGTGAGGATATTGCATTGGGGATCGTGACCATCGTAGGCGAAGTTGAAGTAGCCGAAGACGAGGCCGCCGCTGATACCCATGAGGAGGGCTTCGCTGTAGGGTTGGTTGGTGTGGGGGGCGGTGATTTGGCGATGGGCGTAGTAGTTATGGATGGTGCCGGTTTCCCAATGGCGACCATTGAATTGGTTGTAGTTGGTTAGGGTGGGCATGTTCTGTTCCTTTTGAATATTGTTTTATTATGAGGGGATTATAGCGGAAATTGGGTAGTGGTGGAGAAAAGTGTGACATAGTTGACGGTATTTTGGTATACTTGAGCGGGTTTGAGTATGGTGCTTAGGATTAATTTTTATAGGAGAAGGGTGGGTATTTTCTTTTATGGGTATTGAAGAGGTTCGATCGTTACGGCAGAGGTTGGGGTTTGTGTTGGTGGCGGTGGTGTGTGTGTTGGTGGTGGGGACGGTGGGGTATCGATGGATTGAGGGTTGGGCATGGATTGATGCGTTGTATATGACGATGATTACGGTCAGTACGGTTGGTTTTGGGGAGACGTATCCGTTATCGGTGCGGGGGCGGCTGTTTACGATGTGTTTGTTGATTGTGGGGGTGGTGATTGCGACATATGGTATCGGGACGGCGACGGAGTATTTAATTTTTTCAGATTTAGGGGGACGGTTACGGAGGAGACGAATGGCAAAAGAGTTGAGTCAGATGACGGGGCATGTGATTGTGTGTGGGTATGGCCGAGTGGGGGAGAATGCGGTGAATGGGTTAATGGCGGATCAGAAACGGCCGATTGTCATTATCGAAAACAATCATCAGTTTGTGGTTGAGTTGCGTGACGCGGGGCATATGGTTGTGGAAGGGGATGCGACGCATGATGATATATTGACGCAGGCGGGGATTGAACGGGCTTGGGGGTTGTTGGTCTGTACTGGTTCCGATCCGGATAATTTGTTTATCGTCTTATCGGCACGGTCGATGTCGAAATCGTTGCGCATTGTGGTGCGGAGTTCGGACCCAGGGAATGAGCCGAAGATGATGCGGGCGGGGGCGAATCGGGTGGTATCGCCATATAAAATTGGGGGGCGGCGGATGGTGAATTTGATGTTACGGCCGCATGTGACGGAGTTTATGGATGTGGTGACGTTAGATAATGGGCTTGAGTTTTGGTTGGAGGAGTTGGTGATTAGTCCAAATTCGCCGTTGGTGGGACAATCGGTGTTTGAGGCGGATATTCGGCGGCGGACGGGGGTGACGTTGGTGGGGGTGTTGCGGCAGTCGAACGAGTTGCGGTTGAGTGTGGATTTGAATTTGCGTTTGGAAGCGGGGGATGAGTTGATTGTGTTGGGGACGCGGGAGCAGTTGGGTAAGTTAGAGGCGTTGGTGGGGGGACAGTTGGTAGAATAGGTGGGATAGTGGTGGTGAGTCGTTTTTTTGAATGGTTGTTTAAGGAGTAGAAGCGTATGACGAAGATTAGTTTCATCGGGGCGGGGAGTACGGTGTTTGCGAAGAATTTGATGGGGGATATTTGGCAGTTTCCGGAGTTGGCCGAGGCGGAGATTTGCCTGTTTGATATTGATGAGAAACGGTTGCGGGAGTCAGAGGTGGTGGCGCATAAGATTAAGGAGCATTTGGGTGTGGCTGGGGTGGTGACGTCGACGTTAGAGCGGCGGGAGGCGTTGGCGGGGGCGGATTATGTGATTGGGATGTTTCAGATTGGGGGGTATAAGCCGAGTACGGTGATTGATTTTGAGATTCCGAAGAAGTATGGTTTGCGGCAAACGATTGCGGATACGTTAGGGATTGGGGGGATTATGCGGGCGTTGCGCACGATTCCGGTGATGTTGGAGATGGGGGCGGAGATGGAGGAGTTGTGTCCGGAAGCGTTGTTTTTGAACTATGTGAATCCGATGGCGATGAATACGTGGGCGATGACGCGGGGGACGAAGATTAAGACGGTGGGGTTGTGTCATAGTGTGCCGCACACGGCCGGCGAGCTAGCGGATGATATCAAAATCCCGTATGAGGAGTTGAACTATTTGGTGGCGGGCATTAATCATATGGCCTTTTTCTTGAAGTTTGAGGATAAGGCGGGGCGTGATTTATATCCGTTGTTGCGGGAGGTGGTGGCCGAGGGGCGGGTGCCGGATTGGAACCGAGTGCGGTATGAGATGTTACAGCGGGTGGGTTATTTTGTGACGGAGTCGAGTGAGCATTTTAGTGAGTATGTGCCGTGGTTTATCAAGCGGGATCGGCCTGATCTTATCGAAAAGTATAATATTCCGTTGGATGAGTATCCGGCGCGGTGTGAGGTGCAAATCAAGACGTGGGATTATGCGCAGGAGATTGCGGGCGATTCGAGTCAGTTTTCGGAGGCGGAGATTCGGCGGCGGTTGGAGGGGATTGAGATTATGCCACGGATGCGAGAGAATGCGATTGCGGATTTGGCCGATATGGAGACGATTAAGCCGAGTGTGGAGTATGGGTCGCAGATTATTCATAGTATGGAGACGGGTCAGCCACGGGTGATTTATGGGAATGTGGCTAATGATGATTTGATTAGCAATTTGCCAGTGGGTTGTTGTGTGGAGGTGCCTTGTTTGGTGGATCATAATGGGATTCAGCCGACGCGGATTGGGGCGTTGCCGGTGCAGTTGGCGGCGATGATGCAGACGAATATTAATGTGCAGGCGTTGACGGTGGAAGCGGCGTTGACGCGGAAGCGGGAACATATTTATCATGCGGCGATGTTGGATCCGCACACGGCGGCCGAGTTGGATTTGGCGCAGATTTGGTCGTTGGTGGATGAGTTGATTGCGGCGCATGGGGATTGGTTGCCGGTGTACGAGTAACTTGAGTTCGATCATTAATTAAGCCGATGTAAGCGTTGATTGGGGTATTTTAGGATAAATTTCTCGATTTCAGTTTGCCTTTTGATGGGTGGAAGGTTCTAAACGGTTAGGGCGGGCAAACTTTCACTTGAAATGACGTTGGGGGGGGAGCTGTGAACGGAGGCGACGGAGGGCGACGATGAGGCGAAGGGTGTCGATGACGAGTGTGCCGCCGAGGTGGGGGAGGATTGTGCTGTTTTTGTGGATTTTCAACATTGATGATCGGTTTCATCATAGAGCGCTACGGGGGCTAATTTTTTTGATGAGTAGTGGGGTTTCGTCAGCATAGATTGACATTTTGGGCATATTATGATGTAATATTGTATATGTTGAGGGGAGAAATCAAAACAGTCAGCATGGCAAAAGTAGTATCATTAACGATTATTATTTTATAGTTTGGTAGTTATAGCTTATTACGGAGATGGAACTTATGTTAGGCCTAATCGATAAAAAGCAGATGATTTTGGTTCGGTTTTTAATGGTGGCGGTATTGATTATTGTGGGGACGGGGACGGTTGGGGCGGGGGAGATGGTGGAGGGAGAACGGCCGTTAGCACCATTACCAACAGAGATAGCTACCGATGATGATACGACTGATGAAATTTTGAGGGAAGAGGAAGCGGTTTTGGGAGCGCTGGCCGAGGGGCAAATGAATGTTGGAGCTGAGAGCCAGAAGATTTGGGCGGGGATTGAAGCGGCTTACATGGCGGGGGATTGGGCTGAGATTGAACGATTGGCCCAGCTGTTGCCGGCTGATGAGCGTTGGGAACGGGCGATGACCTTTTATCAGATGAAGCAGGAGCTAGAGGTGGATGAGCGGGAAGTTGTGGTTGAGGAGTTGGTGATAACGAGAGAGGAGGAGCAGGCGATGGCGTTAGCCGAGGATGAGCGGGTGGCGCGTGATGAGGCGGCGGTGGCGGTGCGGGCCGAGGTAAACCGGAATACGCGGACGGAGGAGGGGTTGGTGCCGACCGGGGAAGCGGTGGCGGGTGCGGTGCGGACGGTGGGGGATAGTTGTACTTATGCGACGGTGCAGGCGGCGGTGAGTGCGGCCGTGTCGGGGGATGTAATTCGGGTGCAGGGGAGGACATGGACGGGCAGTGCAGCGACGGTCAATGTCACGGGGAAGAATTTATTCTTTTATGGAGGGTATAATGCGACTTGTAGTGCGTTAGATGGATCGCGGACGGTGTTAGATGGGTCGGGATCGATTGATAGTGTGGTTGAAGTGTATGGGACGACGGCTGTGTCAGTTTTGTTTGATAATTTTACTTTGACTGGCGGGAGTAATGATGCTGATTATGGAGGTGGCTTAGAAATTAGTAATGCGGCACATACAGTTACTTTAAATGATACATATATAACGAGTAATTCATCGACATATGGTGGTGGGGTTCATTTGAGTGATGGGAGTACGCTTATTGTGCAAGATGGATCGTTGATCTATTCTAATAGTGCCACAGCCGATGGTGGTGGGGTTTATTGCTTGGACAGTATCGTTACTGTGCGTAATAATGCATATGTTGGTTTTTGGTTCTTTGGCGCATTGCCGAATATTGCTGATTCTGATGGGGTTGATGGAGGTAATGGGGGTGGTTTGTATTTAGATGGTTGTACATTTAATTTGGATGCGACCAATAATAATGCCAGCGTGATTGTTAATCAGGCAGTTAATGGGGGTGGGGTGTATGCGCGTAATAGTAGTTTTATTAATGTTGATGGCAGTCGGGCGCAGGTGGCGAGCAATGAAGCTACTACTAATGGGGGTGGTTTTTATCTATTTAATTCTGATGTGTATGTGGATAATGGGGCGATTGTCGATAACATTGCGGCCACTTATGGAGGAGGTTTTTACGCTATTAGTGGGAGTGTTGTTGATTTAGATAATCAGACCGCGGCCACGACTTGCTTTGTGGATCGATGTGTGCAAGTAAGTGGGAATAGTGCGGGGAGCTATGGTGGGGCAGCGTATGTCTACAATAATGCTGAGCTTGATGCGCAGACGGTGTTTATGGATGGGAATACGGGGTCATTAGGGAGTGCTGTTTATGGACGTGATAATGCTTGGGTACAGCTGTACAGTGTGATGGTGACGGATGGGACGGCGACGAGTGATTATGCACTAAGATTGTTTAGTAGTGGGACAACGAGTGGCGTCAGCTTGGCGCGCGTTTTGTATAGTACCTTTGCCGGTGGGGCGGGTCAGGAGCATACATTTGGGCTTGATAATCGGACGAGTTTAGACGGGTATGGGTTGATTGTATGGAACGATAGCACCTTTGGTTTAATCGATGGGCCTGGTGATGCGGTTATTGATTGTTCGGTGTTAGCGTATGATTATCCGGGGGCTGATAATGTGGTGGCGGATCCGATCTTTTTGAATGAAGCGACGGGTAATTATCATATTGGGCAAGAGTCGCCGGCGATTGATAAGTGTCGGAATAGTTGGAGTTTGGACGTTGATGGAGAGCCGCGGCCTGGTTTGGTGGCGGGGCAGGGGAATTTTGAACTGCCGAGTGTGGTTGATCATGTGATGAGTGGCAAAACTTATGGGGTACAACTGTTGCCTAGCGAGTGGGGCGAGGTTGCCTTAACGGATGTGGTGCCGACAGCGATTGCGGCCCATGATTATGGGAGCTATGTATGGGTGGAGTTGGATGAAAGTGGGTATGAGAGATTGGTCGATAGTGGGTTGCCCTTTACGACATTTGAGGGGTATGGAGAGTTGCGAATTGGGTCAAATTATCGGTTTGATCCGTTATTTGATGGTGAGCCACAGTTGCGTGAGGGATGGGAAGCGGTGCCGACCTCGGCCGAGGGTGAATGGTTGCAGTTGGTGCAGTTGGCGCACCCATTAACGGCGCATGAAGAAGATATTTTGGAGGCGCATGATGTGGTGTTGGTGGAGTATGTGCCTCATTTGAGTTATTTAGTGTGGGGGGATGCGAGCACAGTGGCGGCGTTGCAGGAGCAAACGTTTGTACGCTGGCAAGGGGATTATCGGGCTGGTTATCGGGTGTCACCACGGTTAGAAGCGGCTTTGGCAGCGGGTGAGACTGTTTTGGCAAATGCATCATGGGTGGATGATGGTCATTTACCAGCGGTTGAAGCGCGGTTGAATCAGGCGGGTATGCGCATTGTGGATCGACAGCCGCGGCATATGATGGGGGAAAAGATGGGACGTGAGAATTGGGTTATGCGTTTGACGGCGGGGCAATTAGCTCACTTGTTGGCTGAACCGGGCTTGATTTATGTGGATATTCAACCTCAATGGGATATTGAAGATGAACGGTCAGCGGTGATTTTGGCTGGCTTGGATCCGGATACGGATGATATATATGATACGTGGTTGGCTGATACAGGTTATACGGGGGCGGGGGTGTTGATTGCGATTTCGGATACGGGTGTGGATTGGGACCATCCTGATTTAAATGTTGTGTCTGGGAATGAGTATGGGGGGTATTCGGAGAGTGGTGAGCCGGGGTCTGATGGGGCGCCGGATGCGAACAATAATGGCCGAGGTTCGGGGCATGGGACGCATGTGGCTGGTATTGTGGGGGGAAATGGGAGCAGTGGTACGGCCGATAGTGATGGCTTTATTTATGGGTATGGGGTGGCGCCTGGCGTAAGTTTGCATGCGCAAGATGCGATTGCGGAGGATTCGGGTGCTAGCACATACCAAATGATTTTTGATGCGGCGTCGGCTGGAGCGGCGGCGAGTAATAATTCTTGGGGCGGGAGTGCGGGGCAAGGTTATACCGCTTTTGCCTCTGCTGTAGATGATTATACCCAGGATGCGATTAATACGAATGGGACTGTTCGTGATCGTTTCTTGCCGGTGTTTTCGGCGGGTAATTCAGGACCGGGAGCAAGTACGATTACGGAGCCTAAGGAGGCGAAGAATCCGTTGGTCGTAGGCAATAGTTGGAGTCGGCGGAGTAGTACGACGGGGACATCAGGGAATATTGAGACGATGGCGAATGGGAGTAGCCGTGGGCCAGCGTTAGATGGGCGGATACGGCCAGATGTGGCGGCGCCAGGGTCGAATATTATTAGTACGGAGAATCGGAGTGTGGATGTGGGTGGGGAAGTGAATGTGAGTTGTGCTTTTTCGCCGAGTAATTCGACACAGCATTCTTTCTGTTCGGGGACGAGTATGGCGGCGCCGCATGTGTCTGGGGTAGTGGCGTTGTTTAATGAGTTTTGGCAGGTACGTAATGATACGTCGGCGGTGCCTGATCCGGCGTTGGTGAAGGCGGCGATTATTAATACGACGGATAATATGACGGGGGCGACGGATCGGCCGAGTGCGGATCAGGGTTGGGGCCGAGTGAATGCGGATCGGTTATTGAATCCACCGGTGCCGGTACGGTATTATGAGAACCCAGATTTGTTTAATAATAATGGTGAGTATTGGGAGTTGGAGGTAACGGTTGAAGACACGAATGAGCCGTTACGTGTTTCGTTGGTGTGGATGGATGCGCCGGGCGCGGCGGATTCGAATCCGGCCTTGGTTAACAATTTGAATTTACGGGTTATTGATCCGAATGCGTCGATTTGGCGGGGAAATGTGTTTAGTAATGGTTGGAGTCAGACGGGCGGTGCTTATGACAATTTGAATAATGTGGAGAATGTATGGATTGAAAACCCGATTGCGGGGACCTATATTATTCGGGTGTCAGCGGTTACATTAGCGGGGGATGGTTTTTATTTTAATGGTGATGGCACGGATCAAAATTTCAGTTTGGTCTGTTATAATTGTAATGAAGATGAGCGGGGGACGTATGATGCGGGGGCGGATGAGGCGTATGCGTTTGTTGGTTTGAATGGAGCGACATGTGGGTATGGGACGATTGGGGATGCGATTGCAGCGGCGAGTAGTGGGGATACGGTGTATGTGCCGAGGGGGTATTATGGGGAACGGATTGGTATTATCGATAAAGATTTGACGATTGTGGGTTCAGTGACAGATTGTACGGCTGAAGACAACAGTATAGGTTCTTATGATGTCACGATTGATGCCAATGATGCGCCGACCACGTATGGTGGTGTTGTGCAGATCAATAATGGGGCGACAGTGACGATGACCAATCTTTATTTAAGAGATGGAACAGCGACTTATGGTGGTATTGCCTATGTTAATTCGGGAGGGAAATTGATATTAGATGATACGGATCTGGGGTATGGTAGTAGTGATACATTTGGTGGGTTGGTGCGGGTCTATTATGGCACGTTGGAGATGTATAATGGGAGCATCATGTTTAATGGGGAGACAACGGGGAGTGGTGTTGGGGCTGGTATAGCTGGTTTGTCGAGTACAATTCGGTTGTACAACGGTTCTGATGTTGGTTTTTGTGGAGCTGGTTTTATGAATGTATCGGCGGGGAACGGGGGTGGTGTGTTTATGGAGAATGGGTATTTGTATTTGTATGATACAAGCCGTGTGTGTGGTAATGAAGCGTTATCGAATGGGGGTGGTGTTTATGCCGAGGGTGGCGCACGCATCTATTTGTATGACAACAGTGATATTGGTAGCTCATCGTTGACAAGTGGTAATGTGGCCAACATTGGCGGCGGTGTTTATTTGACAGGTACGGCCCGTTTATATTCATATGCAAATACAACGATAGCTTATAACTCAGCCGCCTATGGAGCTGGGATTGCGATGTATGGAGACTCATTGGTGGATATTAACAATGGGGCTATTGTTCATAATCAAGCAAGTAATCAAGGTGGGGGATTGTATATAGTAGGTATTAATGGTAATTCGCCCTATTTCTTGTTAGATGGGGGGCTGATAGATGACAATAGTGCGGCTTATGGTGGTGGCGCTTATGTTTTTGGTGATAATATAACTGTTAATATTGACGGGGGTCAGATTAGTAATAATCAAGCTACTATAGCGGGTGGTGGTATTCGTTATAATAGCCAAGGCAGTAGTAATGTGTTGATGATTCAAAATGGATCACTCATTGAGCAAAATAATAGTGGTAACAGTGGTAATGGTGGGGGATTGGCGATTTTTAGTGATGTTAATATTGATATTAGCAATAGTACGATTAACAACAATAGTGCTGAGAATGGTGGGGGAATCCATTTGGTGGGCACGACTGATTTGTTAATGGTGGCGGTTAATTTGACAAATAATATAGCGGTTGCCGATGGTGCCGGCTTGCATAGTACTAATAGTGATGTGCAAGTTGGTTCTACGACCGCCGCTACTGTTAATGATACCTTCATTAGTGGTAATATAGCCGGTGGCAATGGTGGCGGCATCTATGCTAGTCTTGGTATGTTAAAATTAACGCCATACGATAATAATGAGATAGTTCATATCAACAATAATGAAGCTGGTATTGATGGCGGTGGCTTGCATTTGACCAATGGCGCCTATCTTGAGGCTCAATATGATATCCAGATTCATGATAATGCAGCTAATAATCATGGTGGTGGGTTGTATATGAGTGGTGGTGATGCCGTTTTTGCTCACTGGGATGGGACGTTAGCGCCACGTATCGAATTTAATGAAGCAACTAATGGGAATGGTGGTGGCATCTATCTAACGGGGGTTAGTGAGAATGACACGACAGTAAACGGGCCATTCTTGTCTGGAGCGACGTTAAGTTTTAATACGGCGTTGGCGACAGACGGTGATGGTGGTGGTCTTTATGTGGATAATAGCGCTATTACTTTGGATGGTGTGTTGGTAAATAGTAATCAGGCTGGTGATAATGGTGGTGGGATGGTGATTGACAACAATTCACAAGTAACAGTGAGTGCATCGTTAGGATCGCCTGTTTGTGCATCATCAGGGAGTTATCATTGTTCCGAATTTGTTAATAATGTGGGTGGTGTTGCGGCGAGTGGTTTTGGCGGTGCGATTTATTTGAATGATGTGGTATCACTGGCTATGTATAACACGGTAATTAGGGGGAACGATAATGATTTTGGTGGTGCACTGTATTTGCATGTGGATGCGAATGCGACCCTTAATAATGTTTTGGTGGCAGAAAATAGTTCTGCAAGTGTGGCCGTGATACGTTTAGCAAATGGATCCCCAGATTTGACACTTAATAGTAGTACGGTGGTGAGTAATACAGCACCGGCCGCTATCACGACATTTGATGCGATCAGCAATGTGAATTTTAGTAATAGTATTGTATGGGGGAATACGGCTGGCTTTAATAATGATGCTGGCTCGATTGTTGGTGGCAATGGGTGTAACATTGGTCAAGATGGTGTGGCTGGTATTGTAGCGGATCCATTGTTTGTGACAGTGGGGCTTGAGGATTATCATTTAGGTAGTGGATCGGCGGCGATTGATGCGTGTAGCAGTGCCGGACAGACGTATGATTTGAACAATACCCCTCGGCCACAAGACGGTGATGGCGTTGTATCGCCATCGGAGTATGATATGGGCGTTTATGAAGCGACCTGTACGGGCTTAGCCCCAGTGCCAGCGGTGTCGGCGACGATTGTGAATGGGAGTGATATCGAGTTTAGTTGGACAAGTGACCCATTAGCGGCGGCGTATAATGCGAATCGGGGTGATGAGCCTTATGCTAGTGGCAATGATAATTTCAACGATATTAGTTCGCCATGGAGTGATAATGGCGTTGTTGGCGATCCCGCTTTCAATTACTTCTATAAATTCACAGCGGTCAATTGTGCGGGTGAATCGGCATCAGAGGATATAGGGGTCTTTAATTATGGAGTGACGATTGGCAATTAAGTGGTCGTTATTTGATCTGGAAAATATGCCGGTTAATATGTGGCAGTTGTTAAGTTAGAAGGTTGAAACCTTTGGTTAAACAACTGAGGATATGGTAAAGTTGGGTCAGAAAGCAACTGCTTTCTGACCCAACTTTTGGGTATAAGTGATGAGAGATAATCTCGATAATGAATGAAGGTGACTAAATGAATAAGCGGCAAACGATTGGTTTATGGATCTGTTTCGGTGTGGCTTGGCTGTTGGTGGCGAGTTGGTTGTGGGCGTGGCCGATGGGGGCTGAGGTTGCGGCTTTTGAGGGGGAAGAAGAGGGCGTGACACCGGTGCCGTCGTTGGAGCGGGCTTATGGGGAAAAGGATTGGGAGGCGTTGGCCGTGTGGGGTGGGGATAAGTCGCCGAGTGAGCAGATGATGTGGGGGGCGCGATGGTATGGTGAGGTGGTGCCGCGGGTTGAGTTGGTGGGGGCGGTGGGGACGGGGAGGGATCAGGCAGCCGAGTGGCGGGAGATGCGGCGGTTGGTTGAGGCAGGGATGGATGTGGGGCTGGATGGGGAAGGGGTGGTGGATGACGAGGGGGTGACGGCCGAGGTAACAGAGCTGTTGACGGGCACATTAACGGTGGGAGATGGTTGTCAGTATGGGACGTTGCAGGCGGCGGTGACGGCGGCAGCGAGTGGGGCGACGATTTTAATGCAGGGGAAGGAGTGGGTAGGTAGTGGGGCAACGGCTAATATTACGAGTAAGACTTTGGTGATTGAAGGGGGGTATAATGCTGGTTGTAGTCAGCGGAATGGTTCGCGGACAGTTTTAAATGGGACAGGGGTGGCTGATAGCGTGATTGAAATTTTAGGCTCGGCCGGGTGGCAGGTGACGTTAATCAATATCGATTTAACGGGTGGGAGTAGTGACAGTGATTATGGTGGGGGGTTAGAACTCAGTGCCGATCAAACGGTGGTATTGAGTAATACACGTGTTTATAGCAATAGTTCGGTGTTTGGCGGGGGGATTCATATGACAGATGGGGCATTGCAGTTGCGGAGTGGGAGTTTGGTGTATCGTAATGAAGCGACGGTGAATGGTGGTGGCATTTTTTGTCAGAGCGGGGTGGTAACGGTGCGTGAAGGGAGCGGTGTAGGATATTGGTTTTTTGAGGATTTTGGGAATGTGGCGGATGCGGATAGTGACGGTTTAGGTAGTGGTGGGGGGCTTCATTTGGATGGGTGTGTCTTTAATTTGAATGCGACGGATGGGCAGACGGTGTTAGTGGGAGCGAATGATGCTTATTTAGGGGGTGG
>DATHYN010000372.1:0-8182 GCA_035459145.1 Anaerolineae bacterium | reverse complement strand
TACCACCTCCAGATGGGTGATTACCGCTTGAGGATGTTGGTGTAGACGTAGGTTTTGGCGGTGTCGAGGAGGCTGTAAACGACGGGGATGACGAGGAGGGTGAGGGCGGTGCTGACTAGGAGCCCACCCATCACGGTCGTGGCCAACTCGGCGGCGATGATGGCACCCCCTTCTTCGCTGATGGCTAAGGGGATGAGGGCGAGGATGGCGGTGAGAGCGGTCATCCAGATGGGACGGAGACGAGTGCGGCCACCTTCGATGAGGGCATCGTAGGCGTTTTCACCCCGTTCCCGAAGCTGTTGTACTAGTTCCAGAAGAACGATACCGTTGGTGACAACAATCCCGACGAGCATGAGCATCCCGACCATAGCGGAGATACCGAGGACGCTGTTGGTGAGGTAGAGAGCGCCAGCGGCACCGACGAGGGCGAAGGGGAGACTGAAGAGGATGGTGAAGGGGTGCATCAGACTGCGGAAGGTGATGGCCATCAAGATGTAGACGATGATGATGGAGTTGAGGATGGCGACGATCATGCCTTGGAGTCCTTCAGTTTGTTGTTCGGCATCAGGCCCTTGGCTGACATCAGCGCCGGCGGGGAGGGAGGGGAGAGAGGCAACGACTTCTTCGGCGGCGGTGATGACACCGATGGTGTCATCGGTCTCTAACTCGCCACTGAAGCGAACCGCTGGCTTTTGATCGATGCGGATGATGGTGCTATCGGCACTATCGGCTTCAATATCGTCTAGGTTGCTGCTGATGTTGACGATATCGGGACGGCCGTTGTTATCGACATCAAGTTGGGCCAAGGCAGCTTTGGCATCATCGACCATAGCGCGGAGTTCTTCTTGGGTGTTACCCGTGACGATGATGGCGAAACCACCAAAACCAGATTGGGCGGCGGCGGAGACGACAACGTTATCGGCACCTAAGATATCTTCACTGATGTGGCGAACTTCATTGGCTAACTCTTCGAGTTCTTCTTGGTCTTCAACGGAGATGGTGATAGCGGCCAGGTTTTGACTGATGCCACTGGCCCCGAAGATGGATTCGAAGCCACCACTGGTACCGATGACGGTTAAGATGGTGCCTAACCCTTCTAAATCTTCGATTTCGTGTTCAAGTTCCTCGATTAACTCATTGGTTTCGACCATGGGGGTGCCATTGGGGAGGTTCACACGAATGTTGATGGTGGGTTCACCAATGGCGGGGATGAAGCTTTGAGGGAGTTGGCCCATGAGGAAGATGCTACCGATGAAAAGAAGGAGCCCACCAGCGAGGGTAACACCACGATTGTTGAGCACCCATTTAAGAAGGGGGGTGTAACCACGTTGGAGAAGGGTCTCTTTTTCTTCGGGGATATGTTCTTGGCGGATGAGCATGTAGGTGAGGGCGGGGACAACTGTAATCGAAACCATGTAACTGGCGGCGAGGGCGTAGGTGACGGTCATGCCGAAGGGGAGGAAGACGGCGCCGACGACACCGCCGATGAGGCCGAGGGGGAGGAAGACGGCCATGGTGGTGACGGTGGCGGAGAAGATAGCGACAGCGACTTCGCGGGT
The DNA here is from genome assembly GCA_035459145.1 of Anaerolineae bacterium. Taxonomy (GTDB): domain Bacteria; phylum Chloroflexota; class Anaerolineae; order Promineifilales; family Promineifilaceae; genus DATHYN01. The sequence goes on along the minus strand of DATHYN010000372.1, from coordinate 6,623 downwards.
ACCGGCGAAAGCGGCTTCGAGAGGGTCGTCACCCCGTTGGATGAAGCGGTAGATGTTTTCGAGGACGACGATGGAGTCGTCAACGACACGGCCGATGGCAACGGTTAACCCGCTGAGGGTCATGATGTTGAGGGTAATCTCATTGGGGAACAGTTTGGCGATGAAGCCGAGGATAGTGGCGGCGGTGCCGGTACTATCCAGAGCGAGCTGGTTAAGTGGTTCACCGATGGTTTGGGGGATCCAGCGCATGAGTAAGAAGGCGAAGAGGATGGAGCTGGGGATGGAGAGGCCGGTGATGATGGTGGCGCGCCAGCTGGGTTTGTAACGGCCGTTTACCTGTCCACTCAAGAAAATCAAGATGACGATAACGGCAAAAACAGCCCCTAACGTCCCTTCACGGGCCACACCATTAATCGATTCGGTGATAAAACTGGCTTGTTCGAAGGCGAGCGCAATTTGGATGTTTGGATTTTCTTCTTGATACTCTTCGAAGAGAGCGAAGATACGTTCGGCGACAACGACGGTGTTAGCATCGCCATCTTTGAAGACGTCGAGGAGGAGGCTAGCGTTGCCATCGGTGCGGGTAACGGTCGATTCAGGAATGAATACTTTGACGGTACCGGCGGCGATGCCTTCGAGCCGTTCGGCTACTTCAGGCTCAAACTGGTCACGATAATTTTCGAGCATGAAGTTGATGGTCTCAGGGGAGAAGAGCTCGAGGGCGATAAGGTCAAGATTGCTGATGAATCCATCTTCATTCTCTTCAAGGAATTGAATGACTTCTGGGGTAAGGTCGTTGAGCCATTCGGGGGGATTATCAACATTGGGGGAACCGGGGAAGACGTTGATGAAGGAGGCGGCATCGGGGAGGAAGCCGTTGTTGATTAAATCAGCGGCGGTTTGGAATTGGGATTCTTCACCTTCTTCGGTCGGTTCGATCCAGCGGCCGGACATGGCGGGGGCACCAGCGGCTAAGGCGGCCGCTGCTTCGGCTTCTTGGATGGCTAATTGGCCAGCGCCACCATATTCGGAGGCGAGCTCATCGAGTTCAGTGCGGAGATCGGCGTCGAGGGTGTTGAGGAAGCCCATAGGGAGGAGGGCGATAACTTGTGGTTGGAGTAAGCGGAGGTTATCGTCGCTGAGCATGCCTAAGAGTTGGGTGCCTTGTTCACCGAAGGAGCCGAGGGCGCGGGCGAATTCAGGCGGAATGTCTTGGGCATTCTCCATGGTCATGCCTTGGGCACTGGCCATTTGGATGAGCATGTCAGGCAGACGGGCGGGATCGACCGGTTCTGGTTCGGGCTCGACCTCAGTGGAACCTTCGCCAGCGGCGAGGGCGGCGGCTTCAGCATCCCAAGCGGCTTGTTGGGCGCGGAGTTGGACGATGGCAACTGTTTGGGCTAAGCCGTCATCAAGCGGGAGGAGCGCGGCGCCATCGGCTAGGAATTGACGAGGGGCACCTAAGAGTAGATAGAAGGGGGCTTGGTCATCATCGGTACCTTCGGTGGGTAGCAGAGCGAGATTAGCGGGGTTGCTGAAGAACTCGGCGGTGGTGGTGGCGGTGATGCCCGCTTGTTCGAGGAGGGGGAGAAGTTCAGCGGGGAGAGGGATGTCAGGTGGGGGGGCATCGTTAGCGGCGGCGACAATTGCTTGGAGTTCGTAGATGAAGGGTTCTTCGAAGTTGTCGGGGACGGTATCGAGGGCGACGCTGATAACGGCGGGGTCGAAGACGCGCCACATGTCAGAGGTGATGAGGGCGAGTTGGTCGGGGGAGAAGGAGGCGAGGGTGGTCATGAACTCAGGCGTGATGTCGGCGGTAGTGGAGATGATAAGATTTTGGGCGGCAGCGCCGACGATCCATTCTTGGGGGAGAGTTAAGGGGGTGGGGTCAGCGGGGCGAGGGGTATCGGGTTGATTAGCGGCCATTTTGGCTTCATATTGAGCGGCGCGAATGGCGATAATTTGGACTGTTTGTTGAGTTCCTTCGTCGAAATTAGCGAGAAGGTCTGGGGGGAGGAGGGCTTGGAGGGCGGGGTCGAGGGAGACGAGGATGTCTGGGGTGAGGTCGAGGAGGAGTTCGGGGCCGAGGGTGGCGAGGCCGGTGATGGCTTCGGGGGTGAGGTCAGCGGTGGTGGTGAGGGGGAAGCCGGCGGCGGCGGAGGCGCCGACCCAGCTAGCGGGGAGGTCAACCGGTTCTGGTTGTTGGCCGTTGGCGGCCGCTAAAATAGCGTTGAGTTGGGTGGTGAGGGTGGGGGAGAGGGTGTCACTGGCGAGAGGAAGGGTGGTGGAGAGGGTATTGATGGGGAGGACGCGCCACATAGGCGGGGTGAGCAGGGCTAACTGTTCGGGGGCGAAGGCGGCGATAGTCGACATAAATTCGGGGGTGAGGTCGGCGGTGGTGGAGATAGTGAGCCCTTGGGCGGCGGCGCCAGCAATCCATTCTTGGGGGAGAGGTAAGGGGGTGGGGTCAGCGGGGATGGTGGTTTGGGAGGTGGTGTGGATGGAAGCTAAAGTAGCTTGAACCTCAGGGTCGAGGCCAGCGAGATACTCTTGGGGGAGGACGGCGATGACATCGGCGGAGAAGGAGTAGAGCATTTCGGGGGTAAGTTCAGCTAGGCTTTGGGGGGCGAGGGCGACGATGGCGCCCATGAAGTTGGCGTCGATGTCGGCGGTGGTGGAGATGGTGAGCCCTTGGGCGGCGGCGGCGCCGATCCAGCTTTCAGGGAGGGGGACGGGGGGGTAGGCGAGGGTGTCGGTGATGGTGTCGGTGTCGGTTTGTTCGTCTGTTTCGCCATCGAGACGTTGGCCGGTGAGGATGTTGATGCCGTTGGCGGCCGAGGCTTGGGCTTCGGCAAGAGAGAATTGGCCGATGCCACCAAAGTCGGCGGCACGTTCATTTAATTCATCGAAAAGCCAAGGTTCGAGGGAGTCGGTGTAGTCAGTGGGGAGATAGGCGAGAACTTCAGGGTCGAGGACGCGGAGATTTTCGACGGTGAGAAGTTCGATGGCTTGGTAGCCGATAGGGCCGATACTGACTAATGTCCAGGCCATGTCAGGGGTGACATCTTGGGCGAATTCGACTTCGTAGCCATATTCAGCGACGCCACGGATGAGAAGACGTGGTAGTGGGCTAGGGGTGTCATAATCGGCGGGGGGAATGGGGGTGGGGGAAGGTGTTGGGGCTAAGGTGGGGGCTGGTGTTGGGGTTGGTTCTTCTTCGGGGAGAACTTGGCCACCACTAATATTGACTTGGCTAACTTGGTCAACCGCTTCGATACGTGGTTGGAAATCAGTTTCCATCACCTCTTTGAGTTCGTCGAGGGTTAAATCTTCGGCGAAGACACTGGCCGAGATGACGGGTAGATCACTGAAGCTAAAATTGATTGTTTGGGGTGTTTCCATACCATCAGGCAAGTCGGCTTCATTAATGATGGTTTTGATATCATTGATCACCCGTTCTTGGTTAAGGCCAAATTCGTTACGGACGATGATAAAGGCAAAACTACGATTTGTGGTTGATTCGACATTGACGACCCCATCGATTTGGGCGAATTGTTCTTCAAACGGTTTGGTAATTGTTTCCAAAAATTGGGTTGCTGATTCGGAATCAGACCATTGGGCGACGACGATGGTTTGGGGAAATTCAACGCGAGGGAGCATTTCTTGGTTGAGTCCAGTGGCTGACCAAGCGCCGGCGGCGAGAATGATAAAGGTAGCGGCTAGGGTAACCCAGCGCCAGTGGACTGATGTTCGCGTGATTCGATCAAACAGATTAGCTAACATATAAAACCTCACAAGAGAGTATGAAAAGTAGATAGGCAGAAAGCGATTGAGAAAAAAAGTACAATCGCGGGACAAAAAAATAGCGTTGTGAAACGCGACTAAAAATTAGCTACCGTGAGCGGTGGTGACGGTGTCGATGAGGAATTGGACATAGGTTTCATCGGTGATAGAGGCTTGGGGGGCGAGATTCATTTTAATGAAGAGCTGTTGGTAGCCAAAGAAAGCACAGAAGACGAGCCAAGCGAGCTGGTCAGCTTGGTTTTCATCGGGGACAAAGCGTTTAATTTGAAGGTGAAGGGCGTGGTGGAAGCGGAGGTGTTGATTTTGGATAAATTGTTTTTGTTCAGGCGGGAGGTTAGGGAATTGGATCATGATCCAGTTAACGCGGTCAGTGAGTTGGGGCATTGTTTCTTTGAGTTTGAGGCTGAGGAGGGTGAGGTATTGGGTGAGGGAGGTGGCGTGGGGAACGGCCGTTAATTCAACCGGATCGGCAGCGACAGAATGTTGAATCACTTCGTGGAGAATTTGTTCTTTGCCACCAGCGTAGTAGTAGTAGAGAGCGGCATTGGTACAGCCAGCCGCTTTGGCGATTTGTTTGATGGTAGTGGCCGAATACCCTTGTTCGCGAAAGAGTTGGCTTGCTTGGGTGAGGATGACTTCATTAAGTGGTTGATTAGACATGCGTAAAAGCCTCGTAGACGGTTACTTACTAACCGTTTAGTAGGATTTTATCTCAGAGGTTATAAATTGTCAAGATTGGTTGAAAATTAGTACATTTTGAGAATGTGTACCAGTACCGTGGGTTGTTGTTTAGCTGGGGGGAGCTGGGGGAGCTGGAGGTAGTCCGATTTAACAAATCGGACTACCTCCAGCCTGTTTTCAGCGATGGGGTATATTCTCTTAGAGTGGATTGGGTTGGCTTAGGGGGTGGGTTCGAGGGAGGAGAAGTAGTCGCGGATGTAGCCTTTGAGGCCGAGGGGGATGTAATCATCGTCGAGGGCTTCGTAGGCGGCGTCGCGGTAGTCGCCGTAGACTTGGTTGTAGGGGACGGTGCTGTTTTCGTCACCGAAGGCGGTGGGGTTGTTTTGGAGGAGGGAGCCACAGTTGGCGGGGTTGGCGACGCACTCGGCCGGCAACTCGATCTCTTCGCCCGCTTCGCCACTTAAATCGACAAATTCAGGTACGTAGACATTATCAACATGACCACTCTCCCCACCTAAGCCACCGGTACCAGCGCCACCACTTTGACCTTGACCTTGGCCCTGACCTTGCCCTTGTCCTTCACCTTGACCTTGCCCTTGGCCCTGGCCTTGACCTTGCCCTTGGCCCTGGCCCTGGCCTTGACCTTGGCCTTGCTGACCTTGCTGGCCTTGCTGACCTTGCTGGCCTTGCTGACCTTGTTGGCCTTGCTGACCTTGTTGGCCGGGCTGACCAGCTTGGGCGATTTGTTGACTGCCTTGATTAAGCTGGTTGGCGGTTTGGTTGGCTTGTTGGGCGACGGCGTTGGCTTGGGCCGCTTCTTGGAGGGTGCCGCTCGCTTCGTAGAGGGCATTTTGGGCGGCGGTGATGTCCCCATTGGCGAGGGCTTGAGAAGCTTCAGCGAGTTGTTGGGCGAGTTCGGCGTCGACGTTGGCGAGGGCTTGGGAGGCGGCGGCGAGGTCGGCGGCGAGTTGGGCTTGTTCTTCGGGGGTGAGGTTGTCGAGGTTGTCGGCGAGGTCAGCGGCGGCGGCGGCGGCGGCGGCGAGGTCGCCGTTTTGGAGAGCGGCGGCCAATGATTGGCTGTTGCTGTTGTTGGCTAACGGTTGGCTGGCTTCGTTGAGGCTGGAGATGAGATTGTCGTTGTTGTTGGCGGCAGCGAGGTCGCGTAATTCGGCTTGGGCTTCGGAGAGGGCGGCGATCGCTTCTTCTTGGCTAAGTTCACCAGCGGCGAGGGCCTCTTGGGCGTTAGCGAGCGGGTCCTGAAGGGCTTCTTGTTGTTCAGGGGTGAGGGTGTCGTTGGCGGCGATCTCGTCTTGGAGCTGTTCGAGGGCTTCGATCTGTTCGTCGATGGCGGCGGCGATGGCGCGGTTTTTTTCGAGGATGGCGGATTGGGGGTTGGGGAGGTAGATGGCGAGGGCGAGGAGGAGGGTGGTGATTAAAATGAGGAGCCAATCTTGGCGGTTAACGGTGAAGGGGAGGGCTTGTTTGGTGTTGACGTGGCGGAGGGTGGTGAGGGTGTCTTCGACCTGTTGTTGGGCGAGAGGGGCGGGGGGGGTGAGGTGGCCGTGCTGGATTTCGATGGCGGTGGCTAATCGTTCTTGGAGGTAGAACTGTTTATCGGCGAAGTGGGCTTGTTGGCGGAGGGTGCGGCGGCGGCCGAGGATAAAGGCGAGGCCGAGGATGAGGCCGGTGAGGGCGAGGCCGAGGGTGATGTAGGCGACTTCTTGGTTGGTGAAGAGGGGGCGCCAGCGGGCGAGGCCAGCGATGAGGGCGGCGGCGAGGAGGCCGGCGAGAACGGTACGGGGGAGCCAGAGGAGGAGTTCAACGCGGCGGCGACGGTTGTCCCAGCGGCGGATTTGGTTGGTGATTGGTTCAAAATTTAGGGGGGTGTTCATGGCTTGCCTCCAAATAAAAAGGTAATGTGTTAATACGATAGCAAAAAATGGGTGATAAAGCTACTTTTTGAGGGGAATGTTTAGTTTTCTGGGGGGGAGGGAGGGGCTTTTGGGGCTAGGTTTTTATAAAAAGGCATGTTTACACCACTAAGATAACGCCTCATGAAGGGATAAAGAAGGCCAAGGTTCGGGCAATAAAAGGGTTGGGAAAGGCAAAGGTTTTTGGGAAACAGCAGAAACAAGTAA
>DATHYN010000371.1:0-10679 GCA_035459145.1 Anaerolineae bacterium | reverse complement strand
ACCGTTATGGGCACGGAATTGCTAGTGAAATCGAACTGGCCGTATACCTGATCAGCCACCAAGTCTAACTTATTAGCCAAAGAAGCGGCGTTAGCTACGCGTACAAAACTGTGCCTAGATGGTGTCTGGGTTGTTGCTTGTGCTTTACGTGTTGGATTATCGGGATCAGTCATTGGTTGGGGTGATCGGGTCCAAAGCTGAAAAATTAGAACCGTGATGGTACTGATGAGGATAACACCACTTATTCTTAGTAGGAGACGGGAATATCTGTTGTTGAGTCGGTAATATGAGTTTGACATATTTGGGTTTCCAGTTGTTGATAAAGAAAGGCAATTAGTAAATCCAGATTGGCAAAGTTGTACTGCTCACTGGTGCTCACATCATGAACCATATAGCGCCATACGGCTGTGTCTTCTTCACGCCAACAACGAAGTAAAATTGAACGATATAGTTGTGGGTTGGTGTGAGTAGCCGTATGTGGCGAATCTTGATGAGACATAAACATAGTGTAAATATGATTCGTGAACTAATTGTGAACAGGCAGGGGGAAGATGGTGGTAGGTTAGCGACAAGTCACTATATTCAACTACGAAGTATTTAATATGTTAGACCGAATTTTTTTCTAGCCTGTTTGTTTTGTGATAATATTGAAGAGAATTTGTTTTAGATTGGTGGTGGTATATAGAATTAGACAATAGTGGTATATAGAATTAGACAATAGTTATAATGATTTTATGCTTTCAGTTCAAACGTTTGGTAAGTTAGAGATTACGATTAACGGCCATTCTGTTAGCTTGAGGATGAGCAAGGCGGCTGTTCTCCTCGTTTACCTCATGCGTAACAAAGATGTGTCCTATGGTCGTGACCAGTTAGCAACATTGCTATGGCCTCAAGAGAATGAGAGAAAAAGTCGTGAAAATTTTCGACAAGCATTGTATCAAATTCGGCGTATCTTTGATGATAAGCAAACGGCGGAGCAATATTTGACTGTCACTCGTGACATTGTTCAATTTCATGCGGGCACAAATTTCATACTTGATGCGAATCTATTTGAGCAGAAAGCGGCCAAAAAAGAGTGGGAATGTGCGTTGGATCTCTATGAAGGTGAGTTTTTAGCCACCTATTATTCGCCTGATGCCCAAGAATTGGCGGAATGGCAAGTAACTACGCGTGAACAGTTACACCATCTGGCGGTTTATGCCTGCACCCAACTGACCCGCGAGAGCGAAAAAAAAGATCTGACTCGTGCCGCCCATTTTGCGCGTCGCTTGTTGTCGCTAGAACCATGGGCGGAGGAGGGGTACCGTGTGCTCATGCGTTGGTGGGTTAGTCAAGGGCAAGTGACAACGGCATTGGCCGAATATCAAAAGTGTGTCGCTATTTTGTCTGAAGAATTAGGTATTAAGCCAACGGCAAAAACAACAGCGCTCTATGAGCAAATTCGAGATGGTCGTTTGCCATCTAGTTCGTCGCTTACGCATAATTTACCCGCTCTGCTAACACCATTGGTGGGGCGGCAACAAGAGTTGATAACTTTGCAACAGTACCTAGCAGAGCCTAGCCAGCGTTTATTGACGCTAGTTGGCCCTGGTGGGATTGGCAAGACTAAGCTGATGTTAGAATTAGGGTGGATAACTGCTCGCACCCCCCTGCCCATGCCCTTCACAGCTATTTACTTCATCTCCTTGGCCGAATTTGAACCAGACGAAGCTATTTCTTGGCCTGAACAAATTAGTTCTCATTTACTACAATCCCTTGATATACCCTTACCATCTTCATCGGCTACTTCTTCCCCCATAGATATTCTGGCTAAAGAGTGGGGTGACCGTCCTATATTGCTTTTACTAGATAATTGGGAACATTTAATAGCCGGAAGTAGTGTACTTACCAAGTGGCTAAAAGCGGTGCCTCATTTGCAAATTGTTGTCACTTCTCGTGAGCCATTACGCTTGTATGGGGAAACGGTCTTTCATTTGTTGGGGTTAGATAAGAGTTCGTCTGTGGCTGATTCACCACATGCGGCGGGGAAACTATTTGTCCAATGCGTTCGTCGGGTTCAGCCCCAGTTTCAATGGGATGAAAAGACCGCGCCCTTGATTAGTCGCATTTGTCATGTAGTAGGCGGTTACCCACTGGCATTAGAATTGGCGGCGGCCCAACTGCAAGGGTTCACCTTGGCTGAGGTAGCTGATAGCGTGGCCGAGGGATTAGATTTATTAAATAGTGCCCATGCTGATTTGCTGCCGCGCCAGCGAGATATGCGCCAAATTTTGGCACAATCATGGCATAATCTACCCAAGGACCAACAACAGATATTGGCTCAATTATCGCTGTTTCGTCAACCGTTTACCGCGGTAGAAGCGCAAGCTGTTACTGGGGCATCACGGATGCAATTGGCTTTGGTTGTGGCTCATTTTTGGCTGCGTCGTGCTGATAACGGCCGTTACCAATACCATGAACTACTCCGCCATTTTGCCTACGAACAACTCGTTGCTCAGCCAGATTTGTACCAACAAGCGCGACGTGCCTATATTCAAGAACATTTTCAATATTTGCAAAGCCGACGCAAATTATTAGAAGAAAATCCATCTAATGATATATTTGTTGATCTGCGTCGTCGCCATGCCGATTTAGAACAAGCATGGCGATGGGCCAGCAGTGAAGAGTGGTTAGACGAGATTGCTGAGGTTGTGCGGCCGTTGGCCTCTTTTTATATAGGAGTTGGCTTGTTATCGCATGGTATACGTTTGTTCAAACAAACCATACGTCAGTTGCGGCAATTGTCAGTGACACCAAAACGTCAACACGCATTAGCATATCTATTATTAGAAGAGGCTGTACTGCGTAATATGCAGGTTAATTGTGAATTGGTACCAGCAGCAATGATTGAAGTGATTGAATTGGCGCACTCATTAGCGGATGAGACGCTTTTAATTCGGGCTTATCATGAGTATGGCACGGCCGTGGTGCGATTGGGACGATTCACGGAAGGGCGAGAACTTTTGAAAATCGGTCTGGATTTAGCCGAGCAATGTCAAGATTGGGCACAGGTGGCGAACTTTTATTTTTTGCTAGGTAATATTGAACAGGATGAAGGGATGTGTGCCGCAAGTATTATTCATTATGATCAAGCTTTAAAATGGTATGAGCAGTTGAATAATCTTGTACACATAAATGCCATACGGCATAACTTAGCTATCGCCCTGACCCATTTGGGTCAATATAGGCGGGTGAGATCTCTGCATCAACAAAATTTGGCGGCGATTCGTCGTCTAGAAAGACGGTCAGGTCTTGCTTTAACCATAGAAGGGTTAGGCTTTGTGTCATTGGCACAAAAGCAGTTTAGATTAGCTGAACTTTATTTGCAAAAGGCGTTGCGGATGTATATCGAGATAGAAGATTTGGATGGTGTCGCCTATACGCAGCTTTATTTGGGGCATTGGGCGGTGGCGCAAGATATGTTGTCCACGGCCGTCACCCACTACAGAGCTATGATTACAGCCCGACAAACATTGAAACACACTCATCTACTTGCTCAAGGATGGGCAGGGTTGGCTGAAGTAGCTTGGCGACGGGGCTATACGCATGAGGCGATGGGGTATGTTGAGCGTTGTTGGCCGAATATCTTGGCTGATCAGGTACGGGGAGAAGAGCCGATGCCGGTTTATTTGAGTTGTTATAGGGTGTTAACGGCCGTTGCCGACGACCGCGCGTTACTAGTATTGGATAAAGCATTAGCTTGGTTAAACCAAGAGATTGCAGCGCTGGGTAATGATAAGTTGGCTTGTGAGACTTTCTTGGCGGTTCCCACCCATCAGGCTCTGTTAGCGGCCGCCCAAGAGAGGCGTGGTGAATTAAATACCTTGGAGGGTGATAATGGGGAAGAGGCTGATTAGTTCACCCGTTCCGTATCGGGCCGTAAAGCGGCCCGCCATGGGAGTTGCCAGAACGCTTCCCGCCAAGCGGATTCGGGGACATGTCGGCGGGCGTATTGGATGAGCATCTGTTGCCCTGTTGCTAACCAGTCAGCGGCGCGGGGGTCGGTGGATAAAACGTGAGAACAGACCCAATAGAGGCGAGCTGGTTCTTGGATATTGGTCCAATGCTCATCCGGATTATCGAGATAGGTGGCGACCGCCGCGGCCCGCCGCCCCGCCTCTTGTTTGTCCCCCCTCCCCCACGCAACGAGGGCTAAGCCGGCTTCCGGTTCGATAGGGCCATTTTGGAGGCCGAGTTCACGCCGTAAGGTTAACGCTTCCTGCCAGTACGCCTCGGCCGCGGCTAAATCGTCCTGATAATAAACGACATACCCTAAAATGATGAGCAAATGGGCGACGCCCCATTTGTCGTTGGCTAAGCGTGAATCGGCCAATGCTTGCTCCCCTTCTCGTTGCGCGGCTTCATAGGCGCCCTGCCAACTGTAGACCTGACATAAGCGGCCCCGCACCATCCGATAATGCCAATGCTGTTCATCCGGCTCCAGTTTGAGCAGTTGTTCGTATTGGTAGGCGGCGGTGGCGTAATCGGCTTGGGCTTGGATGGCGTTGCCGCCCCACCATTGGGCCCAAAAGCGCCCTTCCAGTTCATTGAGCTGGTCATAAAATTTATTGGCTTGGCGACAATATTGGCGGGCCAGCTCAAAATCTTGGTTGTAGAGGGCGGCGCGCCCCATATGATTCCACGCCATGGCGACCCCCAGTTCATCCCCAATCTCTTGGCGGAGGGATAATGTTTGACGGTAATGTTGGAGCGCTTCCTCGAACTGTTTTTGCTGGAGACAGATTTGTCCCAGCCACCACCAAGCCCACGCTTCGCCGGAACGGTCGCCGATAGCTTGGGAGATGGCTAAGTTTTGTTCGTAGTAGCGGCGGGCGGTGGCGTATTCGCGCCGTTCGCTGGCGAGATTGCCGAGCCCGTTGAGGGCGCGGCCTTCGCCGCGCCGATCACCTAAGCGCCGATAGATGGCCAATGCTTCTTCATACAGCTGTAAAGCACGGTCATCTTTGTCCTTTTTGTCGAAAATATGGGCCAAACTACGCAAACAGTCAGCTTCGACTTGGGGCAAATCGGCGTCACGAGCGAGTTGTAAGGCGTGATTGATATGTTCTTCCGCTTGCTCCGTTTGTTGGAGGCGGCGCAGAGCCCAGCCCCAATGGAAATGCCCTTTGGCTTGGGCATAGGGCTGTTCTAAGGCGGTGCCGAGTTCGAGCGCCCATTGGGCGGCGGTGATCGTCTCTTCGTAGTTGTGCATGATTCCAGAGTAGTTGGCTTCGCGCAGGGCGATGACCGCTTGTTGGTCGAGGGGGAGTTCGGCGACGATTTCGATGAGGCGTTCGAGGTCTTGGGCTTGCCAGACCCGTTCGCCTTGGAGGTCAAAGACTTGTTCGCGGGCGAGGAGGAGGTCGTATTGGGTTTGGGCGTCATCGGGGTCGACGATGCCGAGGGCACGGGAGAAGTAATCGATCGCTTCTTGGTTGGCGTATTGGTCGGCGGCTTGGGCGCCGGCCGCCTGCAAAAAGCGGACAGCACGGCTGAAATCTTCCCCCCGATAAAGGTGTTCGGCGATGAGGCCGGCAAACTCTGATTGACGGCCGCCGGTGTTGTCGATCAGCCAATCGGCGACTAAACGATGATAGAGGCGACGTTGCCGTTTGAGGACACTTTCGTAGGTGACATCGCGCAAGATGGCATGTTTGAAGATAAGCTCTTGGGTGTAGGCGAAGGCGGAGGAGCGACGGCGGAAGATCATCTCTTTGTCGCGCAGTTTTTGGAGGAGATCGTCAACGGCGGTGGTAGTGAGCGGCGTTGCTTCGGCTTGAGACATATGGAGGAGGGCACCATCCCAGAAGGTGCGGCCGATGACAGAGGCTTGTTGCAGGAGAGTACGCTCGGCCGGTTCGAGACGGTCCAAAAGGGCTTGGAGGACGCCAGTGAGAGTGCTGGGAATCCGTTCGGGGTCGAGACGGCTGATATCGACCCACCAGTGGGGGGTATCTTTGATGATAATGCCATCTTCGATGAGCATTTTGATCATCTCTTCGACATAGAACGGGTTGCCGTCCGCTTTTTTAACGATGAGATCGCGGAGAAGACCGGGGATATCGTCGACATGTTGCAAAATTTCGGCCACGAGCGCTTCGCAATCATCTTCGGTTAAGGGGGCGAGGGTGATGGTTTGATGTTGGTCGGGGGCTTGGGCCCAGTTGGGGCGTTTTTCGAAGAGAGCGGGGCGAGCGACGGCGACGATGAGGGCCGAGCCAGCTTGCCAGCCGGTGATCCAGGAAGGCCAGATGGCGAGAGAGCTATCATCGGCCCAATGGATATCTTCGAGGAGGATGAGAAGAGGGTGTTGTTGGGAGAGCTGTTGGAAAAATTGACGACAATAGAGGAGCGCACGGTCGCGGAGCTCTTGGGCATCGATTTGAGTGCCGATACCGTGGAGGTGGGGGCTGTGGCGGAAATCGAAACCGAGCAGTTGGCCGATGAAATGGGCATTCATTTCGCCGTCGTCATGATCGAGGGTGAGGGTGATGCCATCGACTAGTTTTTGGCGGGCGAGGGTGGCCGAGTCCGTTTCTTGGATATCGAACCAGCGGGTGAAGATATCACGGAGCAAGGCCCAAGGTAGCGTTTGCCGTTCGGGACGGGCGCGGGCTTGGATGATGGTGACGTTATCGGGGATACGGTAGATCCATTGTTCAAACTCATGGAGGAGGCGGGATTTGCCGACGCCGGCGTCGCCGACGACGGTGAGGATGTGAGCGGGATGGGAGGCGGGACTGAGGGCTGCTTGGAGGGCGTTTTGGAGTTTGTTAAGTTCGTGGTGGCGGCCGATGAGCTCTGTTTCGACCCCTTCGACGCCCCGTTGGCCCATGCGGAACGCTTGGGGGCGGGCGCGGAGGACGGTATAGCTGAGGATGGGGTCTGATTTGCCTTTGACCATGAAGGGGTCTTGGGCTTGCATGAGGAAGAGTCCGCGGACATGGTGGTATGTTTCTTGGGCGATGAGGATGCCGCCGACAGGGGCGGCGTGTTCGAGCCGGCTAGCGAGATTAACGGAATCGCCCATGGCGGTATATTCGCCGGTGGTACCCACCTGCCCCAAGCGGACGGGGCCAGTATTGATGCCGATGCGGATACGGAGGAGGTCGGGTTGGTCGGGGGGGAGGTCCCGTTGGCGGCGGATAATTTGGATGCGGCGATTTTCTTGGTTGAACTGGCTGAGGGCGGCCTGCATAGCGAGGGCGGCGCGGACCGCTTGTTCGGGGTCATCTTCGCGGACCTGTTCGACGCCCCAGACGGCCATGACGGCGTCGCCGATATGTTTATCGATATAGCCGCCGTGGGCGAGGATAGCGCCATCGAGTTGTTGCCAGATAGCGTTCATAATTTCGGTCACATCTTCGATATCGAGGGTTTCGGAGAGGGCGGTGAAGCCGGAGACATCGGCGAAGAGGATAGTGACCTGTTTACGTTGGGTTTCGAGGGAGGCCGAGGGGGTGAGCGTGGCCAATTTTTCACGCATGGAGTTGATGGCGGGGTCGACGACGGCGTCGCCGAGGAGGGGGCGTTGTGCTTCGAGGGCGGCGATAGCTTGGGTTAGACGTTCACGTTCATCCATAGGTACAACTGAATCCTTCGTAGGCAACTATCTTCTCGGAAGGTTTGTGAATAGGAGGCGGTTATGTTGGTCTTCCGGGAAGATTTCGACTGCAATTAGTTAGAGAGGTATTGTAAGCTGAATTGAAGGTGAGGACAACAGGTGCGGGAGGAGGGATTTATGATTGGTGATTTATGATTTGTAATTTGGTGTTGGTGGGGAGGGGATTGGGGGGAAAGAGTGTTTTAATGCTTTAGCACTTTACTGTCAAAACTTCAAAATGTTATAAGTTTTTAATGGCTTGACGTTTTAACGGCAAACTACTTCATATCATTGATGGGAGGGTGCTTACCAAAAAGGTATAGAGCTTTGCGCAGGTTAACTAATCCTGTGCGGTTCATTTGTAATGCTGTAACTGTTACGCGTCCTACTGGGGTTAAGCCAATAATTAGGGTGAAGTCTTCGTTCCAGCCAAAATGGGTAGACCACTTATCCCTTCTCGGATGAAATAAGGGAACAATTTGTCCTGATACAATATCATGACGCTCAATGGTTGCCTGTTTATGACTGTTGCATCCAGGGCAAGCCAGTGCTAAATTGTTTAATTCTGTGGGGCCCCCGAGGCTTTGAGGATAAATATGTTCAACAGCAAAAGATTGTGTCGCAAAGTCAGCTGGAATGTGGCAATATTCACATAAGTTGTTGGCTCTTTCAGCAATAATTTGTCGTTGCTCGTTTGTAACACGGGAATTAGACATAGGAGGCTTTGGTAATACCTAAATCTTTCTTCAATTCATCTATAGATAGGCCTCGTAAGTTAGCTAGTTCGCCTAGATGAAGCACTCTTTGCGCGTCAGCTAGCTCAATTTTTTCAATCAAACTCAATAACTCTTGGTGTTCATCAGCAGACAAATCATCATTTTCTTTTTTTGCCCATAACTCATTATATTTTTCTTGGACAGAGGCTTCAATTGGTTGATTGATTTTTAATAGTAAGTCAGATTCTTCTGCAGATAAATGGGAAACGTTGCGACGCGCCCGTAGCGTTAAAATATGTTGAACAATTTTTTCTAAATCGGACGTGCTTAATTGCTCCACACTTTGTAACAACTCATCTACTGTAATGTGAGAAGTGATTTGTATAGAAGCCATTATTAATTATCCTCAACTAAAATAAATAGTAAAAAATGTTATTGTACAAGCTAAGCATTCAAATGCATTTTACCAGAAATTAAATAGGTAAATCAAACTTAAGTACATTCTTTCATTTTAAAAATAGATCGGTGTAGACAAAGTAATCTTAAATTTGCTATTGTAATGATATGTCGGGGTAAGGTTTGGTGTTTTTTGACGCGGATTTTGGGGATTTTGGGGATTTTTTGTTGATTTGCAGATAAGGTTTGTGTGGTTGGGGGTATTTTAGCGTTTTGACAGTAAAATGTTATAAATGAAAAATTGCAAAAAGTTTTGGCATTAAAACATAATTACGTTAAAATGGTCGTTATGTATAAAATAGCAATTGCCACCATGAAAGGGGGTGTGGGGAAGACGGCCACGACCCATGCCCTAGCGACCGCCTTGGCCGATAAGTATCGGGTGTTGATGGTTGATATCGACCCACAATCTAGTTTGACCGCTTCCTGTGGTCATCAGGCGGGCGAAGCGAGTTTGGCCGCGGTGTTGGATGGGGAGATGAAAATCAACGAGATTTTAGTAGAGGTAGCGCCTAACTTATGGTTAGCGCCGGCCGATATTGCGTTGGCGACGACAGAGTTATTTATTACGGCGCGGATGGGTCGGGAGAATTTATTGCATCGGGCGCTGAAGGATGTGGGGGGAGAGTTTGATTTATGTTTGATTGATTCGCCCCCCTCGTTGGGGTTGTTGACCGTTAATGCGTTGCGGACGGCGACGGCGGTGTTGATACCGACGATTCCGCAGATTACCGATTTACGCGGCTTGAATTTGTTTATGGGGACATTGAATCAGATTCGGGTAGAGCTGAATCCAGAGTTAGAAGTGATGGGGATTTTGCCCACCTTTTTTGATGGTCGTTTGATTCATCATCGGGAAGCGATTGAGGTGATGCGGGAGGCGGGATTGCCATTGTTAGAGGTACGGATTGGGCGGTCGGTGCGGGTGGCGGAAGCGGCGGCTGGTGGGGAGTCGGTGGTGACGTATGATCCGCAGAATAAGCAGGCGAAAGCGTATCGGCAGTTGGCCGAGGAGGTAGATCAATGGCTAAAAGACGAGCTCGAATAGATAGCGGTTTATTTTCGGCGACCGACAGTGGTAGCCAGCAAGACAGTAAGCCAGCAAAACAGCAAAAAGAGCCAGAGAAAGCGAAGCCGATAAAGGTGACGATCTATTTAGATCCAGAAGTGGCGGATCGGATTGATGAGGCGCAGTTGCGGTTGAAGCGGATTACGGGGAAGCGGGGACATGACGTTTCGAAATCTATTATCGTCGAGACGGCATTGCGTTTAGCCTTTGAGGATTTGGAGGAAGCGGGGGAAGAGAGTTTGTTGGCAGTAGCGATGAAGAGGGGGTAGAGCGGGGAGCGTCTGTCGTTATGGTGACGGAAATATTGAAAAAAGAAGGGCCCGCTTGATAGGTTTTATCAGGGGGGCCCTTCTTTTGTATGGTCGTTTGTCTCTTGTGTATGTGCGACCAGGTTGGTTTTAAGGAACAGTCATGAGGTCACCTCCTTGGGGGTAATGGGTTAAATGAATCTATATACTCAACGGTTGAAAAGGGGAAATGACGCCATGGAGGGAGAAATTGGCCGATTTTCATTTGGTTTGGTGTTGATTGGCGAGGGATGTCGGTGGTGGTCGGTAGCCACCTGTTTGAGTTGGGGGTTGGTGAGGGGGATGTTTGGAGATTTTGACGCGGATTTTGGGGATTGGACGGATTTTTTTATTGGTGAGGGGGAGGGATGGTTTGAAGTGAGGGATACAGTTTGAACGGTATAAAGTTAAAATGTTTTTAATTTAAAACATTTTAACAGTAAAATAGTTTAACGGTTGTTTGAGTGGGGTTTTGGTGATGAAGGCAAATGGGGCGAGAGATGGGTGGA
>DATHYN010000370.1:0-11530 GCA_035459145.1 Anaerolineae bacterium | reverse complement strand
GCTGTTGTAATTATGTGTAGGTGTATTAAACTAAATATTGTCGACAGTTGATCTTGAAAATATGCCGTTTAATACGTTGAAGTTGTTAAGCTAAAAGTGTGAAATCTTTTGGTTAAACAACTTAGGGTAAGGTTTGGTGGTGTTTGACGCGGATTTTGGGGATTTTGGGGATTTTTTTGCGGATTTAGGGGTAAGGTTCGAGTTGTTCGGGTGAGTTGTGAATAAAGTGAGTGGTGACGGTGATTTTTTGGGTTAGTTTGGTTACAATTTAGACGTATTAGCCTGTGTAACTGATACGGAAGATAACACCAGTGGCCCAATCAGCGACATAAAGGGAGCCATCGGGGCCAGTGGTGAGATCGATGGGGGAAGCGAAACCGGTGGCGAAGTTGGTAGGCCCCCAACCGCCGGGGTTGAGGCGGACGACTTTTTGGGCTCCGGGGAAGGCACTCCAGAGAGTGACGAAGAGAGAGTTATAGTAGCCGGGAAACTGGTTGTGAAGATAAGCGATGATACCAGTGGGGGAACTGTGGGGGATAAAGGTTGCTTTGGGAGGGATGAGGGTTACATCTGGGGGGGCGGGGAAACATTCATCACAGTCATACCATGGGTAGCCATGTTGGCCGCCGGGAGTGATTTGGTGAAGCTCTTCGGGTGGGCCAAAGTCAGGAGCGTTATCGGTGGCGAAGAGACGGCCGTTGCCGTCCCAAGTGATGTCGTAGCTGTTGCGGAGGCCGTGGGCGTAAGCGGCGACTTGGGAGCCATCGGTGCTGAAGCGAACGATGGCGGCTTCGAGAGGATGTTGTTCATCAAGTATGTTGCTATCTAATTTTTCGCCATGGTCGGCGCGGGCACCGACTGAGACATAACCGAAGCCATCGGGGCCGAAAGCGATACCATTGGCGGCATGGTAACTGGTGTAACAGCAGGGGAGGCCGCCGATGAGGCGGGTGATACCGCCACCTTGGACGACAGAGATGATGGATTCACCATTGACACTGTCATTGTTGGCGCGACTAGAGACGAAGAGCCGGTCGGTACCAGGTTGGAAAGCGATGCCGGTGGGAACGAGGAAGCCAGAGACGTAGGTTGAGGCATTGCCACTGTTGTCGAGACGGTAGATGGTGCCACTCATGGTGGCGACATATAGTTGACCATCGGGACCAAAGGTGATGCTGGTGGGGCGTTGGTCGGGGAGGTGGGCAAAGTAGGTGGCTTGAAAGCCGGTGGGGACACGAAGGCGTTCTTCCCAGCCAGTTTGGTCATCGGGACAAGGGTAATCGCCACAGGAGCCGCCGTATGGGGGTTGGGTAACGCCGCCGGTAGGTGGGGGAGCAGGTGGGCCGGAACTGGTGGGGGTGAGGGTATTGGTGGCGGTGGGGGATGGTGATGGTGTGTTCGTGGGTGTTTGGGTGGGGGTGGGGGTATTGGTGGGGGTAGCGGTAGCAGTTGAGGTGGCGAGAGGGGTAATGGTTGGGGGCGCGATAGCTGGGGTCGCGGTGTTGGCGGGGAGTGGTGTGTCCGTTGGTTGTTGGGCGATGGTGGTGGGGGTATTGGCAGGGGGCGAGGTGGGTGTGGGTGTTGTGGTTTGGCAGGCGGTGAGGATGAGGGCGAGGGTGAGGGCTAACAGAATCAGACAACTATTTTTGCGCATAGTCATTAACCTAATCGTGGTCACGTTCAAGCATGAGGGTGACAGGGCCATCATTGACGATATTGACAACCATGTGGGCACCGAAGACCCCGGTGGCGACAGTGAGGCCGGTGGCGCGGAACTGTTGGACGACGTAATCGACCAAGGGTTCGGCCTGTTCGGGACGGGCGGCGTGGGAGAAGGAGGGGCGGCGCCCTTTGCGGGCGTCGCCATAAAGGGTAAATTGGGAGACGACGAGGATTTGGCCGTTAACAGTGGTCAAATCCTCGTTTAGCTTGCCCGCGTCGTCTTCAAAGAGGCGGAGACCGATAATTTTTTTGACGAGCCAGTCGGCTTCGGCAGTTGTGTCGTTGTGGGTAACGCCGAGGAGGATGGCGTAGCCACGGCCGATAGCGCCGACGACGCGGTCATCAACGGTGACAGATGCTTCTTGAACACGTTGGAGTAGGGCGCGCATGGTTTTTATTGGTCCGGGGAGAGAACACCGACGCGGCTGTGGTCGCCGAGGGTGAATTTGTGCGCTTTGGGTTTAATCGGGGAGCGGGTAATGACGGCATCGCGGCCAATCAAACTATCTTGGATACGGCCACTGATGTCGATAATTTTGCTGTTTTCGAGCACCATGGAGTGTTCGATTTCGCTATTTTCGATAGTGACATCGTGGTAAATGCTGGTGAAGGGGCCGACGTAGCTGTTAATGATACGGCTATTTTCGCCGATGATGGCGGGGCCACGAACGACGCTGTTGATGATTTCGGCACCCCGTTCGACGGTGACACGGCGGCCAACTTGGCTGTCGCGATCGACATAGCCATCGATGATGTAGTCCAGTTCTTCGAGGACGAGGTCATTGGCTTCGAGCATATCACCGGGGCGACCGGTATCGATCCACCAGCCACGATGGACGTAGGGGTGGACGGCATGGCCTTGGTCAACGAGCCATTGGATGGCATCGGTGATTTCGAGTTCGCCGCGCCAAGAGGGATTAATCTCATTGACAGCGGTCATGATATTGTGGTCAAACATGTAGATACCAACGAGGGCTAGGTCGCTAGGGGGGTTTTTGGGTTTTTCGATGAGCCGTTTAATGGTGCCATCGTTGGCCAGTTCAGCGACACCATATTGTTCTGGTTGTTTGACGCGGGTGAGGACGATTTGGCTGTTCCATTTGCTATCGGCGAATTGGGTGATGAGGGTGCTGATGCCACCTTCGATGACATTATCGCCGAGGAACATGACGAAGCGGTCGTTGCCGAGGAAATCGGCGGAGACTTTGACGGCGTGGGCGAGGCCGAGGGGTTGGTCTTGGTGGATGTAGGTGATTTTGACGCCCCAACGGCCGCCACGGCCGACAGCTTCTTTGATTTTATCGGCGGTACTACCGACGACGATGCCGATTTCGGTGATACCGGCGTCACGGATTGATTCGATGACGCGGAATAGAATCGGTTTATTGGCGACAGGGATAAGTTGTTTGGCATTGGTATAGGTGAGAGGGTACAGGCGTGAGCCGGTACCACCGCTAAGAATGAGACCTTTCATGAAATTTCCTCGCTTGTGGGATTGGGTAAATGTTTTCGTGGAGGGGGATGGGGGGAGAAAACATTAAATTTGTAAAAGATAAGGGATTCGTTACCTTTAAATTGTAACCCAAATGGGGGGGATGGGTCAAAAAAGAGTTTGTGAGGGTTGATTTAGAGGGTGTTGGTGGTGATTAATTGGAAGAGTTGGCGTGGAAACCTCTGAGATTTTAGGGAGTTTGGTTCATTAGGGGAGAGTTGGCGTTGAAATCTCAGAGGTTTTTAGGGAGTTTGATTCATTAGGGGAGAGTTGGCGTTGAAATCTCAGAGGTTTTGATAGAGTCTTGTTTATTAGGTGGCGGTGGTGCGTTGGCGATGTTGGTGGATCCAGTTGGTGGCGAAGTCGACGGCGATGGGTTGGGACATGAGGCGGGCGGTGGCGGAGCCGACTTCGTTGATGGTGACAACGCCGGTTTCTTCGAGTTCGGCACCAATTTGGGGGAAGGGGTCGGGGTCGAGCTCGATGTCGTGGTATGTGATCCAAGTAGGGTGATTGTTGTAGAGGATGGTGGTGCTATTGGAGGCGGGGGTGGGGTTGGGGGCGCGGTATTCGGCGAGGTGGAAGGAGGTGTTGTTGATATGGCCCACGCCGAGGAGGAGGATCCAGCCATCGAGGTCGTAGAGGCGGCCGAGGGGGGAGTTGTCGCCGAGTCCATTGTTGAGGGCATGATTGGCGGTGACGAATTCGGCATGTTGGCCCCAAGCGGAGAAGGAGTCGGCGGGGTGGTTGCTACGGAGGACATCGGGCCAAGTGCGGAACAGTTCGGCGATAGCGCCCATTTGGCGGGTGGGGGTGAGGCGGGGGTCGAAAGCGGGGCGGTGTTGGCGAATGGTTTCATACCATTTTTTGGGGACGGGTGGGTTTTCCCAGTCAGCGGGGTCGCCGCTGAGGGTATGGGCGGGCATGACGAGGGTGCCTTGGGGAGTGAGGACGTCTTGGAGGGCGTGGATGACGGCGACAGGGCCACCAGAGACCCAGCCGATTTGGCTGAGGGAGGCGTGGACGAGGACGGTCATGCCGGGGCGGAGGCCGAGGCGGCGGAGGTCGAGGCCGAGGGAGTGGCGGGTACGGGGGGTGGGTGTTTGGGCGACAGTTTTTTCTTCAGACATAGGTAGGACTCCAAAATTAAAGTGTGTCAATTAATGAAGAGTATATGGTATTACGGTTTGGGGTAAAGTCAAATTTAGTTAGATGGCGGTAAAACGAGTTGTGAAGCGTTGAGTAAGTAGACTTTTATCATATTTATTATGGAGGTTGTTTAATGCGTGTCCCAAACCCACATGATCATTTTTTTCGACAGAGTTTTGGCCGAGTTGATATTGCTCGGAATTATTTGGAAGAGTATTTGCCTGAAGAGATTGTGTTGTTATTTGATTTAGAGAAACTTGAGTTACAGCCAGATCATTTTATTGATGAGGAGTTACGTGAGCATCAGAGTGATATGTTGTATCAAACGGAATTGGTTGATGGCAACAAGGCTTATATTTATTTTTTGTTTGAGCATAAGAGTTATAATGATTCGTTATTGGCATTGCAATTATTGCGTTATATGGTGCGTTTTTGGGAGCGAGAGGTGCAGGAGAAACGGCCGTTAACTATTATTTTGCCGTTAGTGATTTATCATGGTTCACGGCCGTGGATTGTCCCGTATACATTTGGTGAGTTGATCGATATCCCTGATGTATTGAAACCATACACACCTGATTTTCGGTATCATCTATCTGATTTTTCATACCAATCAGATGAAGAAGTGCGTGGTCGTATTTGGTTGCGGGTTGTGTTGGCGATTTTAAAGGCGATTTTTGACCCAAAATTAAATCAAGAGTTGGACGGATTAATGGATCTCGCTTTTGAATTGCAAAAACAGCAAACAGGGCTAGATTTTATCCGGACAATTTTGTATTATTTAACTAGAGCAACGGGTAAAGTATCTGTCAATGATTTGCAAACAGCGGTGTTAAAGCAAGGACAGAAAGGAGAGAAATTGATGAAGACAATTGCCGAACAATGGTTAGAAGAAGGACGAGAGGAAGGGTTGAAACAAGGGCTAAAGCAAGGATTGGAGCAAGGTGCAGAGAAAGCGTTGCAACAGATTGGTTGGCGGTTATTGAATAATTTTGAGGCGGCGCGGGTGAGTGAGTTGATGGGAGTGCCGTTAGAGCGAGTGATCAGTTGGCAACAGAGTTTGGGTGAGGAGAGGGGTGAAGAAAAGCGTGGTGAAGATTCTTAGGGGCGCCAATTGGGGGGGCGTTTTTCGAGGAAGGAGGACATCCCTTCACGCCCCTCGTCGCTGGCGCGGCGTTGGGCGATGAGATTGGTGGTGTAATCGCGCATGGCGGCGGGGGGTTGGCCGTGGACGTGGTTGATGAGTGTTTTGACGGCGGCTTGGGCGCCGGGGGCGGCTTGGAGGAGGTTGTTAACTGCCGTTTCCGTCGCTGCATCCAACTCATCTTCAGGTGTTACAACATGAACCAAACCGATATGATGGGCATCGGCGGCGGTGAAGCGTTCACCGGTGAGGAAGAGGCGACGGCCGTGGCTGGCGCCAATTTTAGCCAGAACGAAGGGGGAGATAACAGCGGGGACGATGCCTAAACGGGCTTCACTGAAGGCAAATTTAGCGCGGTCAACAGCGATAACGAGGTCGCAGCAGCTGACGAGGCCGGCACCGCCACCAATAGCGGCACCATTGATGCGCCCGATGACTGGTTTAAGGCAAGCATTAATGGTGTGCATGAGATCGAAGATGGCACCGCCATCGGCGACGTTTTGTTCGAAGGTGTAGTCGGCGGCGGCACGCATGGCGTTGAGGTCAGCGCCGGCGCAGAAGGAACGGCCGTTACCGGTGAGGACAACGACACGAACGTCAGCGCGGTTATCGAGTTCAGCGAAAGCGGCGGTTAGTTCAGCGATCATGTTGGGGGTCATGGCGTTGTGGGTGGCGGGGCGATCGAGGGTGATGGTTAGAATGTTATCAGTGAGAGTTGTGGTTATATCAGACATAGGACTCCTGGTCTTAATAAAGCTCGTCGGGAGGGTTGAGGTAACGGGCGATAAAGGTTTCTTGGGCTTCTGATTCGATGGCGCGGGGGGAGCGGGCGTCGCGGACGGCGGCGATAGCGGCATCTGTATCGAGTTGGCTGTACTCTTTGAGGTAGCAGGCGGCGACGAGGCCGGAACGGCCGAGGCCGCCGACACAATGTAGGAGGATGTGGGCACCTTGTGTGAGTTCGGCATGGAGCCAATCGACCAACGTTTCCATTTCTTCATAGGAGCTAACGCCTTGGTCGAGGATGGGGAGGCGGCGGACGGTGAAGCCGTGGTTATGATAAGCGGTGATGAGGTCAGGCACGCCGTAATCGAGAAGCTCGTCATCGGTGATCAGGGGGACGATATGGGTGACACCTGCAGTTTGTAAATCTTGGAGGTCGTCAGGTGTGCGACGGCCGTAATCTTGGCGGCCGGGGAGAAGGGTGAGGCCGATACGACCTGAGTTGGTGAGTTCTGGGGAAAGCCAATCGACGCGCAGGGGGCCACGTTGGCGGAGACGTTTGTTGATGGTGTGGGTGAGGTGGCCAGTGGCGTAAAGGGCCCATTGGAGTTGGAGGGGAGAGGGTTCATCGAAGGAGAGGGTGTGGGCGGCGTAGCGGAGTTGGGCGATGTAGAGTTGGAGCGGGTTACGGTCTAGTTCGATGAGTGGTGGGTAAAAGCTACGGAGGAAGCGAATTGTTTGGTAGGCGCGGCGCATTTCGGGGTGGGTGATGGGGGTTTCTTCGAGAGGCGGGAGGGGGCGGCCGAGGTCTTCGACTTGGAGGAGGATATCGGTGAGTTGGCAGGCGTGGGTGAGGTCCTCTTCGTTATTGAGGGGGGTGAAGATGTAGAGGAGGTCATTTTCTAATTTGACGAGGTCTTTGATGACGTGGCCGCGATGGGTGTGGAAGAAGTCGATGAGCCAAACGTTATCGTGGGCGTCGATGATGATATTGGCGCCATTGAGGTCGCCGTGGACGTAGGCGATGTAGCTACTGCCATTGGCGAGGGGGAGGAGGTCGGGGAGGTCATTTTCGTAGAAGGGGCAGGGGTTGGGGAAGGAACGGCCGTTGATGAGGGTGAGGGTGTGGTTGGTGGCGGGACGGCCGAGGATATTTTCGACATTTTGACGGACGTTGGGGGCGAATTCTGGTTTAAACCAGTAATATTCGAGGAGATTAATTTGTTCGAGGGTGGCGGCTTGATAGAAGCGGCCGAGTTGTTCCTCGAAAATGGCGGTGAGGAATTGTTCTGTTTTTTCGGGGGAGAGGCCGTCCATGTAGCGGTCTTGAAAGGTGTGAGCGAAGCCGCCGCCCATGGCGGCGTAGCGGTATTTGAGAGCGCCACGGCCATCGAGGTCGGCAAAGGCGGTGATGCGGGGGGCATTATTGCCGAGGACTTGCTCGATCTGTTCAAAGGAGGTTCGTTCGTGGCCGATGGGGCCTTGGGGGCCGATTTTGAGGACGTGGGGAGCTTGGCGATGGCCGTGGAGGTCGACGCTTTCGGCGCCGAAGACGAGATTGCCAGAGTAGCCACCATCGAGGACACGGAGAGAGACAGATTGACAGTCGCGGAAGAGGGAGCGGATAAGGGCGCGGTCAGTGGGGGAGATATCGATGGGGGTATTGGTGGTGATGGCGGGGGTATCGGCGTGGACGGGAAGAGGGAGGGGGAGGGTGGCGGCGGTGGTGCCAAGGAAGCTGGTGAATTCACCGATGGAGGCGAAGATTTGGACGCCGAGGAGACGTTGGAGTTGGTTGAGGGCCATGAAATGGTGGCCGCGGGAGGAGCTAGCGGTGAGGGCGGAGCAGACGGCGATTTCCATTTGCGGGTAGCGGGTGCGGAGATCGTAGGCGAGGAAGGTGATTTTGGCTTCTGTCCAGACGCCCATGAGGCCAACCCGAACGGGGTGGTGGGCAAAAGGTTCGAGGATGGCGGTGATATTGGTACCGACGAAATCATTGAGGCCGGGGGAGTTGATGATATGGGCGGGTCGATCAGGGAGGTTTGGGGGGAAGGCGAAGTCAGCGCCAGAGGTATCGATGAGGCAATGGGGGCCAAATTGGCGGAGGTGTTCAGCCTGAAAGGGGTCGTTGGGGTCATGCCAGTCGCGGATATGGATGATGGTGAGATTGGTTGGGTTTTGGGCGTAGGCCCATTCCATGGTGCGGGCGATGGGACCGACTTCGGGGGTATCACCAATGAGGCGTTGGGCTTCGTTGTGGCCGACGTGGAGTTGGTTGGGGAGGGGTTGGTAACGGCCGAGGGGTTGGACGAAATCGTTTTGGAGACATTGGGTGATAAGAATAGCGGCCATTATTCGCCTCGGAGGGCGCCGCCACAATAGGAACAAGTGGCGGTGGTATCGTCAACCCAAGTCACTTCGTCGCTGAGGACAGGTGCCATACAGCGCGGGCATTTTTCAGGGAGTTGGACGGATGGCCGCCGAGGCACGGCTGGTTCATCGAGGTAAACAGGTTCAGGTTCAGGTTCAGGCGCTGGCTCTGGCTCCGGCTCCGGTTGTGTAATAGCGGCCGGTTTAGGCATGGGTGAGGGTTTGGGTTTAGATGGTGTATCTTTGGCCGACTTGTTGGCATCATCATCATCTTCTTCAAACAAGATGATGCGGTATTTTTGTTTTTTCTCGATTGAGGCGACGACAAAGGTGATGACCTCGTTCGTTTCTTTGAGACGGAAGACCCAAGGATGGGTGGCATAGGTGGTTACTTTATAAGATTCATCAATATCGATGGAATCGAAATGTTCTTCTTCTCCTTCATAATCAACCCAATAGATATCGATGGGACGACCCGTATCATTGGTGAATTGAATTTTAACTTTATGTTCATCGCTCAAGGAAAGTATTTCATCATGGATTTCAAGCCCATGGTAGTTGATTTCAACTACTTGACGGACTTCAGTGGCCACAATTACGCCGAGCTCTTTATCATCATCATCATAGATAATCCAAGGATGGGAGGCGTAGGTTTCAACTGTATAGGATTTACCTGGTTTGAGGTCTTTGTAATGCTTTTCATTGCCTTTGTAGTTGATCCAGTAAATATATACTTTTTCATCAAGGTTATTGATAAATTCGATTTCAGTTAAATGGTTGTCTTGTTCAGATTGATAGTCGCTCATATTTTTGTAATCCTACAATTTGTTGCTTTTATAAAATCTATGATAATCTCCGCCAAAACGAGCATGGTCGCCAATCATAAATTAACGGCAATGTCTTTATTTTCCTAAAAGAATTGCATTATTCATCAATTATAATGTTTTTTTGTGAATAGGGGAGGGTAATTTCAGTATTGGTTAGCCAATAATTATATAAAAGTATGATATAATTTGGTAGTAGGGGGGTGAGGCCGCAAAATATTTTTATGGGTAGGGTGTGAGCTTGACTTATTCCTAGAATTGTTTGATATAGTGAATGTGCTAAGCTAACAATATCTTTTGGGGATAGGTTGGTGGCCTTTGAAGAGTGGTAGTTTCATAGCTGGTTAGAGATATTATTATGACATTTGTAGAGGGATTAACAGCGCTTAGTGAAATTGGTTTAGTTGTTATTACTTGTTTAACAATTATTGATTTTCTTCGTTATCGGGATAGGGAGCGGTTAAATATCGCTTTTTTGGTGGGGGCGTTGGGGTTGTCTTCTTTTATTGGGCTAATTAGACGAATAACAGGGATTGAGCAGAATCAACTTTTAAGTAGTATTAGTTTTGGGGCTTTGTTTTTACAGCCGTATTTTTTGGTACAGTTAGTGCAACATTTTCGGCCTGTATCGAAGCGGACGCAACAGGCGGCGGGTATTGGTTTTGTGGCGATGTTGGTCTTAATTATAGCCGCTTTTATTGTGCCACCTGATTCACTTATTATCCGTGTATCATCTATTTTATTGTTCGTTTATTTTATTTATTTTGAGGTTTATGCGGCGATTATTTTTATTCGTGGAGCGATTGGCGGACGGGGTATCACGCAGAGACGGTTATTATTTGTCGCTCTGGGGACGGGGGCGTTGGGTTTATTGTTTGTGTTAATCGTGGTGTCATTTTTGTTGCAAATCACGGAAGAGCAATCGGAAACATATTTACAGCCGATATTTGTTTTGTTGATATCGTTGTTACCGATTGGTTATTACTTTGGATTTGCGACGCCGCAGTGGTTGCGGCGGATGTGGCAATTAAATGAGCTATATGCATTTTTAAAAGTATTGGGGCAAGAAAAGGCGGGCGGGGATGAGGCGCAGTTGTTGAATTTATTAGAGCAAGCGGCGTTGCAGGCGGTGGGGGGGCATGTGGTGACAACGGCCGTTGTTGATAAAGATGAGAGATTGCGGTTCCGTTCGATTGCGGCTTATGAGGGGGTAGAGGGGATTGATTTGCCAGCCAATGGGGTCATTAAACAAGCTGGGGTTGAGCGACGGGAAGGGGTTGTGATTAAAAAGGATGATCCATTATTGCTGAGCGAAGAGAAGCAGTTATTAGATTTAGTGGAAGCAAACAGTGTGTTTGTGATTCCAATAGAGACAGTTGAGAATATTTTTGGGGTGTTGTTGGTTTTCTTGCCGATGAGTTCATTGTTTCCAGCAGATGATCTTGTTTTATTGGAGTTATTGGCGGATCAAGGGGCGGTTACGTTAAATTATAATCGGTTATTGGTGGAGCAGAAGGTGTTGGCGGGGCAGTTACATGAGCAGGCGTTAGCTTTGGAAGAGGCGCGGGACAAATTGGAGGAGCGGGTGGTGGAGCGGACGCAAGAGTTGGTGAGTGCGAATGAGTTTGCGATGCAGACGGTGGCGGAGTTGCAGGTGGCGCGGGATGCGGCCGAGGCGGCGAGCCAAGCGAAGTCAGATTTTCTGGCGAATATGAGCCATGAGATTCGGACGCCGATGAATGCGGTGATTGGGATGACAGGGTTGTTGTTAGATACGGGATTAACGGCGGAGCAGTTAGATTTTGTGCAAACGATTCGGCAGAGCGGAAATGCTTTGTTGAGCATTATCACCGATATTCTTGATTTTTCAAAAATCGAGGCGGGGGAACTTGATTTAGAGTATGAGCCTTTCTTGTTAGTGGGTTGTGTTGAATCGGCCTTAGATTTAGTAGCGGGATTAGCGTCAGAGAAGAGGTTAGAGTTAGCTTATTTAATTGATTCAGAGGTCCCAACAGCGATTAGTGGTGATATTACGCGGTTGCGACAGGTTTTGATCAATTTGTTAAGTAATGCGGTGAAATTTACAGAAGCAGGGGAAGTTGCGTT
>DATHYN010000369.1:0-4662 GCA_035459145.1 Anaerolineae bacterium | reverse complement strand
AGGCTACCCCCTCCAACTCATCAACATCAGCACCCCCAACAACGGCATCGCCATCATCAATGGCAACCAAATCACCTACACCTCCACTGGCTACTTTTTCGGGACCGATACCCTCACCTACATCGTCTCCGATGGCTTTTTAACCAATACCGGCACCATTGACATCAATGTCCTCAACAGCTTCGATCCACCTATCGCCACTGATGGCACCTACATCACTAACGAAGACACCACCATCACCGGCAATTTCATCACTGACGATACCGGCTATGGTGTCGATATTTCACCTGATACAGGTAACATCTATCTACATGCTGTCACGCCACCTGCCTTTGGCAACTTTACAGCCAACGCAACCGGCGCGTTCACCTATACCCCACCGTTCAACTTCGACGGCCTCCTCCCCTTCACTTACATCATCTCCGATGGTCGCCGAACATCTATCGGCAACTACCAATTTGGCCCCACTCCCACCACCGAAATTGGTACCGGTACCGCCAATTATCTCGCCTTTGCTGACTTTGACCTAGACGGTGACTTAGACGCTTTTATCGCCCGACGTAATAACTTGGCTGATGAGATTTGGCTCAATCAAGGCGGTCTCCAAGGCGGGATAACCGGCACCTTTACAACAACTTACAGTGTTGCCCTCGGCAACAACGACTCCTCAATCCCCTCCCTCGGCGATATCGACAATGATGGTGATATCGATGCCATCGTCCCCAATCGTGATACCAGCAACGCCGCTGTCTGGATCAACCAAGGCGGCCTCCAAAATGGTACGCTCGGCACCTTCAGCCCTGGTACACCTAACATCGCTTCTGGAGATTCCTTCGGTGGCCAACTAACTGATATCGACAATGATGGCGATCTCGACTTTATTGTCTTCCCTTATCTAGGAGATGGGCAAGTTTGGCTCAACCAAGGTGGCAATCAAGGCGGGACTTTAGGTGATTTTGGCTTGGCACCCGCTACCACCATTCCCGGTTTCTCAAACTTAACCCTCGAACTAGGCGACCTCGATAATGATGGCGATGACGATATCATCATTAGCCACAATGGCGGTGATACCGATATCTGGCTCAACCAAGGCGGCGCTCAAGGCGGAACCATCGGTACTTTTGGCACAACCCCCTTCACCTCCCTATCCCATCCGGGTGGAGCCGGTATCTATGGCATCACCTTGGCCGATTTCGACTTGGACAATGATTTAGACGTTGCCTTAACCACCATCCAAGCAACTCCTAACCAAATCTGGCTCAATCAAGGTGGTCTCCAAAACGGCACCTTAGCCACCTTCGCCCAAACACATACATTTGACAACATCAGTGCCTTTAGTCTCGATTCGGCCGATATTGACAAAGATGGTGATCTTGACTTACTAATCGCCAGCAACGGTACAGAACCTAATAAAGTCTGGTTCAATCAAGGCCGTGCCCAAGGCGGCACCCTCGGCACCTTCGGCCCCACCCCAGCCGAAATCTTGACCTCGACCATTAGTTCACGTAACGCCTATCTGCTTGATCTCAATCAAGACGGGCTTCTCGATGCCGCTTTCAGCCGCTCAACCGCCAATGCTATCTTCTATCATTATCACCAAGTTATGACTGGCGGTACGGAAATCCTCGACCCAGTCACCTCCAACACAGCCATCGTCACGATTACAATCAACGCTGTCAACGACCCACCTATCGCTAATCCTGATGCCATCTATGGGTTCTATAATCTCCCCGTCACCATTGATGCCTTAGCCAATGACACCGATGTTGATAACACTAATTTAACCATCCTCTCTGTATCAACGTCAACGCTAGGTACTGTTATCAACAATGGAACTGATATCACTTTTACCGGTAATGGCACCACAGGCACAGAGACCTTGACCTATATCATCACTGATGGTATTTTGACGGCGACGAGTACGATTACGGTAACGGCCGTTTGGGGCCAAGGTACCCTCGCCCTCACCCCCACCAAAGACAACACCATCTACTTTGATGCTACCGGTAACCTCAGCAACGGCCAAGGCGACTCCCTTTTCGTGGGTGAAAATGGCTTCAATCTCGAAACACGCGCCCTTCTAGCCTTCGATGTTCCCTCTCAACTCCCCTCAAATGCCGCTATCATCACCGCCTCACTGCGCATCAATGTCGACACCCCCAGCGAACGTAGCCTATCCCTTAACCTCCACCGTTTAACCGGCGACTGGGGCGAAGGCGCTTCTCACGCCCCTAATGGGGAAGGCGGCGGCGCCGCCGCCCAAACAGGCGACGCTACTTGGCTCCACCAATTCTATAACACCAGCTCATGGTCAACTCCTGGTGGGGACTTCGCGCCAACTGTTACCGCCAACTACTTTGTCCCTAACAACGGTGTCCATACCATAACAAGCCCCCAAATGATAACCGACATCGAAAACTGGCTAACGTCACCAGCCACTAATTTTGGCTGGATCCTCGTTAACGAGACCGGCAATGATCGTGCTATCCGCTTCCACTCCCGTCACAACCCCAGCCCTGAGCAACGTCCCACCCTCACCATTAACTACTACACCCTCGCCAACAACGCCCCCTCGGCCACCAATGACACCTTCTACCCCCTCCTCAACACCCCCAACACCCTCACCCCCCTCGCCAATGACACCGACCCCGATAACAACCCCCTCCTCATCACCCAAGTCAGCTCCCCCGCTTGGGGCACAATTGTCAATCTCGGCACCCACTTGATCTATACATCAACCATCGTCGGCAGTTCCGAAACCTTAACCTATACCATCACCGATGGCGTCTTGACCAGTACCGCTCAAATCCAACTATTCAACGCGGTTGGCATGAACACAATTGACCTAACCCCTAACAAAGATACCACCATTTACGACAATGGCTTTGGTGATGCCAGCAACGGTCAAGGGGATTACTTCTTCATTGGTAGTAACGGCCGAGGTGAACCCGTTCGCTCTCTAATCGCTTTCGACACAACCACTATCCCCTCTCATGCCACCATTCTCACCACCACGCTCCACCTATCCGCGCAAACACCACGCCAATTCAGCAACAATCTCCTCGTCTACCCACTTCTCACAGACTGGGGTGAAGGCCCCTCCAACGCGCCGGATGGTGAAGGGGGTGGCACGCTTGCTGAACCAGGCGATGCCACTTGGACACACACCTTCTATCCTACCTCCACTTGGACCACCGCTGGTGGCGACATCACCACCACCCTTTCCGCCGGCCTCGCCATCCCTGTTAGCACCGGTAACTACCAACTCTCCACCCCTCAACTTACCACCGATGTTAAAAACTGGGTCGCTAATCCCACCACCAATTTTGGCTGGCTCTTACGTGGTAGTAGTGAAAATCCTAATGACACCTCCGCCATCCGTTTCGTTTCCCGCCACAATAGTGACCCCAATAGCCACCCTCGCCTCCAAATCACCTACTACACCCTAACCAATACCCCCCCTATTGCTATAAATGACACCTTCTACACCACACTCTACAATGACACCACCCTTACCCCGACCACAAACGATATCGATATTGATGGGCAATCTCTCCACATCATTAACGTCACCACCCCCACCCTCGGCACCGCCACCCTCAACAACAACAATATCATCTACCACGCCCACACCCTCGGCCAAGAAACCCTCACCTACACCATCTCCGATGGCTTCACCACCACCACCGCCCAAATAACCATCACCAACTACTACCAACTCAACCAAGTAACCCTCACCCCCATCAAAGATAACACCATCTACGAAAATAATAACAACAACAGCAACGGCCTTGGCGAAAACCTATTCATCGGTGTCACTAGTTTCAACAGCCCCCGCCGCGCCCTACTCGCCTTTGACCTCCAAGCCGCTGGCATTCCCACTGATGCCATTGTCCTTAACAGTGAACTCCTCCTCACCAGTAACACCCCTGACCTCACCCATAGCAGCACCGTGCAACTCGGCCGCTTAACAGCCGATTGGGGCGAAGGCACCTCTAACGCCAGCGGTGCCGAAGGCAATGGCACCGCTGCCACCACCGGCGATGCTACCTGGGCACACCGCTTCTACAACACCACTACTTGGACAACCAACGGCGGCGATTTCATCCTTAACGATACCCTTTCCCAAAATATAACCGGTCATGCCGTTCACACTATCAGTACCCCAGAAATGAACGCTGATTTACAACTATGGGCCAATAATCCTACTACCAATTTCGGTTGGATACTGCTTGGCAATGAAACCGTTGACAGCAACGCTCTCCGTTTCGCGTCTAAAGACCATCCTGACCCTAATTCACACCCTTACCTCAATTTCACCTTCGCCTCACCTGCCCCCAACCTCCCCCCCTCGGCCAACCCCGACACCTACACCACCACCGCAACCATCTTCGTCGCCCCCTCCACCCTCAACAACGACCGCGACCCCAACAACGACCCCCTCACCATCACCAGTAACACCTCCCCCATCACCGGTACCCTCGATTTCCGTCCCGATGGCACCTTTACCTTCACCGCCCCAGTTAGCTTTACCGGTATCGTCACCTTCACCTACACCATCAGCGACGGACTGCTTACCGCTACGACTCTCGTCACCATCAATGTCAGTGCCGCTGTTGATGCTCTCCCCCCCCTCGGGCTCTCCCGCAGCATCCTCTCCGC
>DATHYN010000368.1:0-40000 GCA_035459145.1 Anaerolineae bacterium | reverse complement strand
GCTGTTGTAATTATGTGTAGGTGTATTAAACTAAATATTGTCGACAGTTGATCTTGAAAATATGCCGTTTAATACGTTGAAGTTGTTAAGCTAAAAGTGTGAAATCTTTTGGTTAAACAACTTAGGGTAAGGTTTGGTGGTTTTTGACGCGGATTTTGGGGATTTTGGGGAGAGCGGGGTCGAGTTGAAGGTGTTTTTAGAAGTGGATTTCTACTTGCGCAGATGCTGTCCGTTTTTGTTGAGCAGGTAGGATTTGCGGAGAACGAAGCCGAAATAAAGGTGATTTTAGGAGTGGATCCCCGCTTTCGCGAGGATGACAGCCCTGATCGGGCTGTAAATGGTTGTTGATATAAGAAAAACGGACAGCATCTGCGCAGGGATGACAACGCTGGGGAGGTTGTTTAGGGTGTGACATAAAAAGTGAAGAGTAACAGCATTGTGTGGCAATAAAAAGCCCCCGCTGAGGGGCGGGGGCTCGAAGTGACGTTTAGGGGATTTGGTTAAGAGTTAGGCACCAGAAATGGGGGCGTCGAGGGGGTTGGCTGGAGGGGTGAAGCTATCGGGGCCATTTCCGCTACGGGGGCCGCCATGACCGCGACCGCCACCACCACGACATTTACCACCACCAAGACCGGGGAACCCGTCAGCGTTTTCGACTTTTTCGATCATGGTGTCCGCTTCAGTTTGGGTGATGCGACCGTCAGCGACAGCGGCGTTGATGGCATCGATTTGAGCCGCTTTGGCGGCGGCCTCGACATCAGCGAGCTCAACGCCGGCGTCGGCGGCTAACTCTTCGATGCTTTGGCGGGCTTGGCGGGCGGCGGTTAACTCGTCAGTGGTGAGGCCGAGGGCATCGGCAACGGCCGTTTGCACCGCTTCTTTGTCGATGACGTGAGGCCGAGGGGCGAATTTAGTGAGGAAACCGGTTTCGGCATTGGCCAATCGTTCGGTCATCATATCGGCTTGGTCGGCGGTGATGTCACCATTGGCGAGGGCGTCGTCAATCGCTTGTTGCATGGCTGCTTGGACGGCGGTTTCGATAGTGGCCATGTCGACGCCTTGGCTGTCAGCGATGGCGGCGAGGGAGCGACGTTCTTCGGTGAAGGCGGTGGTGAGTTCGTCGGTGGTGAGGCCGAGGGTATCGGCGAGGGTAGCGAGCATGGCGTCACGGTCGAGGATTTGGGGGCCGCGCGGGCCGCCGTGGCGGCCACGTTCGGGGCCGAACTGTTGGTTAGCGAAGGGGGTATCGTCTTGGAAGCGGGCATTGTTGGTGAAGGGGCGTGCTTCTTGACGGACATTGTTGACGGTGCGGATGGTGGCTTGGCCGAGGGTACTGAACTCTTCAGGCTGGGCGAAAGCGACGGTGGCACCGATAAGGGTGATCATGATGGCGGCAAGGCCGATGATTTGCAAAAATTTACGCATTATTTTACTCCTTTCTAGGCAAATAAGCTGATTTAAGGGCATTAAACTAACCACGTTCAATCTTTAGATTTGAACCTATGCTGTTTAATGCTTGGTAAAAACCGTTGTTTTTGTTTGATACTTTTATAGTAACAGAAGATTATGTAGAAATTGTGAAGAGAGCATGGATAAATTGTAAATTTTTGGAGGTTGTTAATCTAAAAATGTGAAATAGTTTGGTTAACACCGTAAAGTTCGGGTTATTAGGATTAACCTGAGTTTGATAATGGATTAAACCTGTAGGTGGGTTGGTTGATGTGTTGTTAGGGCAGATTTTTCGACTTCGTTCAATCCTTGATTTAGGTGTGGGGCTTGTCAAGTGTGGGGCGGATTGAACTTCGCTCGAAATGACGTTGGGAGGAGGGGAATTATCGAACTCAGGTTACTTTGTTTGCAATCTATTAGCGGGTGGCGAGAATAAGTAGCCGAGGGGCATCTTCATCGAAGGGGGCACGGTTGTAATGGCCGTAGAGGTTGGCGAGTTTGAGTTTGGCTTGTTGTAGGCTAAGTTCGAGCTGGTGGGGGTATTGATAATGGTAATCCATTTGGATGGCGAGTCGTTCGAGGGGGCCGCCTTGGGGGGGACTGGCGTCGTAGAGCCAACTAATTTGGAGGCGTTGTTCATCTTCGTAGAGGTAGTTGCTGGCCATTTGAGTGACGGTGTGACCAGTTTGGGGGTCGGTGAAGATGTTTTCGAGGGTGAGGAGGCGGTCGTTGGGGGTGTGGGCGATGAGGTGGGGGTTGGTCAGATCGAGGCAGAGGGTGCCTTGGGGGGCGAGATGGTGGTAGATATTTTTAAAGCAGGCGGGATGTTTTTGGGGGGGGATATGCATGAAGGTGTTGTAGGGGATGATGATGAGAGGGTAGCGGGTGTGGGGGTGTTGGAAGGTGAGCATATCGTCTTGGTGGAGGGTGATGCGTTGGCGAGTGGTGGGTGATTCAGCGGTTATTTTGGTGTGGGCATAGGCGAGCATGGCTGGGGAGTTATCGAGACCGACGATATGGTGGCCGGCCCGGGCGAGGGGGATGAGGAGGCGGCCGGTGCCACAGCCGAGTTCGAGAATGGGGCCATCGGTTTGGGCGGCGAGGGTGAGGAGGAAGCCGATATCTTCGGTGAGTTTGGCGTGGGTTAGGTCGTAATAACGGGCGAGATGGTCATACATGGTGTTATTGATTGAATTGTGGTGGTCGTTTTTGGGCAAAGGCGGCGACAGCTTCGAGGTGATCGGGGCTGGTCCAAAGGTCGACAAAGAGTTGGCTTTCTAATTGGTAGGTGGCGGCGACTGGTTGGTGGCTAGCGGCGTGGACGAGTTGTTTGAGGGCGGCGAGGGTGTGGCGGGGGAGTTGGTTGAGTTCGGCGGCCCAGCCGAGGGCGGCGTCTAGGGGGTCCCCGGCGGCGGGGATGAGGCGATGGATAAAGCCGATTTGTTGGGCTTCGTGGGCGTTGAGAGGGCGGCCGGTGAGGAGCAATTCCATGGCGCGACTGGCACCGACGAGGGGCACGAGGCGGGCGGCCCCACCCCAGCCGGTGGTGACGGCGTTGCGAATTTGAGCAAAGTAGAAGGTAGCGTTATCACGAGCGAGGCGAAGGTCGCAGGCGGTGAGGATTTCACAGCCGCCGCCGAAGGCATCGCCATTTATGGCGGCGATGACGGGGATGGGGAGTTGGGTGAGTTGGTGGAGGGCGCGGCTCATGATACGATTAAGGCGGGCACCATCATCGCTGGTGAGGTGGTGTTGGAGTTGTTTGAGGTCGCCGCCAGCAGCGAACGCTTGGTCACCGGTACCGGTGATGATGAGGGCGCGGAGGTTAGGGTTTTGTTGGGCTTGGGTAACGGCCGTGGCAAACGCTTCTTGGGCGGCCCAGTTAAGGGCGTTGCGGACTTTGGGGCGATTGAGGCGGAGAATGGCGATATTGTTTTCATTGGTTGTGAATTGGATTAAATCAGTCATGGTGTAAGTTTAGCAGAGATGTGATGAAAGGGGTAATTTTATGGATAGAGGACGTTGGTTGTTGCGCGGGGCGTGGTTGGTGATGTGTTTGTTAGCGATTTATATTGGGCTGGGTTGGGGTGATCCGTTTGTGGTGGATGGTGGGGAAGAGATGGTCGTGGGGTGGCGTGGTGGGGAAGAGATGGTCGTGGATGGGGTAGTGGGCGAGGTGATGTGGATTGAGGGGGTAGGTGCGGTGGGGGTGGGGGAACAGGTGTGGTTACGTGGTGATGGTGGTGTTTATGGTTTGGTATGGGAGGATGGGTTGGGGCGACGGTCTATTTTAGGTGTGGTCGATTGGGGAGGTGTTTATGGTGGTGGCTTGGAGACGGTGTGGGGGCCATGGCCGCATGTACGGGGGGAGGGGAATGAGATACGGGTGTTGGTGACGGCCGAGGGGTGGGAAGGGTGGGTTAATCGTGAGTTTTGGGGAGAGTGGGGGGGAGGAGAGATGGTGAGAGTGGGTGTGTGGCAAAGGGATGAGGGAGAAATCGTGGTGGGTTGGGGGGGTATCGGTGGGTAAATGTAGTTGCATAAAGGGGTGCAGTTCGGTTATGATAGATTTTGTTTGCAATGATTTTGGTGGGCGGGGAGCGATCGTCGAATTCAAGCTAAACAGAAATGATAACTGTTGTGCTTATTTAGAATCTATGTAGTGAAGGTGTAAAGTTGAAAAAATATTGTTATTTGTTAGTGGGTTGTTTGCTTATTTTGTTAGTTGCTTGCGGCGGTGATGAGGTGCCAGAACCGACGGTGACGCCGGTTGATGAGGCGGCGATAGTGGCGGTGGCGTTGACGGAGACGGCGATTGCGATGCCGACGGCGACGGAGGTTGTGGTGCCAACAGCGACGGTGGCGTTGCTTGAGCCGACGAGTGAAGTGGAGGCGACGGTGATGCCGACAGCGACGCCGACAGCGACGCCAACAGCGATGCCAACAGCGGAAACATCGGTGGTGGCGGGGCAAGAGGTTTCGTTTCGTGGGGTCAGTTTGACGACGGTGGCGGCGATGGGGGCGATGCCCCAGGGGGAGATCGTGACGCGGTCGCCAGTGGTTGATGGGCCGGGTCGGTCAGGGGTAGCGGAGACGATACGGTTGAGTTGGCCGGATATGTTGCAGGCGGCGGGGTATAATCAGACGGCGACGATTGATATTTTTGAAGTGGATGAGTATTTAGGTCTTTATCCACGGGAGTGGCGGATTATTGATGTATTAGAGCAGATGATTGCGGAGCGACCGGCCGAGGCGTATGGTCGGTATATGCCTTATTTGCCTAGCCCGGGGGCGGCGCAGGTGTTTCATGCGCAGTTAGATTATGTATCGTTTGAAAATGGGGCTGGGATTCGGTATTTAACAGCATATGCTCAGGATATGCAACCACCAGAACTGTTCTTTTATACGTTTCACGGGTTGACGAATGATGGTCAATATTATATCCATGCGCGGTTGCCGGCCGAAACGAATGCGATTGAGTTTTTAGAAGGGGATGCCTTAAATGGGGTATTAAGGACGCCGGCTGGTTTTGAGTATTTGCAGGAAAAACATGCGGAGATAGATGAATTAACGGGGGATCAGTTCGAGCCGGCGTTATCGGTTTGGGATGATTTATTGGCTAGCTTGGTGGTGACGCCAGAGGATAGTTTCCCGTCACCGGGTGGGGCGACCGCACCAGTCAGTGAAGATTGTACCTTTGATTCTGAGTTTGTGGCTGATGTGACAATTCCTGATGGGTCGGTATTGGATGGTGATCAAACGGTAGAGAAGATATGGCGCTTGCGGAATAATGGTAGTTGTACGTGGGAGTCGGAGTCACCGTATTTCGTTGATGCGGAGGGTGGAGAGCGGCCGATGGTACAGAGTATACGGTTAGAACCAAGGGTGGTGGCACCGGGTGAAGAGACGGATGTGAAGATTACGTTTGTGACGCCGGCCGAGGCGGGGGATTACAAATTCCGGTGGCAGTTAGAAGAGCCATATGGGTTGCGTGGTTTTGGCGCATATATGTTTGTTGATTTTTCCGTACCAGAGACAGTGGCAACGGAAGAGCGGGTTGATGAGACGGGCACGCCAGTGGTCACAATTAGTGAGAACGCGGGTTTGGTACGGGGATTAATTGATGTTCCTAACAGTAATACGACACCAGCGTTGCGGATTTATTTCTTAGATGTGACGAATAGTAGTCGTTGGTATAGTATGGTGACCGAAGCGGGTTGGGTTCGGTATGAGAATGAGTTGGCGGTGGGTCGTTATTATGTGATTGCACGGCCATTGGAAGCGATTGATGGTTTAGCTGGGGGTGGTTATACGCAAGCTGTTATCTGTGGTTTAGGATCAAATTGTACCGATCATAGTTTGGTAGAGGTAGTGATTGAAGATGGATTGATGACCGATTTGATTGATATAACTGATTGGACGGTACCAGCGGGGGCATTGCCCTTCCCTAATTAAGGTGGTGGGGGGGGAGTTTAGGGGATGTGATTGTTGAGGAGGGAGAGGATTTGTTCATATTCGAAATTGTAGGCGAGTTTATGGAGAGCGTTGGCAAGATCTGATTCGTGTTTTTTGATCTTGGCTATGATGGTGTCGATATCTTCCATGGCGCCGAGGGAAACGGCCGTTTGTAGTTGTCGCAGATAATCGGTGGGGATGGCTTCCCAATCAAATTGGGGGGTTGTATCAGTAGTGGAGGGGAGATGTTCGTATTGGTAGACGAGGCCGAGGTGGGTGGCTAACGCTTGGAAAATGTCTTCAACTTGGAATGGTTTATGAATGATGTCAACACAACCGGCGTCGAGGATACGTTCTTGGTCTTCGAGGAAGGCGTTAGCGGTGATAGCAATAATGATTGTTTCTTCGCTATCGGGTTGGGCTTTGATTTGACGTGTGGCCTCGTCCCCATCCATTTCGGGCATGTACATATCCATCCAGATAAGATGGGGCCGCCATTTTTGCCAGACATCGATAGCTTCACGCCCATTATTTGCTTCTTGGAGAGCGAAGCCGAGCGGGGCGAGCAGTTGGACCAGTAGTTGGCGGTTAATCCAGCTATCGTCAACGATTAGGATACGGTAGTTAGGTTGGTCGGGGGCTAAGCCAACAATGCGGTCGGGGCTAGAGGGGGTGGGTATTGTGGTGGCGTTGATGAGGGTGAGGGGGAGGTAGCATTCGAAGATAGCGCCATGGCCGGGTTGGTCACCGACATTGCGGGCGGTGATGTCGCCGCCCATGAGTTGGGCGAATTGGCGGCTAAGGGGGAGGCCGAGGCCGGTACCTTGGCCGCCATCACGGCTAGATTCAGCTTGCATAAATGGTTCAAAGATAAGGTCTAGTTCATGAGGTTGGATACCGGGGCCGGTATCTTTGATGGTGATATGGATTTGGGCTTGTTGGTCATGGGGGGGGATATAAAAGATTTGGAGCTGGACATGGCCTTGGGCGGAGAATTTAAAAGCGTTACCGAGAAGGTTAATGAGAATTTGGCGGATTTTGACATTATCACCTTCGACCATGGTGGGGAGGTTGGCGGGGAGGGTGACGGCGAAGTTAATATCTTGGTTTTGGGCACGGAGGGTAAACATGGCTTCGATGTCGCGGATGAGGGCGGGGAGAGAGAACGGCCGTTCTTCCAGCGTCATGCGGCCAGCCTCAATTTTAGACATATCGAGGATTTGGTTAATAACGGTGAGGAGGTGTTGCCCACTTTGGCCGATGATACGGATTTTTTCTTTATCTTCAGGGGCGAGATTGTTGCTTTGGCCGAGGACTTGGGCGAAGCCGAGAATGGCACTCAGGGGGGTACGCAGTTCGTGGCTCATATTGGCGAGGAAGATACTTTTGGCTTGGTTGGCGGTTTCGGCAGTGGTTTGGGCTTCTTGAGCTTGTTTTTGGGCTTGTTTACGGTCCTCGATTTCGGCGCTCATTTGGGAGACGAGTTCTTCGAGTTTAGCGGCCATGAGATTAAAGCCGTGGCTAAGCTCACCGATTTCATCTTGTGATTTGGTGGGGGGAACGCGTTGGCTAAAGTCACCGGCGCGGAGTTTGGCGGCGGCATAGGTTAGTCGTTGGATAGGGTGAACGATGGTGCGGCTGGTGGTAAAGGCGAGGATGATGCCGATAGCGAGGATAATTATCCCTAAAAAGATGCCTTGGTTGCGGGCATCAGCTATTTTTATGGTAAGGGGGGTGGTGGGGAGGCCAACGGCGATAGCGCCGATGGGTTGGTTGCCAGCGATGACGGCTTGGCCGGCGAGGAGTTGGGTATCTTCCCAGATGAAGAGGGTATCGGTGGTGGTGAGGAGTTGTTGGCCGAGGGGGTCTGGGGTGGCCGAGAAGCGGGCATCGGGGGTGATGGCATCGGCGATGACGCGGCCATCGGCGTCATAGATGCGGCCATAAGTCATGAAGTTAGAGCGGCTGAGGTTGTGCATGAGATCGCCGAGATAATCAGCATCGAGTTGATAGAGGGCATCAGCGGTGCTGGCTGACAGCGTGGTAAGGAGTAGCTGGGATTGTTGCTCTAATTCGCCTTTGAAGACAGCTTGTTCACGTTGAATGGTGACGAGGGTGGAGACGGTGGTGGTGATGAGGACGATGGTG
Organism: Anaerolineae bacterium; assembly: GCA_035459145.1. GTDB lineage: Bacteria > Chloroflexota > Anaerolineae > Promineifilales > Promineifilaceae > DATHYN01. Next base: position 31,948 of record DATHYN010000368.1, on the reverse strand, counting down.
GTAATGAGGATAGCGAATTTGTGACGTAATGGTTGTTGCTGCCATAATTTGGAGCGTAGCATCATAACGTTATTGGTCCGATAGTTGTACTAATTCATATAGTTCACGCATACGTTGCAAGGCGATGGTAGCACCTTCAGGGAATTCATCAAATTGGGTGGTAAGGAACGCTTCGAGGGCGGCTTGGCCGGCTTCGTTTTCATCCATAGTGAGGAGTTCGTCGTGGATGGCGGTGACGAGGTTTGGGTCGAGACCCGGGCGAACGAGGACGAGTTGGCGGGGGACATCGCCGGTGGCGGCGATGACGCGGAGTTGTTCTTGGGTTTCTGGGGGTAGGCGGCCGAGGGTGACATTGTCGATAGCGCCAGCGGTGACACGACCACTAACGACCCATTGGATGGTGGTGTCATCAGCGGTGCTGAAGGTGTAACCGATTTCATCATCATTGATTATGGCATCAGGGGCTGGTTTGAGAGTTGGGTTATAGTCGTTTTCAATAAGGTAGGAGAGCGGGAGCATGTAGCCGGAGGTTGAGAATGATTCTTCGAAAGCGATCATATGACCATTGAGTTCGTCGAGAGAGGTGATGGGGCTATCTTGAGCGACAAAGAAGACGGTATGGTATTCGGTGACACCATATTTAAAGCGGCGGAGGATAGGTTCGGCGTCAGTGGCATCACTGATGACGAGGACAGGATAGGGGCTATCGAAATAGATATCGACTTCACCTGTTTCGATCATGGTAATCATGGTATCGAGGTCAGGGGCGATTTTGACTTCACCATGGCTAATGCCGTAAGTGGCGAGTTGGGTAGCGAGATAGTCAGCGATGGGTTGGGTACCGGCGATGGTTTCAATCGGTTCATCGGAGATATCGCCGAGAACGAGGGGGCGGCCAGTTGGTGGGGGAGGGGTGTTGGTGGGGGTGTTGGTGGGGGAGGAGCCGCCGCAGGCGGTGAGGAAGGCAAGTAGTAGAATGAGGTATAAGTAGCGTGAAAAGGTCATTGAAACTCCAGTTTATAAGTAGCGTAACTGTACTAAAGTAAATAAACGGGACATTTGATCTTGAAAATATGCCGTTTTAATAGGTTGAATAGAGTGTAACCGAAAGAAGCTAGAGTGGGAAGTTCCTCATGCTGTCAGATTATAAGTGGATTCCGGCCTGCGCCGGAATGACAGCGTTCTGGGTTATTTATGTTACAGTCTATTGAAGTTGTTAAATAAGAAGTCTAGAATCTTTCGGTTAAACAACTTAGTTGCGTAAGATTAGGATTTAGTGTGTCTATTTTAGCATACTTGTGGTAGAGAATGAAGAGAATTGGCAAGGAGTTGGTTTTATCGATTTAATTCGGTTATACTAAGGTGCAGGAGGCAAATTTACCAGCAATGATTATGTAAGGAATTGTTATGCGGCCGAGGCGTCGATTGTTATCAATAATAGCTAGCCAACAAAGTTTGATCATTATTGGTGTTTTGTTCTTGGTGGGGATGGTGGCTATTTTGTGGGAAGTCAATCAGTTACAGACTAATTTAATACGTTTGACAGCATTAGAGCAAACGAGCAATTATTCGCAAGCTTTGGTTGAGGTGAATCGGTTGTATTCATCAGAAGTGGTGGGGCGTTTGCGGGGGCAAGAGGGGGTGGTGATGACGCATAATTATGAAGAGCAAGCGGGGGCTATACCGATACCAGCAACTTTTCGGATTATATTAGGAGAGCGCATTTCGGAGATTGAGCAAGGGAGCGAGATAGTTATTTATAGTGAGTATCCTTTTCCTTGGCGTGAGCGACCACCATTGGATCGGTTTCAGTTACAGGCATTGAATGTATTTGAGACGAGTGAGGTGACGACCTATTACGAGTTTGAAGAGCAAAATGGGGAGACGGTATTGCGGTATGCGACATCGAGTGTGATGCAAGAAGCGTGTGTGGCGTGTCATAATAGCCATCCGGATACGCCGAAAGATGATTGGGAGACGGGGGATATTCGCGGGGTACAAGAGGTACGGTTTCCGTTAGCGATTGTGGAAGCGGAGGCGCGGCAAGGATTTAGGGGATTGTCGGTGATATTTGGGACGTTGTTGTTGATTGGGTTGGGGACAGTGGGGTTGTTTTCATGGGAATCGAGACGAGATGCGGCGACATTAGAGAGCCGAGTACGTCAGAGGACGTTTCAATTGAAAGAGAGCCAGGAGTTATTAAAGAACCAGAATGAAGAGTTAGAGCAGTTGAATCGAGACAAGGATGAGTTATTAGCGATTGTAGCGCATGATTTAAAGAACCCATTAACGACGATTCAATTAGCAGCTTATTTGTTGCGCGATAAGGAAGAGCATTTTACACCAGAGTTACGTTTGGCGCAGTTAGAGCGGATTTTGAATAGTTCGGAACGGCTATTAGAGATTGTGACGCGGTTGTTAAGTATGCGTCAGTTAGAGATGGGGAAGATTGATATTAAGCTGGAGTCGGTATCATTGGCGGCTTTGGTTGATGAAGTTGTTCATGAGTTTCAGGTTCAGGCGGATAAGAAACAGATTAGGTTAGAGGTTGTTGATGTGGCGGGGGTAGTGGTGGAAGCGGATCGGTTGGTATTGGGACAAGTGTTGAGCAATTTGATATCGAATGCGATTAAATATTCACCACGGGAGACAAAGGTGATGATACGGGGGGCGACGGCTGGGAATCGGGTGGTGATTAAGGTATTGGATGAAGGGTTGGGGATGACAGCGGAGGATTTGGAGCAGTTGTTTGGGAAGTTCACGCGGCTGAGCGCGAAGCCGACAGGGGATGAGAGTTCGACGGGGTTAGGGTTGTATATTGTGAAGTTGATGGTGGACGCGATGGGAGGAACGATTACGGCAGATAGTGAGGGGCAGGGGAAGGGAAGTGTCTTTGTGTTGACGTTGCCGAGGGGGTCATAATCGGTTTGGGCGGGGATGGGGTTTTAGGGTAGTGACAAAAGTTGGCAAATATGATACCTTATTATCATTTCAAAGAATCAATAGTTGTTGTAAATGTTTTGCAATAAGTTGTATGGGCGGTAGCCACAAAACATTTTTCATAATAGCTTAGACGAATCTGTTTATTAAAAGGTAGATTCATTTATAGCAATCAAGAAGGAGAAAGATTGTGGCGCAATCAGTTTTAATTGTTGATGATGAGGCGGGTACACGTGACATGTTACGCATGTTACTAGAATTAGATGGGTTTACCGTTTTTGAAGCAGAAGATGGGGAAGATGCGCTTGATCAAGTTGATGAAAATCATCCAGATGTGATTATATTGGATGTAATGATGCCGATTTTGGATGGTATTTCTGTTTGCAAAGAGTTGCGTAAAGCGCCGGAGACGGCGAATGTGCCTATTATTATGTTGAGTGGTAAGACACAATCATCGGCGGTGACAGAAGGGTTAGAAGCGGGGGCAAATTTGTATATGGCTAAACCGATGTCGGTTGATGAATTGTTGACGAATATTCGTGATGTGTTAAACGATGATTCAGAAAGTGGGGTGATGACAGAGGAGGGGCGAGCGCGCAAAAAGCGGGCTATTTGGGCATCATCGAAACATTAAGGGCTTTGTAAACAAAGTTTTTAATAGTTCTTTTGAATGAAATGATAATAGGGGGATAAAAGAATAGCAAGCGTGTTCAATACTTTGAGCGCTTGCTATTCTTTTGTTACAATACCTATTATTTATGATAGAAATTTCAAAAAAGAGAGCGTTATGAGCGATAAACAGGTTATTTATTCAATGATGGGGGTGGGCAAAGTTTACCCGCCGCAAAAATATGTATTACAAGATATTTCCTTATCTTATTTTTACGGGGCGAAAATTGGGGTTTTGGGTTTAAATGGGGCAGGTAAAAGTAGTTTGTTGCGCATTATGGCTGGGGTGGATCAAGATTATTTGGGCGAGATAGCGATTTCGCCAGGGTATACGATTGGTTATTTGGAGCAGGAGCCCTTGGTTGATGAGACAAAGACGGTGCGAGAGGTTGTTGAGGAGGGGGTTCAAGAGATTGTTGATGCGTTGGCTAAGTTTGATGAGATCAATATGAAGTTTGGGGAAGAGATGACGGCTGAGGAGATGGATGCGTTGTTGGATGAGCAGGGGGCGTTGCAAGATAAGCTTGATCATATGAATGCGTGGGATTTAGATAGTCGTTTGGAATTGGCGATGGATGCGTTACGTTGTCCATCGGGGGATATGTCGGTATCTGTTTTATCTGGTGGTGAGCGGCGGCGGGTGGCGTTATGCCGATTGTTATTAAAAAAGCCAGATATTTTGTTATTGGATGAGCCGACGAATCATTTGGATGCGGAGTCGGTGGCGTGGTTAGAGCGTCATTTGCAACAGTATCAGGGGACGGTGATTGCGATTACGCATGATCGGTATTTCTTAGATAATGTAGCTGGCTGGATTTTGGAATTGGATCGGGGGCGGGGGATTCCGTGGAAGGGGAATTATTCTTCGTGGTTAGAGCAGAAGCAGGAGCGGTTGGCGCAAGAGGAGCGGTCTGAATCGCAGCGGCAAAAGACGTTACAGAGGGAGTTAGAGTGGTTGAAGATGTCGCCAAAGGCGAAGCAGACGAAGCGGAAGTCACGGGTTAATGCGTATAATGATTTATTGACGCAAGATTTTGAACGGGCGCGTGAGGAGCGGGAGATTTTCATTCCGCCGGGGCCGAGGTTGGGGGATGTGGTGATACGGGCCGAGGGGATTCAAAAGAGTTTTGGGGAGCGGTTATTGTATTCAGATTTAAGTTTTGATATTCCACCAGGGGCGATTGTGGGGATTGTGGGACCGAATGGTGCTGGTAAGACGACATTATTTCGGATGATAGTGGGGCAAGATGCGCCGGATGAGGGGGCATTAACGGTGGGGAAAACGGTGGAGTTAGCTTATGTGGATCAGAGCCGAGATAGTTTAGATGGGGATAAGACGGTTTGGGAAGAGATTTCTGGGGGAAATGATCATATCGAGTTAGGTAATTGGCGTACGAATTCGCGGGCGTATGTGGGACGGTTTAATTTTGCGGGTGGTGATCAACAGAAAAAAGTGGGCAATTTGTCGGGGGGTGAACGGAATCGAGTTCATTTAGCCAAGATGTTGGCATCGGGGGGGAATGTATTATTATTAGATGAGCCGACAAATGATTTAGATGTGAATACGTTACGGGCATTGGAAGATGCGCTGAGTAATTTTGCTGGCTCGGCCTTAATTATTTCCCATGATCGTTGGTTTTTAGATCGGGTGGCGACACATATTTTGGCCTTTGAGGGTGAAAGTGAAGTGGTATGGCATATCGGTGCTTACAGTGATTACGAAGAGGCACGTCGTCAACGATTAGGGTCGGCGGCGGATCGACCGAAGCGAATCACGTATCGCAAATTACGTCGTTAGGTGCTTTGTAGGCAGAGCTTTTAATACTTTTTCTGTCTGGTGGATGTTAACTTAAGAAGAATCATGTGAGGTGAGGATGAAAAGCAACCGACAAATCCAGTTATGGTGGTGGGTAGGGTTTTGTTTGTTGTTTGTTGTTGGTTGTCAGGGGGGGGAGGAGGCGGGGGGAGAAACGGCCGTTGCCCCTCGGCCCACCATTCGTTTAGCTGAACGCAATTGGTTAGGTGCCCAATTAAACAATGCGATCGCCAAAATATTGTTAGAAGAAGAGCTTGGTTATCATGTAGAACTCGTGCCGGTTGAGGGTACCAAACAGTTTGAATCATTGGTTCAAGGGGAGACCCACGCTAATTTAGAGATTTGGCCCTCTGTTTGGTCGGAGGATATGCAATATTATATTGATGAGACGAATTCAGTTGAGCGAGGTAACTTGTTAGGCGTGGTGGGTAAAGTTGGTTGGTATGTACCTACCTATTTAGTCGCACAACAGCCGGAGTTGCTGACTTGGGAGGGGCTGTTGCAACCAGAAAAAGCTTCGCTATTTGCTGGAAATGAGCAAGAAACACCTGTTTTTTTGGCCGGAAGTCGTGATTGGGGGCAGTATGATGCTGATATTATTCATAATTTAAATTTAGATTTTGAAGTTGTTTTTACTGGTTCAGAAGAGGCCTTGATTAATGAAATTAGGACGGCGTATCGTCAGCAAGATCCCTTGCTATTTTACTTTTGGACACCGCATCCACTCTTGTTTGAGTTAGAGTTGACGCAAGTTAAGTTGCCAGAGTATAGTGAAGCGTGTTATGCTAATTTGGAGCAAGATGGCGTGGCTTGTGATTATCCACCAGATTTTTTGTTTAAGGCTTATTGGCCTGGTTTGCAGGATTATGCACCGGAGGCGTACCAACTTTTACAAAATATTCATTATAGTAATGATGATCAAATATTTATGATGGGCATGGTGGAGATGCAAGGAATGTTGCCAGAAGAGGCTGCCCAGTTATGGTTAGATCAAAATGAAACAAAATGGTATTTATGGTTACCACGATGAGGTATGATGCGACAACGTTTGTATAATCTGCAATTAGGGACGCGATTAGGATTAGGTTTTGGACTCATCATCTTTTTGGTGCTGGTCTTAGGGTTTACCTTTTTTTTAACCGTGTGGCAAGAGCGCATAGCATTTGAACGATTGTTAACATCGGATCAAATTATGTTGTTAGGGGAGCGGATGAAGCAAGAAGTTCTAGAAATGCAAAAAGCGGAGAAGAACTTTTTGTTACGGCATGAAAGTCAGGGGTTTAGTGGCGCGTATGGGAATTATGTCGTTGTTAATCAGGGGCATTCGAGGACGCTGTTGGCGCTGATTGATGAGGCCGAGAAGAGTATTCAGGCAGCTGATGGTGGGGGGCATGAAAACAATTTACCTTTGTTGACGTCATTAGTGACTTATGTCGAAGCATACCAAACGATTTTTCAGGCATTAGTTGATAATATTCAAAAACGGGGAGATCAGAGGTTGGGAGTAATGGGGGTTACGATTGAGAGTTTTGATAATTTAGAGGCGGCTATTACGAGAACTGGTAATAATGAGTTACGGATTGCGAGTGGCGCGGTGCAACAGTCGTTGCAAACATATTTTCGATTTGGTTTAACGACAACAGGGTATGGGTATGAGGAGTTACTAACGCAAAGGTATATTGGGGAAGTTAGGGAATCTTTGAAAAATTTAGAATCATCGGTGAGGGCGAATGAGTTGGATGAGGCTGATGTGGCCGAGATTGAAGCCTTGATTGCCGTAGCGAGGGTTCAATTTGATGAGTTATTGGTTTTAGATGAATTAATTGCTAAGCAGGAGCTGGAGTTAGGCGCGAATGCGGCGGGGGCGACAAGGTTAGCTAATGCAATTATTGATGAGGAGGATGAGATACAAAATCAGGCGCGGGCAACGTTTCAAGAGATGGAGCGGATAGCATTTGTAGCTAACAGTTTAATTTTAGCGTTTGTATTGGTCTTAAGCATTTTGTTGGCGGTGATATTTACGCAAAGTATTACACGCCCTTTAAGTGATTTGACGACTGTAGCTGCCCGCATGGCCGATGGTGAGATTGATCAAACGGTGGAGGTAACATCGAATGATGAGATTGGACAATTGGCCTTGACATTTAATTTGTTGACGGGGCAGTTACGAGAATCAATTAACACGTTGCAAGAGCAGGTGGCGCAACGTACAAGCCAATTACAAGTGCGTTTAGGTGAGTTGGCGATGTTAAATCGGGTGACTCGATTGGTGACGACCGAGATCGATTTGCGGGAGGCGTTAGGGGCGGTAGCAACGGAAATTGGGGGGGTATTTGATGTTAGTTACAGTTATTTTGTATTGGGCACAAATGAGTATGATATTGATTTGATGGCTAGTTACACAGCGCCAAAATTAGCATTGTTGAATAAAAGTTTAGATACAGGCGTGTTGATTGAGTTTGTGTTGAGTTCTCATTGGTGGCAGGAAAAAAATGGGCAGACATGGTGTATTCCCGATCCTAATCAGCAAGAGTTGGTATCTTTGCCTGAACGGTTACAGGGGCAAGGGGGGCACTCGATGTTAGTGACGGCCTTGTTGACACGAGGGGAAAGGGTTGGGTTTATTATTTTGGTTAGCACGGATGTGAACCGTGTTTTTCATGATAGTGAAACGAGGTTGGCGGAAACGATTGCGGCGAATATGGCGGGGGCGATTGAGATGAGTCGTTTGTTACAAGAGGAGTATCGACAAAGGCAAAGGGCGGAAAGTTTGCAAGATTTAATGGCGGTGGTGAGTGCTAGTTTAGATGAGGCCACGGTTATTAATAAAGTTATGACGCAGTTGCGGCAAGTGATTCATTATGATAGTGCTAGTTTGTTGTTGCGAGAGGGTAATGCGTTAAGGATTGATGCGGTTGTTGGTTTTGATGAGCCTGAGTTGGTGGAGGGGGTGCGGTTGGCCGAGGATGAAGAACATCCAGCATGGCAAGTGATGCAGAGACAAAAGGCGGTGATTTTGCGTGATGCCCGTGCGGAGCCATCATGGAAGCCGATGACTAAGGAAAGTGCTTTGATTCGTGGTTGGATTGGGGTGCCTTTATTGGTGGGTGATAAATCATTGGGTGTTTTAGGGATTGATTCACATGAGCCGGACAGTTATCGGGAGGCTGATGCGCGGTTGATGCAGGCATTTGCCCATCAGGCGGCGGTGGCGTTAGAGAATGCATCTTTGTACCAAGCGTCACAGAGACGGGCTCAGGAGATGGCGATTTTATCGCAAGTGGGGCGTGAGATTTCAGCTACATTGGATTTGCAGGCGGTTGTGGTACAGATGGCGGAGCAGGCCCGGCAATTATTGGCTGGGTTTAGCAGTGGGGTTTGGTTACGAGAGGGAGATACGCAGTTGTATCAGAACTGGACAGCAGCTGGTGAATATAAGGAGGTGTTATCGGAGTGGGATATTGTTTTAAATAAAGGTGTTTTAGGATCGGTTGTGGCGCGGGGGGAGGCCGAGATTGTCAATTATTCGCATAATGATTCTCGATCGGAGTGGGTGGCCGGTGATGTCAGGGCTGATGAGCATATCATTGCGGCTCCATTGATGGTGCGGGAACATGTGTTGGGGGTGATGGCGGTGTGGCGGCGGGGGGAAAATGCATTGTTTACGCCGATTGAGTTAGATTTTTTGGTGAGTTTGTCGCAGCAGACGGCGGTGGCGATTGAGAATGCGCGGTTGTTTCGTGATATGCAGACGGCGAAGGAGGCGGCCGAGGCGGCTAATATGGCTAAAAGTACCTTTTTAGCGACGATGAGCCATGAGTTACGGACGCCGATGAATGCTGTGATTGGAATGACTGATTTGGTTTTAGAATCAGATTTGACAGATGATCAGCGCGAACTGATTACAATTATTCAAAACAGTGGTGAAGCGTTATTAGGTGTTATCAATAACATTCTCGATTTTTCAAAAATTGAAGCGGGCAAAATGGATTTGGAGAAACAGCCATTTGATTTGCGCTTAGCTATTGAAAGCACATTGGATCTGCTAATTCCCAGAGTGAACGACAAAAAATTGGGGTTAGCTTATTTTATGCATCCGCAGACACCGGAGTGGGTAATAGGGGATGTGACACGATTGCGTCAAATCTTACTTAACTTGATTAACAATGCGGCTAAGTTTACTGAAGTTGGGTCTATTGTGGTTGAGATTGAGTTGGCAGAAATGATTGATGCCGAAACAGCTGTCATTCATATGTCGGTGACGGATACGGGGATTGGTATTCCGAAGCATAAACAAGCAACAGTGTTTGAGTCTTTTAGTCAAGTTGATGCGTCAACGACGCGGCGTTATGGGGGGACGGGGCTTGGTTTGCCAATTAGCAAACGGTTAGCAGAGTTAATGGAAGGGGAGATGTGGGTTGAGAGTGTCGTGGGGGAGGGAAGTACATTCCATTTCACATGGCAGGCAACGATTGTGACAGACAAAAAGGTGAAGTCTTATTTGGCCGAAGGAGCGGTTGGTTGGGGACAAGATAGTCGTATTCTTTGTTTAGGTGTGGATAAGCCCCATTTGAGGGTGTTAACATATTATTTACAGCAATGGGGATTTGCACCAGAAGTTGTTAATGATGTGATGATGGCCAAGCAGATTGTTGCGGATTGGGTGCCGGATGTTGTGATTGTGGTTGAGGATATTTTGCCCCAGCCATGGCGTGATTGGTGGCGTAGTTTGTCCGTTGAGGGAGATAGTTGGCCTGTTTTTATGCCTTTAGTGCCTTTTGGGGAGCAGTTCACGCGGGTAGCACCTGGGGTCTTGCCATTACCATTGCCGATTAAGCCGAGTCAATTATATCGTTTGTTAGAGCAGGCGTTTTTGGAGGTTGTACCGACGACAGTACCTTTGTTGGCGACTGAGTTGGTTTTAGATGAGCGTTGGGCCGAGCATTTTCCGTTATCTGTTTTAGTTGTTGATGATAATGAAACGAACCGGCGGGTGGCCTTGCGTTTATTGCAGAGATTAGGTTATGAGCCAGATATGGCTACTGGCGGGATGCAAGCGTTAGAGATGTGTGATCAAAAGGCATATGATTTGGTATTGATGGATATTCAGATGCCAGATATGGATGGATTAGAGGCAACGGGTTATATTCGACAGGAATGGTCGATGGAAAACCAACCCTATATTGCGGCGATGACGGCAAATGAAGATCGGGAAACATATTTAGCGGGGGGAATGGATGATTATATTAGCAAGCCGATACGGGTTGAAGTATTGGGACAGTTATTACAGCGTGCGAACCAAGGGCAAACATCGATGGTTGTTGGCGGGACGTATCAACAGGACAAGCGGGAAGCTAAGATAGATGTGAAGGATATAACCACAGTTACGCGGTTTGATGAAAAAGCTTTGTATCGATTACAAGCATCCGTGGGGGATGATCCTTCATTTGTAGTAGAAATGATAGATGGTTTTTCTGAAGAAGCACCGGCAATTTGGGCCGGTTTGTACGCTGCTTTGGCTGATGGTGATATCGGAGGTGTGCGGTTGGGGGCACATAGTTTGAAAGGGAATTGTGCTGAGTTAGGTGGGATGTTTTTATCTGAGTTATGCCGTCAAATAGAGAAGTTAGCTAAAGATGGTGAATTACGTGATGTGCCCAAGTTATTGGCGGAAGCAGAGATAGCTTATGAAGCGTTTCAACAGGAGTTGCAAATAGCACGGCAAACATTTGCCTCGATGCTGTAAGTAAATTTCCAGATAGTTTTGCATAAATAGAGTCGTCTAGCAGAGGTGACTGATAAGAAGAAAAGAAAGAGCGAGCATGGAAGCAACCAAAGGACATATTTTAATTGTTGATGACAACCGTTTAAACCGGATTAAATTATTACGGTTGTTAGAAAATGATGGTTATACAGCGGAGATGGTCAATAGTGGTGAGGCGGCGTTGACCCTTTTAGCCGAAGCTTCATTTGATATTGTGTTGCTTGATATTATGATGCCGGGAATGGATGGGTATGGTGTACTTAAGGTTATGAAAGGGGATGAGCGGTGGCGCAATATACCAGTGATTGTTATTTCGGCGATTGATGAGATTGAAAGTGTGGTACGGTGTATTGAATTAGGGGCGGAGGATTATTTAGCCAAACCATTTAATCCTGTTTTGTTGCGGGCACGGATTTTTGCTTCGTTAGAGAAAAAGAGATTGCGTGATCAGGAGCAGGCTTTTTTGTTACAATTGCGTCAAGAGCAGGATAAAGTTGAGCGATTATTGTTAAATGTATTGCCACGGCCAATTGCCGAGCGGCTTAAACAGGGGCAAAACATTATTGCTGATAGTTTTAATAATGTGACAGTATTGTTTGCTGATATTGTTGATTTCACGCCATTGGCGTCAACATTATCGGCTAATGAGCTAGTGATGTTGTTAAATGAGTTGTTTTCAACGTTTGATCGGTTGGCGTTGCAGTTTGGTTTAGAAAAGATTAAGACGATTGGTGATGCTTATATGGTGGTGGGGGGGTTGCCACAGGAGCGAGGGGATCATGCGATAGCGGTAGCGGAGATGGCGTTGGCGATGCAGGCCTCAATGGCTAATTTTGAAGCGGGCGTGGTGCGTAGTTTACAGTTGCGGATTGGGATTCATTCTGGTCCGGTAATTGCTGGGGTCATTGGTGAAAGTAAGTTTAGTTATGATTTATGGGGTGATACGGTCAATGTGGCTAGCCGGATGGAGACACAGGGGGTTACGGGGCGGATTCAAGTCAGTTCCGTGACCTATGATCTATTGATTGACGATTACTGTTTTGAAGAGAGAGGGGTTGTTGATGTGAAAGGGAAAGGGGAGATGATGAGTTATTTTTTATTAGGCAAAAAATAGAGACACCATTCATTGGTGTCTCTATTTTTTCGTTATTCGTTTATAGTCAGAATGCTTATAGGTGGTTGAGGTATAAGCGTTTCATTATGTCTTTATAAAGACAATTCAGGTGTGGGTGGTGCTTCTTCTTCTTCCATAAGTTGTTCAAACTCGGAGCGATCAAGCGTTTCCACTTCGATAAGCATTTGGGCTAGTTTTTCCATTTTGTCACGATTATCGGTGATAATTTGCTTGGCGCGGGTGTAGTTTTCGTCGATAATGCGACGCACTTCTTTGTCGATGGTTTTGGCCGCTTCTTCACTATAGTTACGGCTGAGGCCCATTTCGGCACCGAGGAAGGGGTTGCCACTTTGTTCGCCGTAGATGCGGAGGCCGAGTTCTTCGCTCATACCGTAGCGCATAATCATCGCGCGAGCCATATTGGTGGCTTGTTCGAGGTCGTTGGAGGCGCCGGTGGTGATTTCACCAAAGAAGATTTCTTCAGCGGCACGGCCACCCAAGCCAAAGGCGATTTGGTCGTGGAAATAGCTACGGGAATAGGTGGCACGGTCTTGAGGGAGGGTCATGACGAAGCCGCCGGCAGGGCCGCGAGGGATAATGGTGATTTTTTGAACGGGGTCGGTATGGGGGAGATAGTAGGTGACAATAGCGTGACCCGCTTCATGATAGGCAAAAATCTCTTTATCCTGAGACCGTAGGATACGGCTTTTTCGTTCAGGGCCGATGACGATACGGTCGAAGGCATCTTGGAATTCGAGGCCAGTGATTTCTGATTTGCCTCGGCGGGCAGTGAAAATAGCGGCTTCATTCATCAGATTTTCGAGGTCGGCACCGGTAAAGCCAGCGGTGAGGCGGGCGATATCTTCGAGGTCGACATTTTTGGCCACAGGTTTACCACGGCTATGAACTTTGAGGATAGCTTGGCGACCGCGTAAATCAGGACGGTCGACGGTCACTTTGCGGTCAAAGCGGCCAGGACGCATGAGGGCGGGGTCAAGGACATCGGGGCGGTTCGTGGCGGCGATGACGATGAGGTTGGTTTCATTGGAGAAACCATCCATCTCGACGAGGATTTGGTTAAGGGTTTGTTCCCGTTCATCATTACCCCCGCCGAGGCCGGCGCCACGTTGACGGCCGACGGCATCGATTTCATCGACGAAGACGATAGCGGGCGCATGCTCTTTGGCTTTGTTAAAGAGATCACGGACACGGCTGGCACCGACACCGACAAACATTTCGACAAATTCGGAACCAGAGATATGGAAGAAAGGGACACCTGCTTCACCAGCGATAGCGCGGGCGAGCAAGGTTTTACCAGTCCCTGGAGGGCCAACCATGAGAACCCCTTTGGGGATACGGGCACCAACTTGAATAAATTTTTCTGGTTCGCGCAAGAATTGAACGACCTCTTGAACCTCTTCTTTGGCTTCATCGACACCGGCTACGTCGTCAAACGTGACCGTGGGTCGTTCCGTATCGGAAAGATTTTTAGCACGGCTACGGCCGAAGCCGAAGATGTTGTTGCCACCACCTTGAATTTGGCGGAAACCGCGCGTGAAAATCCAGATAAGGAGGAGGATAGGGGCAAATGTAAAGAGGAAAGTGGCGATGGTGTTGCGGGCTGAATTATCTTTGGATTCAAATTGAATGCCATCTAATTGTTCGCTGGTAATGCCATGAAATTCAAAGAGGGCATAAACATCAGTTTCGGGAGGGACGATCACATTTTGGGTAACTTCTTGACCATCTGCTTCGGTGGTGATCGTTAACTTATTATCATTAACAGTAATTTTGCTAACATTCCCGGCTTGGACGGTTTCGACAAATTGTGACAGGGTGAGGGCATTACCGCCGCTGAAGGTGCCATTAATCCATAATTGAATAAAGACAATGACGAGGAATATCATTGCTATCCAAGCCCATGGTGGTACAGAGGGTCTTGGATTTTCATTAGGTGGTTCTTGCATTTGTTTTTTACGCTCCTTATGTAAATGTTAGAGATTTTCGAAAAGAGCATCAGGCTGTGGGGCCGTATTTGCTGGTGGAAAGTTTGGTTAGAACTGTTGGCTTTGCAAAGATTCTCTAAAATTTACATTGTCATATGTGAGTTAGGTGATGGTGAGAAGATTTGGGGATAAGTCACAGATGGTTGTATCGAATAAGTGCATTAAACTAAATATTGTTGAGATTTGGTTCTGAGAATATACCGTTTAATACTTGGACGTTGTTAAATCGAAAGTGTGAAATCTTTAGGTTAAACAACTTAATGCTTTGTAAACAAAGTTTTTAATACTTCTTCTGTCTGGTGGTAGTTAAGAAAATGTATGTTACGAAGTACTTAATGGTTATTGTATCATATAATCATACCGTAGTGAGCTAAGAATTACGTTTGATTTTGGTTAATTTAGTCTAATCGGATTAAAACGGGATATGAAGTGATAGGCGGGTGGGGGGATTAGGCGGGATTTAGTTGTTTATAAATTTTGGATAGAGCGGCGACTTGTTCTTCAGCGCGATAGCTACTACGGACAAGGGGGCCACTTTCGACCCAATTGAAGCCCTCGGCCAGCGCAATTTCACGCAACTCAACAAACTCTTCAGGACGATAGTAACGGTCGATGGGGAGATGTTGGCGGCTAGGTTGGAGGTATTGGCCGAGGGTAAGAATATCAACATTACAACTGGCTAAATCTTTGATGACAGCCACGACTTCGTCAAATGTCTCACCTAAGCCAAGCATAATACCGGATTTAGTGAGTACATCGCTATCCATTTTTTTGGCATTGGTCAAAGTGGTTAAGGCCCAATCATATTGGTCTTGTGGTTGGACCCGTTTAAATAGCCGCGGAACTGTTTCCACGTTGTGGTTGAGAATTTCGGGGCGAGCGTCCATGACGATTTTGAGGGCATCTTTGTTGCCTTTGAAGTCAGGGATGAGGAGTTCGATAGAACAGCCAGGCTGTAATTGACGGATACGGTCGACGAGGAGGGCAAAGATAGGGGCACCGCCATCTTCACGTTCATCACGATTGACGGAGGTGATGACGACATGTTTGAGGTTCATCGCTTTGACCGATTGGGCGACCCGTTCCGGTTCTTGCCAATCTAGGGGGAGGGGGCGGCCGGTTTTGATATCACAGAAGCCACAGCTACGGGTGCAGATGTTGCCCATGATGAGGAAGGTAGCGGTGCCTTTGCCCCAGCATTCGCCAATATTGGGGCAGTTGGCCTCTTCGCAGACAGTATGGAGCTGTTTGCTACGCATCAGACGTTTGAGTTCTTGGTAAGTTTCGCCAGTGGGGACGCGGACGCGAATCCAATCGGGGCGGCGTTGGGGGCGGGGATTTTCTTGGTCAGTTTTGATACTATTTAATGAGATAGTTGACATAGTTGAATCCTTTTTTTAAGCCGGTAGGGGTTGGGGGAGTGGGGTGAGCGGGGTGGGGGCTAATTTAAAAATTTGGTGGAAAGCATCGAGGAAGTGGGGGATGATGTCAGCGGAGGTGAGGGGGAGGCCGAGGCGGGCGGTCATGCTGGTGACACCATGGTCATCGATACCACAAGGGATGATGCCTTCGAAGTGAGCGAGGTTGGGGTTGATGTTAAGGGCGAAGCCGTGGCTGGTGATGCCTTTGGCACTCACTTTGATACCGATAGCGGCTACTTTTTGCGGGCCATGGGGGGTGGTGAGCCAGACACCGGTGTAACCGGGGTAGCGCCAGCCACGCAGGCCAAATTGGGCGAGGGTGAGGATGAGAGTTTCTTCGAGGTCACGAAGGTATTGATGGAGGTCGGGGCGGGGGCGGTCATAGAGTTGTTGGTGGAGCTGTTTAATGTTGAGAATGGGGTAGCCGACAAGTTGGCCGGGGCCGTGATAGGTAATATCGCCACCACGGTCGACGGCGAAAAGGGTGATGCCATGTTGTTGGCGGGTTGGTTCGTCGTAAAGGAGGTTGTTGAGGTCAGCGCGGCGGCCGTGGGTATAGGTGGGGGGGTGTTCGAGGAGGAGGAGGCGATCAGGGCCAGCGGCGAGACGGGCTTGGACATATTCTTTTTGTTGATCCCAAGCAGTTTGGTAGGCTACTTGGCCGAGCCAATGTACATTAATCATAGTAACGGTTAGCTTACCACGAAATGAGTGATTCGTCACTGGCGAAATGGGGAGGTTTAGGAGATTTTAAGAAGTGGAGCAGATTGTTGATATAATAGAATAATATGTACAGATAAAGAGTATTTTATAGAGGTAAGCGATGCGGCATTTTTCGTTGTCCACCAAGCTGATTTTAGTTTTTGTATTAGTTGCTTTAGTGCCCTTGATGTTGTTGGCCTATTTGAATAATCGGACAACGCGTCGTGTTTTGACGGAAGCGGCGAATGAGAAACTGTTTGCGGCGGCGTCCCAAGTAGCGACCAGTTTGACGGCGTTTGTGGATACGAATCTTAACGGGATTAATGCTGAGGCTAAGTTCCCGATTTTGGCTAATTATTTGGAGCTAGAGCCAGAAATGAGACAGGGGACAGATATTGAAGCGGATGTTTTAGTGTTACTTAATGCGTTGCGCAACAAAGAGAGCCGCAATTATGCCAATGATGCGGAGTATACATATATTTATGCGTATTGGTTATTAGATATTGATGGGGTTGTGGTACAAGCGACAAATCCACGCTTATTGGGAGAAGATCAGCATGATACGATTTATTTTCAAGAGGCATTGGCGAGTGAGCAGCCGGTATTGTCACCGGTAAAGTTTATTAATAATGTGCCTAGTTTGCATTTTTCGGCGCGGGTAGTGAATAGTTCGTTTCAGACGATGGGGGTTTTGGTGATGCGTTATAACGGGATTGGGTTACAGAATTTAATTGAGGAGGATAATGGGTTGGTGGGGCGTGATTCGTTTGCGATTTTGTTAGATGAGAATCAGATGGTTTTGGGGCATGGGCAAGGGCCGGAACAGCTTTATCGGTTATTGCCACCTTTGTCGCGGGCGAGGTATGATGAGTTGTTAACGGCTGAGCGGATACCGCGTAAACGGATATCGAGTTTAACGTATGATGAGCCGGAGTTGGCGGCCCGTTTTATGGGAGGAGAGGGTGAGGGGAGTTTTTTGGCCGAGGGTGGATTATTTACGACTGATGAAGCTTATCAGGTGGCATTTGTGCCTGTTGTTGAAGCGGAGTGGGTGGTTGCGTTTGCTCAGCCACAATCGATTTTGTTGGCGGGGGTGGCGGCCCAAAACCGGACGGCGATTGTATTGGTGATGGGGTTGGTGGGGGTGGTGAGCTTGCTGGCGTGGTTGATGGCGGGGGTTTTAGCGAGCCCCATTGTGGAGTTGACGACAATTGCGGAGCAGGTAACGGCTGGGGATTTAACGTCACGGGCACCGGTCTATTCACGGGATGAGATTGGACGGTTGGCGGTGGCCTTTAATTTGATGACGGATGAGTTGAACTCTTTGGTAGGTAATTTAGAGCGGCGGGTGGCGGAGAGGACGGAGCAGTTGGAGGTGGTGGCGGCTGAGTTACGGCAACAGCAGCGGGAGTTATCGGCGGCGAAGGAGGTGGCCGAGGGGGCGAATCGGGCCAAGAGTGAGTTTTTGGCTAATATGAGTCATGAATTACGGACGCCGCTCAATGCGATTATTGGTTTTGCGCAATTATTAAATCGGAGTGATGGGTTATCAGTTGTTGATCGTGAAAATTTAGGTGTTATTCAACGAAGTGGTGATCATTTGTTGAATTTGATTAATCAAGTATTGACCTTATCGAAAATCGAAGCGGGCAAAACGGTGGTGTTGGCTAAACAAAATTTTGATTTGTATCATTTGTTAGAGCAGATTGAGGAGATGTTTCGTCTGCGTAGTCATAAAGAGTTAACGTTTGTGATTGAGGTGGGGGAGAATGTACCACAATATATTAGTACGGATGAGGTGAAGTTGCGGCAGGTCTTGATTAATTTATTGAATAATGCGTTTAAATTTACGGATGAGGGGGAGATCGTGGTGCTGATTAGGGTTGATGATGATAGATGGGATGTTGCTGAGCGAGTGTTGTTATTTGAAGTCATGGATACGGGGATTGGTATTCCTGAGGAGCAGTTGGAGGCGATTTTTGAGCCATTTGAGCAGGCGAAAAACGAGATGGGGGCCGAGGGGACGGGGTTGGGGTTGGCGTTGAGTAAACAGTTTGTGCGTTTGCTGGGGGGAGAGATTGGGGTGGCTAATCGAGACGAAAGAGGGGTTGTTTTTAAATTTGATATTCAAATTCAGGTTGTGTCGGCTGAAGATTTGCCAAAGGGTAAGATTAATAAGGAAATTATGGGTTTGGCACCGGGTCAGCCGACCTATCGCATTTTAGTGGTTGATGATAAAGAGACGAATCGCCAGCTATTGTTACAATTGTTGGCCCCGTTAGGCTTTGAGTTAAAAGAAGCGGTGAACGGTGGGGAAGCGGTTGAGATTTGGAGTCAGTGGCGGCCACATTTGATATGGATGGATATTCGTATGCCGGTCATGGATGGGTATGAAGCGACCAAGCTTATTAAATCGCAGGTCCAAGGGGCAGAAACGGTTATTATTGCCATTACGGCGGGTACGTATGAAGGCGAGGATAGGCATATATTGAGAGCTGGTTGTGATGACTTTTTGCGCAAGCCATTTAAGGATTATGAAGTGTTTGATTTGTTGCGTCAGCATCTCCATGTGGTGTATGTGACAACGGAGCAGGATGAGGGTTCAGTTGATGATGTTGAGCGTTATGAAGAGATTAACCCTGTGGAGCATTTGGTCGATTTACCAGCCCCGTTAGTGACTGAATTAATGGATGCGGCGATCGCGTTGGATATGGAACATGTGGGGATGTTGCTTAAAAAGATTGAAGCGCGTGATCCGAAGTTGGCGCAGGTTTTAATCAGATTGAGCGAAAATTTCGAATATTTTCAAATTGTGAATTTCGCGCAAGAAAGCGAATCGTTACGACAGGGAAGGTGAGAGATGAAAGCAGAGATAAGTGCACATATTTTAGTTGTTGATGATACACCTAGAAATTTAGAGTTATTGATTAAACTACTGTCGAGTGACGTGTATAAAATCAGGCCAGCCAATAGTGGTAAGGTGGCATTGTTATCGGCCAAAGCGAATCCGCCGGATTTAATTTTGTTAGATATTATGATGCCGAATATGGATGGGTATGAAGTGTGTCGGCAGTTAAAGTTGGATCCGACAACGAAAGATATACCGATTTTGTTTATTAGTGCTTTGGATGAAGCGTTTGATAAAGTGAAAGCGTTTGAAGCGGGCGGGGTTGATTATATTGTTAAGCCATTTCAGGCGGAAGAGGTAGTGGCGCGGATTGAGACGCATTTGAGTTTGCATCGGTTGCGGCAGGAGTTGGTGGTTAAGAATGAAGAGGTGGCGAGGTTGAACGGCCGTTTGCAACAGTTCCTCCGTCAATTCACAGCCAAAGAAGTGGCTGATAAAATGGTTGTTGAAGGGGTGCAATTAGGTGGCGAACGGGTGGAGATAACAGCCTTATTCATCGATATCCGTTCATTTACAACCATTACCGAAGCACAATCTCCAGAGCTAACAGTTGCTTTGTTGAATGATTATTATGCGTATACGATAAAGATAATAGAGGAGATAGGTGGGATTGTTAATCAGATATGGGGAGATGGCATTATGTGTGTGTTTGGGGCACCAGTTAAGCATGATGCCCATGGGAAGCTGGCGGTGGAAGCGGCGATCGCTGTTTGGGAGCAGATTAAGCTATTTAATTGTAGCCAAGTGGAAAAAGGGCGATTAGAGATAAAGGTAGGTATGGGGATTGCCACAGGGGTGGCGATTGTGGGTTATATTGGAACAGAGACGAGGGCGACATATACCTGTGTGGGAGATGCGGTTAATTTAGCGGCTCGTTTGCAAGAGATGACGAAGCTTGTGGGCAAGCCTATTCTCATGAATGAAGCAACCTGGTTAGCGTTGGAAGGAGAGATTCCAACCATAGATGAAGGTGTTGTGGCGATTCGGGGTAAAGAAGAGAGTGTACGGGCTTATTCAGTGTGGGTGACATGAATGTAATTGATAAATGAGGGGGATTTTGCGAATTGAACAGAAATATTTAAAAAGGGGGGCACACTCTGTCAAAATAGCATATAATAAACGACATCGTAACCTATAGTAACCTTCCCATTGTGCTTGAGGAGATAAGCATGAGTAATGCTCAAGAGAGTTTAACATTTACACAAGATGTAGCGCGGGAGCCTAAAGATGTTTTTGCCGCCTTTACGACAGCTGGTGATGTTTGTGATTGGTTATGCCATGATGCTCAAGTAGAGGCAGTTGTTGGCGGGCGAATTTATTTGTATTGGGCTCAAGGGTATTATGCCAGTGGTCATTTTACAGCATTGGTGCCAAACGAGAAGATACGTTTTGTTTGGTATGGAAAAGATGAGCCAGGGGTGACCGAAGTTGACGTTCAGTTTGAAGCGATAGATGGGGGGACGCGGGTCACTTTGATTCATGATGGGGTTGGTGAAGATGAAGCGTGGGAACAGACGAGAAAAGAGTTAAAGGTTGGTTGGGAGTTTGGTTTAGAGAATTTGAAGGCTGTGTTAGAGACTGGTTTGGATAAACGAATTTATGATCGGCCGGTGTTGGGGTTGGTGGCTGGGGTTATGGTGACAGCGGCGCAGGCGGAGGCGTTGGGTTTGCCGGTGGCTGGTGGGATTTTGTTGAATGGGACAGTGCCGGGGACGGGGGCGGCCGAGGCTGGTTTACAGGCGAATGATTTGGTTTATAAGATTGAAGGGGTACGGATTCAATCGCCTGATGATTTGATACGGGCGGTGGCTAATTATCGGGTAGGGGAGACGGTGCGGGTATTGTATGTGCGTAATGGGGAAGCGGAGAAAGCGATGATGAAGTTATCGGCACGGCCGGCGCCGCATGTGCCGTCGACGCCGTATAGTTTTTCGCAGTTGTTGGAAGAGATTAATATGGAATTGGCGGCCGAGTTAATGGAGATTCTCGAAGGGGTCACGGACGAGATGGCGGAAACGGTCACAACGCCTGGTAGCTGGTCCCTCAAGCAGATTTTGGCCCATTTGGTGGGGACTGAGCGTGTGGTTCAAGTGGGGATTGCGTTGCATATTAGTGAAGGGGGGCCAGCCAGCTTCATACGCTTCCCTGATAATTTGCCCGCATGGATTGATTCTATTGTAGCTAGTCATGATACGTTGGTTAGGTTGGTTGGTATGTGGCAAGGAGCAAAACGAGAAACAGCTATTTTAGTGCGCAATTTGCCCCCTGAATTGGTGGCCCGTAAGGCGGATTATATGGGTTTAGCTGGTTTATTGTTGCAAAGTATTCCCCGTCATACTAGCAATCATTTTGAAGATATGCGGATGGTATTGAAAGGGATTGCGGCTATGGAGCGTCAGCAAGAGGTATGATGATGATTTGTGACTTGATTGGGACCAATTGGGACCAATTTCGGAAATTGGTATTGACAAACACCTAGCCTTTTGCTATCATTATACAGGTTCAGAGAAGGGGGCGTGGTGTAGTGGTTAACACGCCGGCCTGTCAAGCCGGAGATCGCGGGTTCGATCCCCGTCGCTCCCGCTCTGGGTGCAAGTAGAATCAAAACTGCTTGCACCCTTTGCTTTTCCCCTCATTTAATTATAAATTCAATCCTTCCACAATTTCATTAAATACTGATGTATTGTTGTTTGAGATGATACTGAATTTGCCGTGTAGTGTAACTGCCAAAACTGTATCATCATATACAAAGACACGCTCAACAATTTTAGCAATTAATTGATGCCGTGCCTTTTTAGAATCTTCTATGTTTTCACATGCATTCCAGTGGGTAGGGAAATTTTTTAGATTGTACTTGTGTTACAGTTTTTCATAGGTGGTGATTGTTTGCTGGTGCCAGGGGATGTTGTGGCAGTAGGCTTGTCGTATCTGTTCATCTTGAAATTTATGGGCTTGGGTCATGATCTGTTGGTAGCCTTTTTGCAAAAAAGTGGGGGCGGTGGGGTCGTTAACGGCCGTTAACAACTGATAACAACTTAAAAATAGACGTGTCGGATATTCAGCCCCATCAAAATTGCCCTTAAGCGCCCAATAGGCCTTTATTTCGTTCATAACTGTTTGCAGGGCGGTTAAATCGGTTTGTTGGTGATAAGTATGTGCCAATATGGCTTGTGATTCAATCGTTAATATTTGATTACCTAGCTCTTGCCGTAAGGTGATAGCTGATTGCAACTTGGTTTGGGCTTCAGGGATATGGCCGAGGGCGTATAACGCATCGCCAACACCGGTTAAGGCATATCCTTGGCCGTGTCGATCCCCAATTTCTTGGCAGACAGATAAACTTTGTTCATGGAGGGTTTGTGCTGTTTGGAAATCTGCTTGAAGATGGGCAATATAGCCTAGATTATATAAAACAACACCCTCTCCACTACGATTACCAATTTCTTGGTTGATATCTAAACTCAGTTGATAGAAAATTTTGGCGGTGTCTAAATTGCCTTGGAGCTGCATGGTAAACCCTAAATTGTTTAAAGCTTTGGCCGCGCCGACACGGTTACCAACCTCTTGGCAGATGGTTAAACTTTGCTCGTAAAAAGATTGAGCCGTTTCATAATCCCCTTGGCGGCGGGCGATAAAGCTCAAATTATTTAAAGCTTTGCCTTCGCCAACACGATCATTAATCTGGCGATAAATGGTTAAACTTTGCTCGTAGAACTGTTGGGTTGTTGGGTAGTCTCCTTGAAGGCGAGCGATAAAACCTAGGTGTCTGGAGGCTTCAGCGGCGATTGGGTGTGATTCAGTGAGTTGGGCGAGGGTTAAGCTTTGTTGTAGTTGTTGATTGGCGAGATCATATTGACCTTGGGCTATCAATGCTTCTCCCCAACGCATTTGGGCGGTGGCTTCTTGAGCGATATTCTTGGTACCTTTAGCTAATTTGGCGGCTTGCTCAGCCAATTGGGCGGCTTGGTCTAAATTACCAATGACCATGGCCATCTGCGTCTTACGTAAAAGCAGTTCTGTTTGTTCAGTTGGTAGTTGATGGCTGGTGAGAAGATTGGTTAAGTGGGTTAAATCTTGGGCTTGAGCTTCCCGATTGCCAATTAAGTGATAGATGGCTTCTCGTTGGAATAAGATTTGGTATTGTTGGGTGAGGGCATTGGGGGGTAAGATGGCGAGGGCACGGCTGAAAAAATTGATAGCGGTTTCGTTTTCGTACTGATTGGCGGCTATTTGGCCAGCGGCTTGTAGCATGTCGATGGCGTGTTGATTAACGGCCGTTGCCCCCAATAAATAAGCTTGCTCATAATGATAAGCGATATCGCCATAGTAAGCAGTGAGATCATGGGTATAAAATTCTGTCAGGGCAACAGCCGCTTGATGATGCAATTGACGGCGCCTTTTTTGTAATTGCATTTTGTATACCGTGTCACGTAATAGGGCATGTTTGAAGATATAGTGCGCAGTTGTGACAGGTATCCATATAGATGCTTGTTCGGCTAAATGAATATGATATAGTAAGTTCTCATCATTTTTCAGCATCAAGGCTAAAATCGGGATTTGAAATTCACGCCCCACGACTGAGGCGTATTGCACTACTTCTTTGACCTTTTCTGTAAGTTGATCTAAACGAGCCATAAAAATAGTACGAATATCATCGGGCAGAAAATCTTGTTGTCTTGATAAATGCCATATATTATCAATTTGTACTAGCCCCCCTTTTTCCTGCAAATAGAATAGGATTTGCTCGACGAAGAATGGGTTCCCTTCAGAGCGTTGTTCTAAAAGGCGGACGGCGTTAGCTGTTAGTGGTTGGCCTAATATTTGTGTGGCTTGCTTGACTAGAGAATGCGTTGGTAATGATTGTAAGCTAAGATGCTGATAGGCGATTGCCGTCCACAGCAACTTCTGTTTATCGGCGGTGGGGCGACTCGTCGCCATCATAGCAAATGGGTATTTATTAATGTTGTGTACCAAACGGGTGATAAACGTGATCGATTCCCCATCGAGCCAATGGATATCTTCTAACCAAAAAACAACTGGTTTTTGTAAACTTTCGGCCAATAGCAATGTTTTAAGGGATATGAAGCGCCATTCATAACGGCTGGCTGGGGTTAATTGTGAATAAGGAGAATTAGGCCAGTATATATTTAACAAAGCACCTAAAAAAGAGCGACCATATGTTAATTGTTCACGTAATTCTTGATCTGTTGTTTGGGCGATGAGGTTGTTTAGTTTATGGTTAAAAGCTTGTTTATTACGTGCTTCTGACCAAGTTGGAGATTGTCCAAAATAGATGTGTAACCAGTAACGAAACGGGTTGAGAGGGGTTTGGATAGTTTGGTCTGTTTGGGCGCGGAAGTATTGAATTTCAGCCTGTTGGCTACGTAAAAATTCACTAATCAAACGACTTTTGCCTATCCCTGCTTCCCCTTCAATGATTAATGTTCCGCCAAAGCGGTGAGTGGTGTTATTGTTTAGTAAGGGGGTGATAAATTGTTTCAACTGGTCGAATTCTGTTTGGCGTCCCACTAACGTGCCTGTATAGTAATTGCGGGTAACAACCGTTTCATCTATTAGGAGATAAATTTGCTGTGGTTGCTCAAATCCTTTAAATGTATATTCACCAATAGGTTCGGCTACAAATTTTGTAGGCATTCGTTTAACGACATTTTCTTCTAGCCAGATCTCTTTCCAAGGAGCGTTACTCATTAAGCGGGCGGCCATATTAACACCGTAGCCGTAACAAGTAAACTCACCGCGCCGTGAGGAGCCGGTTAAGCCGGTGTAAGCACGACTTTGGGTTAAGCCAGCTTTAAAGGTAATAGAGGTTAATCTGGTTAAGGCTAAGATGAATTGTAGCGCACGTTCTAAATCATTTTCGTAACTATTTGGTGTTCCCCAAAAGAGCAAAAGATAACAACCTTTATCACCAAAATCTACTTTATTAAGGTAACCACCAAATTGAGTCTGTAGATTGAAAATGATGGGCATTAAGTTGGGTAGGTCTGATATTTGTTGTAGATTAATAAAAAGAGAGACAACTTGACGGAACTCACCATAAGTCTGGCGTTGACGAATAGTTGCGGGGAGGAATGTGGGAAGTGCCGTGTGGGGAGGCGGGATAGGTGTTATGGAGGCTGGTGGTAAGGTGTGAGTGAGACGAAGGAACTGTGCCCAATCATTGGCTAGGGGTAGCCAGTGTACATGTTCTGATAAATGAGCCAAAAGTGTTGACGACAAAATTAGTTGACCGGATGCTGCTTTTTGTTCGGCATAGGCAGCCATTTCGATAGCTGGACCGGAGAAGCAGTAGGTGGCTAGTGCGGTTGTTCCTGGTGGTGGATAAAAGATTTGCCAATCGATTTCGCCGATACCCAACCCTAATTTAAGGGCAAAGAAAAAGTTTCCATAGGCTGTTTTTTGTTGGCCGTGATTGATTATTTGTTGTTGAATTGTGGTGGCGGCGGATAAGGCATGTGTTGGTATAAGTTGGTGGGTGAAGGGGAAAACGGCCGTAAAAGCATCACCCGCAAAAGTGGTAATAAAGCCACCATGCCCATAGATGGTTTCGACTAGGGGGTCAAAAATAGTCTGCATAATATCGGCTAGTACTTCAACCGCGTCACTACCATGGGTGGCTAATGTATTGGTGACGGTAGTGAATCCAGAGATATCGCCGAAGAGGGTGATGGCGGGAAAACGGCCGTTATGCTCATCTTCCAGATGCTTGTCGAGAATAAAACGGGGAATCAGATTGCTCATATTAAATTTAAATTGATAATAATCATTACTATTATTTTGATGTAATTTGATGTAATTAGCAACTATCTGGTTGATATTGGTTATTTGTGGGGGTAGGTGGTCGTTTTTTGGGCCTTATGTTGTCAATAATCGTGCGGCCAAATGACAAAATAAGACGGGGTGTGTTAAAATGGGGTGGTATTATTGAGCATTGGTTGGTTTATTGAGGGTATTTATGAAGGTATGTGCGTATTGTGAGGCGCGGGTGGCCGAGGGGGCTTTGAGATGTCCACAGTGTGACCGGAGTCATTTTGTGCGTGATGAATTGAAAAATGATAAGCAGCAAGACTCTTTTGCTGGTTGGATACCAGTGGAGGAGGCTGATGATGAAAGAGAAGGTTGGCGACAGTACGCTAGTCAAATTTATTGGCTGGTGGGGGTGGTTTCATTAATGTTAGCTGGCGTTTTAGCTTGGCATTATAGTCAAACGGCCGTTATTGAATGTAGTCGACAAGAGGTAGGTGGCGGGGTGAGTTGCCAAGTGACGGTTGCTTTATGGGGGGTGTTGCCATTGGGAGATGGCCGTTTAATTGAAAATGTGCAAGATGCGCGTTATGAACAACGGTGTGATACAATCACCGGTGACGGACAAGATTGTGTTTTTTTGATTATTCTTGATGGGGAGAATGGTGGGCTGGAGATTGAGGCACAATATTCGTTGTCCAATGTGCAGGCTGGGGCGCGACAAATTCATGATTTTATCTATAGTGATGCGTTAGAGGTGAGGGTGCGAGAGGTTAATTGGATGTTAACCGGTTTGGGTTTGCTGGTGGTGGCTTTGCCATTTGCGATAGTGGGCGTTTTGGCTATTCGTTTTGGATTAGAGGAAAGGGATTAGTTTGTGGCGGCGTTATGGGTATTATTTTTGTTTGCCACCAATATTGGATTTGCTTATGAATGGGATGATTTTGCCAAAAGCTATTTTGATAGGCAGTTGAGGGCAGTTGTTGCGCCCGCTCTTGGAGCCAATGATACGCTTGGTCGAGGCAGTTAAGGGCTTGCTCGGGGTTAAAATGGTTAAGGATAGGGAGGCAAGTGTGCCAAACGCGAGCGGGGCGTTGGCAGCCAAAGAGGCTTGGGTTTTCTTGGTGATAAGCGATAATTTGTTTGGTGTAGTGATAAGCACGTTCTTTTTCATCTTGTTGCCAAGCGACATAGGCTAAGCCAGCCCAATCTTCACAGACATGGTGACGTAAAAAAATGTCTTGGTGTAAAAGCAATGCTTGTTGGAAGGTCATCATTGCTTGGTAAGGAAGGTTTTGATAAGTGTAACAAAGGCCTAATTCGAATAAGGCGAGGCTTTGGCCGCGCTTATCTTGCATCTCTTTTTTCATGGCCAATGCTTTTTCAAGATTTTGTTGAGCTTGGGCTAAATTTTGGTTATCTGAGTCTAAGCTGGCTAATGTAAGCAAGGCATTGCTAGCGCCCCATTGGTCATTAATTTTACTACTTATTTGGTATGCTTGGTGGGCCATTTTGTAGGCATCTTTGGCTTGCCCAATTTGCCAATGGAGGAGGGCAAGATTGTTAATGATTAAGCTTTTGCCCATTTGATCGCCAAGCTCTTCTTTGATAGTGAGAGCTGTATTTAAGTAGTTTAGAGCGCGGGTAAATTGGCCGACATCTTTGGCGGTAATACCAAGATTATTAAGGGTGACACTTTCTTCCCAACGGTCTCCGATTTCCCGTTGTAGGCGTAATGCTTGATGAAAGGTAAGGCGGGCGGGCAGGTATTGGCCCATGTTCCAAGCGACATTGCCAATGCCTCGTAAGCATTTGGCGGCGATTGATTTTTGTTGGGCAAGATGGGCATGCATAAGCCCTTTTTTGAAACGTTGGCGGGCGTTGTTGTAGTCTCCTTGACGCCAAAGGACATACCCCCATAAATAGTAGCCTTGGGCAATTTGGGGGTTGTGGTGGGTGGTTTGGGCGAGGGCGATGCCTTGTTGGGCGTGGGTGATGGCGTTGGTATATTGGCCGAGGCTAGTAGCGTAGCCAGCTTGGCGGAGGGCGACATCGGCTTTGTGTTGAAAAGACATGCGGCTAGCTAATTTTTCGAGAGCGACTAAATCATCAGCTTGTTTGGTTCGTTCGCTGAGGAGGTGGTAAGCTTTTTCACGGAGGAGAAGGAGGTCAAAGCGGTCTTGGTGGTTATGTTGGGGGGTTAGGTTGAGGGCTTGGCTAAGATAGTGGACGGCATCGAGTTGGGCGCCATTTTGGCTGGCGTGGGCGCCGGCTTGATAGGCATAAAATTTCTTTTGTTCTGTGTTTTGAGCACGGCCATAATGGTAGATTAAATCAGGGTAATGGGCGGTTAAATCATGTGTGTAGAGGGTTTCGATGGCGTGGGCGGCTTGCTGGTGGCGGCGACGCAGGTGGCGGCGGAGTTGCATATCGTAGGCGGCATCGAGGAGGAGGGTGTGTTTGAAGGTGTAGCGTTCGGGGCCGAGGGGGAGCCAGATTTGTTCTTGGATAGCTTGGTTAATGGAATTGGTGAGGTCTATATCAGAGTAGTCGAGCATTTGTTTGAGGATAGGGAGGTCGAATTCGCGGCCGAGGACAGCGGCAAACTGAATCATCTGTTTTGTGTTGGCTGGCAGACGATCGATCCGTGCTACGAGAATGGCATTAATACTAGAAGGAATTTTAATCCCCTGACCATCAAGTTCCCAAGCATTGGCTTGATTTCGTTGGAGGAGTTGGTTTTTTTGGCAGTAGTAAAGAATTTGTTGGGTAAAAAGAGGGTTGGCTTGGCTTTTGGCTAAGAGGAAATCATGTAATTCTGGGCTAATCGGCCCTTGTAAAAGATGCTCGGCCTGTTGACGAAGAGCATCGTCGGTTAACGGTTTTAACTCAATATGGAAAAGCTGTTTGGTTTTAAATGGTAATTTAAGCGCTTCTTCTTCATTGGCATAGCGGGCGGTTAATAAAAAGATGATAGGGATGTTGTTTAATTCGTGGGTGAGATAGAGCAGGAGTTCTTGCGAGGCATCATCGAGCCAATGAATGTCATCGATTTCGAAAATGATGGGTTGTAAATAAGATTCGGCACGTAATAAGGTCGCAAAGGCAGTTAAGGTGTTATGATGATGGAGGTGGGCATCTCGGTCATAGAGAGATAGTTCCCATTGTAGTCCAGCCAAAACACCAAAAACTGATTGCAAACGCATCAATTCTTGGTTAATGTTAACCGGGGCATTGGCTTGTTCTAGACGTAAGAGTAAGCGGGTAAGGGCGCGGGCGAAATTGAAAGTGTTTTCTTGGTGAGAAGCGTCAACTGATTGTTGAAAATAGTTTTTGATATAGTAAAGAAAGGGGTTGAGGGGTTGTTTGACGAAAGGGTCAGTTGAGGCTAGGAAATGTTTGTTGTCGACAGAAAAATCATGACTAATTTCTTGGGCTAGACGAGATTTGCCAATACCGGCTTCTCCATAAATAATGATGGTAGCGGCTTCATTGTGGGTAAGGGCAAATTGGGCAAATTGGCGTAATTGGGATATTTCTTGACGGCGGCCAACGATGGGGTCGGTTAATGCTTGATGACGGCGAGCATCATTACGACCGATGAGTTGGTAAGTGGGTTTCATTTGGGAGAACCCTTTGTAATGAAAATCGCCTAAGTAGTCAAAGTTAAAGCTATGGGTCTGGGCTACTTTTTGTGATACTAGGATTTGGCCCCATTGCGCGTCGGTCATAAGACGGGCGGCAAGATTGACGGTGGTGCCGAGGGCGGCATATTTGCCTCGGCGTTGGGTACCGATGAGACCCGTGTAGACGGAGCCATAAGTAAGCCCGGCGCGCCAACGAATGATAGGTGGGTTGACATCTTCTTGTAATGCGTGTAGAAAATTAAGGGCGCGAATGATATCTTCTTCATGAGTAATAGGGGCACCGAAATAGAGGAGAATAAGCCCGCCTTTGTCGCTAAAATCGATTTCGGTGAAATGACCATCATAAACGCGGGCGTGGTGCATTACTTTATTGGCAAAGCCATTTAACTGTTCCCAAGTTGGTTCCCCTTCAAAGGATAGAAAAAGGATGGCTACTTGCTTAAATTCTCCTTGGTAAGCTGTTTGCCATAAAGGGGCCGGAAAAAAAGAGATAACATGATCGATATTGATGTGAGGAATGGGTGGGGGTGTCGGGATATGGGAGGGTAAAGGGATATTGTCACGTAAATAATAGACAGCTTTCTGGTCATTGGTATAGTAGTAGCTGGTTTTAAGATAGGGAAGCAAGGACGGGTGGCAGGTGATATCTCCTTTTTGGGCATGCGTTTGTGCTTGATAACAATGATTCAGGGCTGAGCCGGCGAAATAATAAGCATTTTGTTGGGGTGTACCAACAATGCCCCAAGTTAATTGCCCATAAGCTAGACTTTGGCGTACATTTAAAGTGAATGATCCCCAAGGGGTTTTCTTGTTTTGTTGGTTGTTCAGGCTTTGTTGAATAAAAAGGGCGGTTTGAACCGCTTTATGAACGGCGATATGATCTGGTTGTGGAAAGATAGCGGTGAAAGCATCGCCAGCAAAGCCGCTGATAAAGCCGCCTTGGCTGGCGATGATATTAATCATGGGCGCAAAAACTTGGTTAATGACATTAGCCATTACCTCGGCCCCTTCTTTGCCATGCTCCATCAACGCTTGGGTTAAAGCGGTAAAACCAACAACATCAAGGAAAAGCGTGGCGGCTGATAGTTGCCCTGTTTGTCTGTGTTGGCGGTGTTGTTGGTAGATGAAGTGTGGAATCAAATGAGCCATAGGGCGACCAAATGTTTAGGGTAAGGAGTCTAAGGCAATTTGAGCCACATAGAAGTTTTTGTTGAGCTGTAAAGCACGTTGATAATCGGAGCGGGCACTGGCGAGATCGCCGAGAAAAGCCATGGCGTGCCCTCGGTAAAGGTAGGTTTCTTCAACATTGCGACCACCGGAGGTGGTAAGGGTTGAATCGGCGAGGTCTTTCATATCTTGGTAGCGTTGGGTACGCATGTAGGCGAGGTAGGGGCGGAATTGGTACCACATCATACGGCCGGGGAGGCCGATAGTACGGGCTTGGTCGAAGGCGGTGGCACCACTTTGGTAATATTGTTGCTCACCCGTTAGTTCACCCATGCGGGTGAGATTTGTGCCCATATTGAACCAAGCAAAAGCGTTTTCGGGGTCAGCATCTTTCTCGGCTTGGGCACGAAGGGCTGCGTTTTGCCACATGGTGAAATCATCGAGCATATCTTCGCCTAAGATGGCGTATACTTCAGCTTCACGGTGGGGAGGATAGATAACGTAGAAGGTGTAGTTGAACTGTTGCCAGTAGAAGTTGATCTCATCGTAGGAATCGATGCGGCCGCTGTTGTCCCAAGGGCCGAGGTAGGTGTCCATGCTGTAGAATTCTTGCGCGGCACGATCGTAACCGAACATGGTGAGATAGTGGCCATACCAACCTTCATCGGTGGGGGGATCATACCCTTTTTCGATGACGACGGGAATGCCCATAGCGATAAATTGTTCCAACATTTCAAGCGTGCCACCACTACGGGTGATGGAGCGTAAGCTTGTGTTTTCACTGACATAGTCACTAATTTGCCACGGGCTAACATTGCGGTCTTCGGGGTTTGGTTTGAGGTAAAGGGCGGCATCAGTTTGGGAAGTGGCGTCATCGAAGAAGTTGAGCACCATGCTCATATTGGCGGGGCCACAATTGTTAAACGTTTGGGGCCGATTTTCGAGACCGGTAATGATTGTTTGGGGGGGGTGGGGGGTGGCGGGGGGTAGTGGGGTGGCGGTGGCGGTCGGTTCAGGGGTGGCGGTGGG
>DATHYN010000367.1:0-2656 GCA_035459145.1 Anaerolineae bacterium | reverse complement strand
TCATCATCTTCAATCCTTTTCACCTATCTAATAATCAACTTAATTCTTACGCAAGAATCCACTTATAATCTAAATAAACAGCATGTCTGTCTAATTCTAAACACACCATAACGCCACCAAATAAAATTTAATCCATCTACTGCCCCCGCACCAACCCATAATCAAACGCCCCCATCCGGCTAGACAACGCCGCCCGATCACCACAGCTACCTACGGCCACAATCCCATAATAATGATTACTATTCACATCCCCCGCCCCATTCAAATGAACCGCCGGTACAACCGTCACCGTATCTTCCACCACCGCATCGCCTGCCCCCACCATAAAGTACGGATCACTACTGCGCCACAACTCATACACCATCGCCCCATTCTCATCCCAATTAAAGTAAATATCCGGCGTACTTAAATCAATCTCATTGTTAATAACCCGTTCCGGCATACTACACGCCGTCTCTACCACAATCGTCACCTCCACCTCACGCTCCCCTTGTGGGGCCATAAACAACACCCACCCCGCCCCTCGGTTACCACCACCATCATCATCCCCCCGATTGCCTACAAATATCTCTATCACACCATTACCATCATAATCACCTAAATAAGCAACCGAATCACCCCAAATATCAACATCATCTAGCATGCCCTCAAAACCCCCATATAAATCACTTAATTTAAATTCTTCCTTCACCGTCCCATCCCGATTTAATAACAAGATCCATACTGCCCCTCGATCATCACCACCATCATCATCAAGAGGAACACCAACAGCTAAATCCTCAATACCATCACCGTTAATATCATTGATACCTGTCACACTAATCCCAAACTGGTCAAAATAATCCAAGATACCATCAAAATTACCAGCTGTACTACTAATCTTCTGTTTCGCTTTCACTGTCCCATCTGTATTCATAAATAAAACCCAAACTGCTCCACGACGTATATCACCGTCATTAGAATTATAGGCACCAACAACAATATCGATAACCCCATCTAAATCTAAATCGCCTACAGGAGTCACACTACTACCAAAATTACCATTGGTAAACAACCCTCCACCAAAACCACCTGCTGTATCACTAATTTTCTGCTCAGTACGAACAGTTCCATCACGATTAAGAAACAATATCCATACAGCTCCCTTTTCTGAGCCACCATCATCATCACCATAAGCACCTACAGCTAAATCAATAATGCCATCCTGATCGATATCCCCAATAGCTGAAATACTCGTACCAAATTTATCATCATTAGTCAATGGTCCCGTAAAGCCTCCCTGAGTTGCACTAATTTTTTGCTTACTCTTGACGGTCCCATCCCGATTAAGAAATAAAATCCATACAGCGCCTCGTCGATAACCACCATCTCCATCATAAAAAGCAGAAACAGCTAAATCTAACACGCCATCTTGATCTAAATCACCAATAGCCGCAGGTATGCCAAAATTATCATCATTATCCAGCCCACTTCCAAACCCACCCTGTGTTGAGCTAATTTTTTGCTTACTCTTTACCGTCCCATCAGCATTCAAAAACAAAATCCACACCGCCCCCCGATCCCCACCCCCATCATCATCACCCGTCGTCGCCACGGCCAAATCCCCAATCCCATCCCCATCTAAATCCCCAATTCGGGCACTGCCGATCCCAAAATAATCCCCATTCCCCAATCCAGCCCCAAATCCACCCGCTGTACTACTAATCTTCTGCTCACTCAACACCAAATCTCCATTCCCCTCACTAATCACATACGTAAATGTCACCACCCCCGTAAAATCAGTCGGTGGCTGATACGTAAACCCACCATCACCTGCCCAAAGCAACGTCCCCTCGGCCACCCCCACCCCCAACGTCGGTGTAAACACATGCCCCTCCACATCCCAATCATTGGCCAACCCCCCCTCAACCGACCCCACCACCAAATCACTGTTCGCCGTCGTCGTATACACATCCGCCCCGCCCCACGGCGCATCATTAATCGGCACTACCGTCATCGTCACCATTGCCGGTGCCGATAACGACACCCCATCATCAGCCCGATAGGTAAACGTCATCACCCCGTAATAATCAACTGGCGGCGTATACGTAAAATGTCCATTACTCCGCAAATCCATCCCCCCCATCATCGGCCCCGTCGCCAATACCGCTGTTAACCCAGCCGTATCCCCTTCCCCGTTATCATCATTGGCCAATAACGTCTGTCCCCACACCTTATCATCCTCCCACCCTTCATACCCCCAATCATCGTTCGCCACCGGCAAATTATTCACCGCAATCGTCGCCACCGCCACATTCGACAATGATATGTTATCATCAGCCCGATAGGTAAATGTCACCACCCCCGCAAAATCGGTTGGCGGCAGATAGATAAAGGTTCCATCCCCACCTAACGACAACGTTCCAGTATAGGTTGTCTGGACCAAAACGGCCGTTAACCCATCCCCCTCCGCATCCGTATCATTATCCAACACACTCGCTGGCGAACTAATCAAATTCACATTCACCGGCGTCACATAATCAGGGTCATCATTCGCCACTGGCGGCGTATTCCCACCCAACACCCCCTCCATCTCCCCCGCCTCGGCCATTCCCCACCCACCTAACAACAAACCAAACATCCCCAATACCACACTCAAACCAAACATTACCCGCCC
>DATHYN010000366.1:0-2708 GCA_035459145.1 Anaerolineae bacterium | reverse complement strand
GGCGGCCTGCATCCAGCCGCCACGGAGGGGGGGATCTGGTTCTGGGGCTGGTTCTGGGGTGCCGAGGGTGCGGTTAGCGGCCGAGAGCCAGCCACTACGAGAAGCTTTTTGGGGGGAGGTTTTATCGGGAGGTGGGGGTTCCTCCTCTTTTTTGAGGGGAGGAGACAGTTTGTATTGGGCAAAAAGTTTAATGAGGGGGTTGAGGCGGTAGCGGTTTTTTTCTTGGTTTTCGATGGGGAGGATGGTGTGGCGTTCGCCAAGACCGATGCCGAGGAGGGAGTGGGTGAAGAGGCGGCTGAGGCCGAGTTTGACTTGGGTGA
The DNA here is from genome assembly GCA_035459145.1 of Anaerolineae bacterium. Classification (GTDB taxonomy): domain Bacteria; phylum Chloroflexota; class Anaerolineae; order Promineifilales; family Promineifilaceae; genus DATHYN01. The sequence continues at coordinate 2,388 of DATHYN010000366.1, read as the reverse complement.
GTGGTTGGTTGACGACAGCGGCGACGGCCTCGGCACTGAAATCAGGGCCGTCAAAGACAGCGAGAGCGCGGAATAGTTGCTGGTGGGCGTCGGGTAGTTGGCGGTAGCTTAGTTCGAGGGAGATGGTGATATCCCGTTCCGTGGAGTCCCAATCGGAGAGGTTATGGAGGCGGGTTTTTTCATCTTCGATGAGGGAGGCGAATTCGGCGAGGGTGAGATTGGGGGCTTGTTCGAGCTGGCTGGAGGCGACGCTGAGGGCGAGGGGGAGGAAGCCGAGGTTGTGAATGATGTTGTGGGCGGCTTGGGTTTCTTGGCGGACACGTTGTTGGCCAACGGCCGTTTCCAAAAAGACCATCGCCTCCATTTCGGTAAAAGGGCGGACAGGGATGATAACGGCACCCATCCGGGTGAGGACATGGCCATTGCGCGTAGTGATGAGGACGTAGTTGTTATCACCAGTGGGCAGTAGCCATTTGATTTGCTCTTCATTATCTACTTGATTAAGAACGAGGAGAAGTTTTTTATGCAAGAGGATATCGCGGACAAATTCAGATTTGTTAGCGAGATCGGGGATGGCGGCGACGGCTTCGGATTGGCCGAAATGGGCGGCGATACTGGTTAGCTCCGCTTCGGGATTAGAGATATCGACATCAACCCAGATAATACCATCAGTGAACTCTTCTTGGAGGCCGTAGAGGGCATGGATAGCGATAGCGGTTTTGCCGACGCCGGGTAATCCGACAAGCCCGACAACTCTTTGGTGCATATCGGTGTGGAGGCAGGCACGGACTTCATCAAGATAACGTTCACGGCCAACGAAGTGGGGGATGAGACGAGGGATTTGCATGGGAATAGGGATGACAGGGGTGTCGGGATTGGTATGATCATGATTGAAATTTTCGGCGGGACGGTTTTTGAAATATTCTTCTTGCAAGTTGGCGATATCGTTGCGGACATCATCCCAAGAGAGATTACGGATATTCGGTTTTTCTTCCTCGGCGGCGTCAATTAACTCAACTAGACGACCTTCTTGGCGTAAGGTGAGGATTAGTTCGCGTAATTTGTTCTTTTTGCCTTCGCCACCGAGATTATCATACTCAATACGCAGAATAAAACATAACGTGCGCACATCTTCGAGACTAAAGCGTTGGTTGAGTAAATCAAGTAAGTCGCTTAATGACACAGGGTACTCCGATAAGATGATGAATGGTTTATCCTTGATAGTATACCGTAATTTATGGGGTGTGAGTAGGTTTTGGCGATATGGTTATGATTGGCTAGAGGGGTAGGTGGCGGGACGTTTTTGGCGGAGGGCATCGACACCGGCCATCATATCTTCGGAGAAGAAGTTAAGCATTTCGAGGGCGAGGGAGTGGTCGAAGATGGGGCCAGCTTGGAGGAGCCATTGGTTGAGGGCGCGTTTAGTGAAGCGGATAGCGTGGCGGGGGCCAGTGGCGAGATTGGTGGCGACTTCTTGCGCTTTGTCGAGTAGTTCATCATCGGGGACACAGAGGCTAACGAGGCCGATGCGCTCCGCTTCGGGGCCGCTGACGAAGTCGCTAGTCATGAGGTAGTATTTGGATTTGGCCATGCCACAGAGGAGGGGCCAGATGATGGCGGCGTGGTCGCCGGCGGCGACGCCCATGCGGACATGGCCATCGGCGAGGCGGGCGCTGTGGGCGGCGATGCTGATATCGGCGAGGAGGGCGACGACGAGGCCGGCGCCGACGGCGGGGCCATTGATGGCGGAGATGATTGGTTTGCTACAGTTGATTATATTGTAGACGAGGTCGCGGGCTTCATCGAGGATGCGGATGATTTCATCGTAGTTGCGGTAGGCGTTTTCGACGAGGCCGAGGTCACCGCCGGCGGAGAAGGCGCGGCCAGCGCCGGTAACGACAACGACGTGGACGTTGGGGTCGCGCTCGATGGTGCGCCAGACTTCGATGAGTTCGGTATGGAGACGAGCGTTGGCGGCGTTGAGGACTTCGGGGCGGTTGAGGGTGAGCCAAAGGATGTTGTTAGGGCGATGGTCAAAAAGGATATGTTGGAAATCGGTATATTCCATGGGTAGATGCTCCTGTATAGGTAAGCACACGGGGTAGGGGGGAATATGTGCTGATATTGGAAAACAAATTGGGAAGTAGGGTGTGAAAACCCTGATTGGCATATAGGGAGTATTATAACCTATTTTGGGGATGGTTCAGAATTAACTTTATAAGTAAAAAGGGGGCTGTGTTGGGAATGGGCAGCAATTCGAAAATTGCTGAGGGAAAACAGGGAATCGGCTAAAAGGGGAAAGAAGGGGCAGAAAAAAGGGGTAGAAAATAGGCCGATGAAACGAAATTCGTGTTATCGGTGGTTTAAACAGGGTCGGAATAACAAAAA
>DATHYN010000365.1:0-5727 GCA_035459145.1 Anaerolineae bacterium | reverse complement strand
TCACCCTCGACCCCCAAACCAAAACCCTCACCGCCCACCAAACCATCTCTTACCTCAACAACACCAACACCTCCATCCCCGACCTCATCTTCCACCTCTACCTCAACGCCTTCAGCTCCCCAGACTCTATCTTCCTCTCCGAATCTGGCACCGACCACCGTGGCTTCAGTTGGAACCCCGACTACCCCGGCACCATCGACATCACCTCCCTCGCCCTCGCCGATGGCACCCCCCTCGACATCATCCCCCTCGCTGATGGCACCCTCGCCCAAGCCCAACTGCCCACACCCATCTCACCTAACGAAACCATACATCTCGACCTCACCTTCACCGCGACACTCCCCGAAGTCTTCGCCCGCACCGGTTTCGCCGATGACGACTTCTTCATGGTCGGCCAATGGTTCCCCAAACTCGGCCGCTGGCAAGACAACGAATGGAACGCCTACCCCTTCCACGCCAACAACGAATTCTTCGCCGATTTTGGCACCTACAACGTCACCATCACCCTCCCCGATAACTACATCACCGGTGCCACCGGCCTCCAAACCGACCATCAAACCAACAACGATGGCACCCAAACCATCACCTACCACGCCACCGATGTCATCGACTTCGCCTGGACCGCCTCCCCCTACTTCCTCGAAGCCAACCGCCAAGTCGCCGATACCACCCTCCGCTACCTCTACCTCCCCGAACACGACTGGTCCGTTGACCGCCTCCTCGATGCCGCCGAACAATCCCTCCTCCACTTCAACGGCTGGTACGGCCCCTACCCCTACGCCCAACTCACCCTCGTCGATGTCCCCGACTCCGGCGGCGGCGCTGGTGGTATGGAATACCCCACCCTCGTCACCGTCGGTACCGAAGACATCCTCGGCCTCAACTACCCCACCAACCCCGCCAACCGCGGCCTCGAAATCATCACCATCCACGAAATCGCTCACCAATGGTGGCAATCCATGGTCGCCTTCAATGAAGCCGAAGAGCCTTGGCTCGACGAAGGCTTCACCGATTACAGCACCGGCCGCCTCGTCCGCCTCCTCTACAATGGCAACATCCTCGATAGCCCCCAAGTTAGCACCGACTACCTCAATCTGCTCCGTGCCACCTTCTTCCAATACCCCGATATCTCCGTCACCCAACCCGCCGCCGACTACACCCTCAACGAATATCCCGTCAGCGCCTACGCCAAACCCAACCTCGCCCTCACCACCCTCGAAAAAACCCTCGGCGACGACACCATGCTCGCCATCATGAGCACCTTCTTCGACCGCTACCAATATGCCCACCCCACCACCGCCGATTTCCGCGCCGTCGCTGAAGAAGTTGCCGCTCAGGACCTCAGCTGGTTCTTCGACAGCGCCCTCGAAACAGACACCCTCAACTATGCCGTCACCGACCTCACCCCCCACCAATTTACTGTAGACCGCGACGGTGACCTCATCATCCCCACCACCATTCAGCTCACCTTCGCCGATGGCACCATCACTGCAATCGACTGGGATGGCCAAGAAGCCCCCTTCACCCAAACCTACCCCGACCAAACCTTAACCGCTGTCATCATCGACCCTGAGCAAAAAATTCTGCTTGACCTGATGTGGCAGGATAACGGCCGTTTCCTCACCCCCACCCCCAGCCACACCGCCTCCGCCTCCACCCGCACCCTCTACACCATCCAAGACTGGCTCTTAATCTTAGGAGGCCTCTAACATGCACAAACTCTTCACCCCCACCGCCACCACCGTCCGCCGTTACTGGCCCCTCATCATCATCGTCTGGCTCGTCAACCAACTCACCGCCCTCGTCATCAGCCTCCCCCTCATCTTCACCCTCCATCGCCTCACCACCTACCCCCTCTTCAACCAATTCGCCCGCCACGGCCTGAACACTGACCTCATCATCGACACCCTCGCCACCACCATCATCCTCCCCCCAGACCACAAACTCGATATCGTCCCCCCAGCTCAAGACGCACTAATCTGGCTATTACTCCTCTTTTTTCTAATCATCCCCCTCACCACCCTCATCACTGGCGCTTTCATCCGTGGCGGCATCTTACTCACTTACCACGAACAACCCCACACCATTAACTGGCGCCGTTTTCTATGGGCCTGTTGGCACTGGTGGTTCTTTTTCCTCGCTATTAACACCTTACAACTATTCATCGGCCTCTTTTTTGCCCTATCTGGCCTAATCTTCGCCAGCTACGCCCTTTTCAACTTTGGTCCCCTCGGCCTCGCCACCGCCCTCCTCCTCCTCCTCCTCCCCTACCTCCAATGGCTCATCTTCACCGAAGGCTACAACACCGCCGCCATCACCACCAATAGCCGCAACCCCCTCACCATCTACCGTCATTACCACCAATACCGCCGCCAACACAGCCGATCTATCTTCACCCTCTACCTATCAATCACCCTCCTTCTGCTCACCATTCACTTCCTCTACCGCTTCATCCTCCGCCCTATCTTCCCCGATCATTTCTGGCCCCTTATATTCTTCCTCCAAACCCTCTTCATCATCACCCGCCTCTCTCTCCAACTCGGCCGCTACGCCGCCACCACCCACCTCCAAAAACAACTCCCCTAAACCAAAGAGACGCTGTCTACCCACTAGGAGCTAAACAGCGTCTCACCTCTCCACATCCCTAAATTTTTAATTGACAAATTCCCCCACTTACACCATAATTACCACTTGTTTGTATTCATTCCAAAAAGAGGACACACTGTTATGCGCTGGTTTTTACGCTCAAAAATTCATAAAGGAACCATCACTGAGGCCAATCTCAACTATGTCGGTAGCATCACCATCGATGAAGACCTTCTTGACCTAGTTGGTATGCAAGAAGGAGAAAAAGTGCAGGTAGTCAGTAACACCTCCGGTTCCCGTCTTGAAACTTATATCATTCTTGGTGAACGTGGCTCTGGTACCATTGCCATGAATGGCGCCGCCTCCCATCTCATCGCCAAGGGCGAAGAGGTCATTATCATGGCCTACGAACTCGCTGATGGCCCTATCGAGGCCAAAGCCATCCTTGTCGATAAAAACAACAAGATGGTCTGTTATCTCTAATTAGCACCCTCAACGGCAAACAAACCCTCCACAAACTGCTCGGCATCAAACGGAGCCAAATCTTCAATCCGTTCTCCCGTCCCAATAAACCGTACCGGTAACCCTAATTCGCGATAAATAGCGAAGACCATCCCCCCTTTGGCTGTCCCATCCAACTTTGTCAAGATAACCCCCGAAACTTCTACGGTTTCTTTAAACTGTTTCGCCTGAAATAATGCATTCTGCCCCGTCGGCGCATCTAACACCAAAAAGACCTCATGTGGTGCCGCATGCACACTTTCACGACAAATCCGATGAATCTTTTCTAGCTCACGCATCAAGTTATATTTCGTGTGTAAGCGGCCAGCCGTATCAACCAGCAACATATCAAAACCCCGCGCCCGCGCCGCCCGAATCCCATCATACGTAATCGCCGCCGAATCACCATTCGGCTGACCCGCAATCACCGGCACCCCCGCCCGCTCACCCCACACCTGCACTTGGTCAATCGCTGCCGCCCGAAACGTATCGGCCGCCACAATCATCACTTTTTTGCCCTGTTCTTTATACTTCTTCGCTAACTTGCCAATCGATGTTGTCTTCCCCGCCCCATTGACGCCCACCACCAACACAATCGTTAACAAACGCTTCTTCTCCAAAGAAAACTCGGATTTATCCGTCAAAATCGCCTTCAACTCTTCTTTTAACACGGCAATTAACTGATCCGATTGATACAAACCATCATCTTTAACCCGTTTCTGCATCTTTTCGACCAGCTCTAACGTTGTGGGCACACCCACATCTGCTTGAATCAGCAACGCTTCTAAATCTTCCCACGTCTCTTCATCAATTTCCCCTCCACCCAACACATTTACAATTTGACCAAATACGGACTGACGGGTCCGCTTCAAAGAATCACGAATACTCTTAAACAATCTACTTTCCTCTACTATTATATTATCTCTTAGTTAATATTAGCCTCAATTATAACACCTCCCCCGCCTAAATGCTTACTTAAGTTGCTTAATCCTCGCCTACTACCACGATCTCCCCCTCGGCCGTCAACTGCTCCACCCGCAAACTCGCCGATTCCAACTGCGCCTGACAATGCACCGCCAACCGCTGACCATGCTCAAACAGCGCCAACGCCTCATCCAAACTCAACTCCCCCTCCTCCAACTGCTCCACCGCCTCGGCCAATAACCCCAACGCCTCTTCAAAACGCATCCCTTCAATCTTCTCTTTATCCATCTTTATTCTTCTCCTCAATCTGATTAACCGTTACTTGCAACCGGCCGTTGGCCACATCCACCCCCAACACATCTCCCTCACTCACCATCCCCACATCACGCACCACCCGCCCCCCCTCATCACGCACAATCGCATACCCCCGCGCCAACGTCGCTAACGGACTCACCCCCATCAAACCAGCCGCCAACACCGCTAACCTCTGCTCCCGCGCTACCAAAAACTGCCCCATCCCCCGCTCTAATCGCTCTTGCCACTGATCCACCGTTTGCCGATTATTCAGCAATCTCTGCTTCGGACTCAAATGTCGCAACGCCCGCTGATAAGTGGCCAACTCATTACGCGCCGCTACCAAGCGCCGCGCCATCAACACCGGCAACGCCCCCGCCAAACCCGCCCACGCTTGCCGCAACTCACTCAAATCAGGCACCGCCAACTCCGCCGCCGCCGACGGCGTCGGCGCCCGCAAATCCGACACAAAATCAACAATCGTGAAATCAATCTCATGCCCCACCCCCGTAATCACCGGATGATGCGCCCCCGCCACTGCTCGCGCCACCCCCTCATCATTAAATGCCCATAAATCTTCTATCGACCCCCCACCTCGCGCCACAATAATCGTATCAATATCATCACGCCCATCTAACCATTGCAACGCCCGTATAATCTGCGCCGGCGCCTCTTTCCCCTGCACCAATGTCGGCGCAATCAATACCTCTACCAACGGATAACGTCGTCGCAATACATTCAAAATATCTTGCAACGCCGCCGCGTTGGCCGAGGTCACAATCCCAATCTTGCGCGGCACCGGTGGAATCGGTTGCTTCCGCTCCACGTCAAACAACCCCTCCTCCTCCAACTTCCGCTTCAACGCCTCAAACTGCGCCGCTAAATCCCCTTGCCCCGCAATCTCCATCTCGTCAACATACAACTGATACACCCCGTTCGCTTCATACACCCCAATCTTACCTGTCGCCACCACCGCCATCCCATTCTCCGGCCGAAACCGTAACCGCCCCGCCGCATGACGCCACATCGCACACTTCAACTGCGCTTCCCCATCTTTCAACGTAAAATACATATGACCTGACCGCGCCGCCACAAAGTTCGATATCTCCCCCTCAATCTGTAACTCACGCAACCGAAAATCAGTCTCTAATAATTCACGAATATATGTCGTTAACGCCGACACCGTCCAGACCGACGGCGCCTGCCCTGTTTGATTCCATAATGGTAACATGCCGCCCATTGTAAGCTGATTTATTCCCCTGTCAAGTTTTCCCTCATTTCGGCAGCAATTCGAAAATTGCTGAGGGAAAACAGGGAATCGGCTAAAAGGGGAAAGAAGGGGCAGAAAAAAGGGGTAGAAAATAGGCCGATGAAACGAAATTCGTGTTATCGGTGGTTTAAACAGGGTCGGAATAACAAAAA
>DATHYN010000364.1:0-7568 GCA_035459145.1 Anaerolineae bacterium | reverse complement strand
TCTTGACCATTTCGGTTATCTTTTTTGCAATTTCTGGTATATTATTCATTAGGGCATCCTCTGAACTTTGTTTTTTGTCTTAATTCAAAATATCAGTTGATGCCCTTTTTTGCAATTCATGACAAGTCGTTAATGCACCCTTTAATTTGTGTGGGGATGAGGGTTCGAGTGGAGAGGGGGAATGTGGGTTTGATGAAAAGGTTAAGGGGGTTTTGAGGGTGGTACGATTTATCAAATCGTACCACCTCTGGGTTGAGATAAACTTTTGGGGTTAACGGAGGGTGAGCGTTCCCCAAGTGGTTGGGTCGCGGAGGGTGCGACCGGGGACGTGGGAGACCATGACTTCTTGGGCGGCGCTGTTGGGGGTGTCGTTATCGTTGGCGCTGAGGGCGAGGCCGAGGATGAGGTTTGTTTGGGGGGTGAGGCCGAGGTCGCTCCAGGGGAGGGCGGCTTCGAGGGTGTAGCCACCGCTGGCTTTGGGGAGGGCGGTGAGGCGCACGGTGTGGCCGGGGGCGTCGACGATACCGTTGGCGCTGGTGCCACGGAAGCGGAATGCTTCTGGGGGGAGAGAGGTGAAGTTGCCGGGGGAGAAGATGAATTGGAAGTCGTCGGGGCTGACTTGGGGGGCGAAGTCGGCCGAGCGGTTGGTGTCTATTTGAATTTCGAGGCTATCTCCTTGATAGCTACGATTACCGGTTTGGGTTTGGACATGAATATTGTCGGTGACGTCAACGGCGAAGTAAAGATTGGTAGCATCCCATTGGAGACGCCAGTTGGCGGTAATGTCGGCGGTGCCATCCCAGCTGGTGATATTATAGACTTGGAATGAGGAGCGCACAGGATTGGTGTCGGGCCATTCATCGAGATTGCCGTCGATGGTGGGTGGGGTTGTGGCCGTGGTGGCGATGACTGCGCCGGCGGGGTTGGCGGGAATGGTGGGAGAAGGGGCTAAGGTGATGGTGGGGGCACCAATGGGTGGGGCGGTGGGTGGGGCTTCGGTGGCGATAGGGAGAGTGGGAATAGCGGGTGGTGGGGGAACGGGTTCGGCGAAGCCACCACCCATGAACCAAAAGCCAGCGGCGGCTAGACCACCACAAAAGATAAGAATACCGATAAAAGAGAGGGCGCCAATCATTAACCATGATTGATTGTTGCTGTTAGACATATGGTGGATCCTTTTTAGAGACGGGCCACAGTGGTGGCGATATTTTTAGAGACAGGCCACGGCGGTGGCGACATTGTGGAACCAAGAAGAGGACAAGAAGTTGTTCCATTGGATTAAGAATTGTTGACGGAGATGGATGAGTTGTTGTTTTTGTACAGTTTGATAGAGGTTGATGCCTTGTATCAGGAGCGGGTTATCATCAGGAATGGTGATATTGGTGAGGAAGTCGAGGGCGACGGAAGCGTCATTGAAATCGCCGAGGAGTTCTTGATGTTGTTTGAGTTCTTTGAGTAAACTGGTTTCAGGTGTATCGAGGAGGGGGGAGAAGAAGCGCAATGTGTAGCGGAGTTGTTTAAACTCGATACGTAGCTGATGTAGTTCCGTATCGGAACAGGTGGCGACGTGGCCGTCGTAGGCGCGGACGTAGGCGATTTTTTGGTAGAGGAGGATGGGGAGGATATGACGTATTTGGTGTGGGTCCATAGGGGTGTAGGTTTGGTTATGACGGTTTGTGTCGTGGAGGAAGGCGAGAAATTTAGGGAGACCCGTTTGGTAACGTTTGTGGGTGAAAGCGAGTTTGGCTTGGTTATCGGCTTCGAGGCGTTGCTGGGTGATGTAGGTAGCAAGGGTATTGAGCGGGGGGGCGTGTTCGGGGGGGAGGGTATCTTGTTGGCGGTAGGCGTCTAATTTTTGGCTGAAGACGGCGAGGTCGCGGGCGGGGCCGAGGCGGCGCATGGTGCGCCGAAAAGTGCGGTTGAAGGGACGGAGGGCGTCTGGTTGAAAATAGGGGGCAAATAGTTTGAAGGAGGTACGTAGACGGCGCATCGCTTTGCGACTTTCGTGAACGCCTTTGATGGTGGCGGCTTGGCGCACCTCTGGTTCATAGGCGATAACCGTTTGGATTTCTTGGGCCCAAATTTTGCGGGCGACTAACGGTAAGGGGTCGGTTGTTGTTAGTGGGTCAAATTGGGGAATATCCATTGATTTATTGTATCCTTTGGTACACTTTTTGCCATTTACTTAAATTACATTAAAATTCAAGGGTATTAAACTAAATAATCTTGACATTTGATCTTGAAAATAAGCCGTTTAATACATTGAAGTTGTTAATTTAAAAGGGTGAAATCTTTTGGTTAAACAACTTAACGGTATTAAACTAAATAATCTCGATATTTGATCTTGAAAATAGGCTGTTTAATACATTGAAGTTGTTAATTTAAAAGGGTGAAATCTTTTGGTTAAACAATTTGTCGGCAAGTGCAGGCCAAATTAGAATAAAACTGACCAGGTTTTGCCATATTCAATATAGTAGTAGGGAAAAAATACACTAGGAAGAGAGTCATGTCAAACGATTTAGAAAAATTGACGAAAAAACATCGCGAAGCATTAGAGAAAATTAAAAGTGGATTAGCGACCAAAGTGCGTATTTTGACTAATCGGGATTGTTGTCCTGCATGTCAGGCGATGGAAGGTGCTTATGATTTTGATGAAGCGCCGGAATTGCCAACTGAAGGATGTTCGCATCCTAACGGTTGTCGTTGTTATTATGCGCCCGTGTTGGATCGTTTTGGGCCATAGGAGAAAATAAATATATGAAAGCGTTATCTGCTCAATTACAAGGTTTGCCAGCGTCGGTGACGTTGGCAGTCAACGATAAAGCGAAGGCGTTACGTCGCGCAGGGCACGATATTGTAGTTTTAGCGGGCGGGGATCCGGATTTTGCGACGCCAGCACATATTGTGGAAGCAGCGTTTAAAGCGATCGAGAATGGGGCGACACATTATCCGGCGCCGATGAAAGGGATTCCAAGTTTATTGGAAGCGATTGCGGGCAAGATGGAAAAAGATAATGGGGTTACGCTGAATCCACAAACGGATGTGGTGGTGACGCCTGGTGGTAAATGGGCGTTGGCCTTGGCTTTATCGGCTTTGGTGAATCCGGGAGATGAAGTGATCTATTTGGAGCCGGTGTGGGTGTCGTATCCGCCGCTGATCACGTTGTCGGGTGGGGTGCCGGTGGCGGTTAGCTTGCCGAGTGAGACGAACTTCACGATTACGGAGGAGTTATTGCGGGCGAAAGTGACGGCGAAGACGAAAGCGATCATGGTCAATTCGCCATCGAATCCGACGGGGCGGGTTTTGACGCGGGCGGAAGTGGATGCGATTGTGAAAGTGGCCACGGAAGAGGATTTGTATGTTATTTCGGATGAGCTGTATGAAAAGTTGATTTATGATGGCGGGACGCATTATTCGTTGGCGGCGGAACCGGGGATGGCCGAGCGGACGTTGACGGTTAATGGGTTATCGAAAGCGTATGCGATGACAGGTTGGCGGTTAGGTTGGTTAGCGGGCCCCACGCCAATTATCAAGTTGGCGACAAAAATGAATAGCCAAACGGTATCATCGGCGGCTAATTTCACGATGCATGCAGCTGTAGCGGCGTTAATGGGTCCGCAGGAGGCTATTGCTGAGATGCGTGACTCTTACCAAGCACGGCGCGATTTTATGGTGCCGGCGTTAAATGAGATGGAAGGGGTTTCTTGTCGTATGATTGAAGGGGCCTTTTATCTGTTTGTCCATTTTCCGAATAGCAGTAAAAATAGTTTAGAGATAGCGGATGTCTTATTGGATGCTGGCATTGCGGGTACACCGGGCATTGCGTTTGGGGCAAGTGGTGAAAATCATATACGCTTCTCGATTGCGACAGCGATGGCCGATTTGGAAAAAGCGGTTGAGCGGTTAGCGAAGATTGCGCCTAATTTATAAAGGATTTATCTGTTATTTGGTGTAGACGCCATTTGATGGGATAATCTAAAAATCCCAAAGAGCAATCATAATCTCTTTGGGATTTTTGGGCTATTTTATTTTTTAAAAATCGTTCAGATATATAGTAAAATTAAGAATGGGTTGGCATTTTATAGAAAATTGTTTATGATGAGATTATGAAAAAGCCATTATTTTCGAGCCAGCAGGAGATTGATGATCAGCATCAAGCTTTGATAGCACGGCTTAAACGACAGGGAGCGATACGGACGCATGCGGTGGAAGCGGCGATGCGTAGTGTGCCGCGCCATATGTTTGTACCGTTGGCTTCGGTGGAGAAGGCTTATCAAGATCAAGTTATTCCGATAAAAGAGCAAGGGGGAAAATGGGTGAGCTCGGCCTCCCAGCCAACGATTGTGGCGTGGATGTTAGAGACATTAAGCATTAAGCCGGGGCATCGTGTGTTGGAGATTGGGACGGGGACGGGGTATAACGCGGCGTTGTTGGGGCATTTGGTGGGGCCGACGGGGCAAGTGGTGTCGGTGGATATTGATAATGATATTGTGCAGTTAGCGCGGCGACATTTGGCGCGGACGCAATTGGATTGGGTGCAGACATTTGTGGGGGATGGGGGATATGGGTATGCGCATGGGGCGCCGTATGATCGGATTATTTCGACGGTGGGAGTGAATGATGTGACGCCGGCGTGGCGGGCGCAGTTGGGGCAAAACGGCCGTTTGCTCATCCCGTTTCAAATCACTAGTTTACTGGAAGCGACCATCCTATTACGGCGGAGCAGTGACGAGAAATATTTATATAGCAGTGTGGCTACGCCGTCACGTTTTATCAGCTTGCGTGGTGATTTTGCCACGCGGGGGCATCATGAACGGAAGTTAAAGGGGATGGCTGGGTTGCAGTTGTGGTCGCAGCAACCCTTGACGCAGAATAGTGAGGCGATTGATGAGTTGCTGGCTAGTGAGTGGGAATGGTTGGAGACGGGATTGACGGTCACGCCCGTGGAGGTCTGGTCTGGTTTGCGGCCGTGGCTAGCGTTAGGGCAGAGGCGGTTTGCGTTATTGGTGGCGCCGATGAAGGAAGGGGTGGAGACGACATTGCCCTTTTTATTGCCGGAATCGAAGCAGGCGCAGACGACGTTTGGGTTGTTAGGGCGGATGCACGCCACCTTTTTTGGTTGGGGGGCAGGTGAAGGGGTGGTGGATAGTGAGGGTTGGGGGGAGGAACGGCCGTTATCGGTTTGTAGCTATGGCCGGCGTGATTGGGGGGTACGGTTGGTGGAAGCGGCGCAGGCGTGGGCGGCGGCGGGACGGCCGACGGTACGGGATTTGGAGTTGAAAGTGTATCCGAAAGATAGTGAAGTGCATATTGAGGCTGACGAGATGGTGTTGCATAAGCCGTGGTCGACAGTGGTGGCGAAGTGGGGGAGTAAGTAGGTGGGGGGTGGTTTGAAGGGGGGCGGATGAGTCAGCAATTTGAGTGGGAAGTTGAAGATGATGAGTCGAGAGCGGTCGTGGGGGGTGAGGGGCGAGGGGTAGAGCGCCGTTATTATTATTGGTTAGCCATTTTGATATTGATTTTGATGATTGTGGCGGGAGGCTACTATTTTAGTTGGCGGCGCTTAAAACAGATGGATGAGACGTTGGTGGTGGAGTTACAGGCGACGGTTGATTTGGGTCATCAGGCGTGGGCGAAGGGGGATAGGGAGTTGATGGAGGTGGTGGTGGGGGATGAGGGTGATTGGTTGTTGGCGCAGTTGCGGCCAGAGTTGCAGAGGCAGTGGGCGGCCGAGGGGGAAGTGGTGGCAGCGGCGCGAGAGGATTTGGGGATGGCTTCTAGTCAGGTGGCGGGGGCGTACGGACAAATTTTGTGGCAGGATGAAGGGGGGGCTTGGTATACGGTGGCGATGTTTGAGCGCCGAGCGGGCGGCTGGGTTTATCGGTGGCCGGAGGGGGATTGGGGAGGAGAGAGGAAGCGGTTTGAGGCTGATTGGGGGGATATTTATTATCGGGACGGGGATGGGGGGATGGTGGGGGGGGTGGCGGAATTGGGGGGGCGGGTTCGAGAGCGGGTTTGTGGGGAGAGTGGGTGTGGGGCGAAGCGATTGAATTTGATGTTGATGTGGGATTTGGCGGAGGAGAGGGTGGTGGCGAATGGGCGTTATCATTTGTCGCCGCAGTTGGTGGGGATGACGGCCGAGGGGGAGCCGACGGCAGAATTTTGGGCGTCTTTGGAGGGGGTGATGGTAGATTATTGGCGGCCGGAGCGGGTGTTACGGGTGGCGGTGATGCCGGATGAGCCGCGGCGGTTGCGGCCGTTTGCGTATGAGCAGTTGGCGGCGACGTTTGCGGCGGAGAATCCGGGGGTGGCGGTGGAGGTGGAGGTGTTGAAGCGGGTGCCGGTGACGGCCGAGGAGGTGGCGGGGTTTGATGTGGTGATGATGACGCCGCCGGTGGGGTGGGTGGCGGCGGGGATGGTGCAGGATTTGAGTTTATGGTGGGATGAGTGGGAGGGGCAGGAGGATATTATGTGGACGGTGTGGCGGGGAACATCGTGGCGCGGTAAGGTGTGGATGATGCCGTTAACGGTGGAGACGAAGCCGGTGTTTTATGATAAGCGGGGGTGGGAGCGGGTTGAAAATTTGTCATTGTTGCCGTTGGAGATGAGTTATAATAATTTAAGTGCGTGGCCATTTTTAATGGGGGAGGGGGAGGCCGAGGCGTTTGGTTTTGATGCGTTTTTTTTAGATGTCAGTCAGAACAGTTTGTTTGCTGTGTATGTTGGCGGCCTGGCACGATGCCCACATGATTGTTGGCCGGAAATGTATGTGGACAGTGCATTAGATTGGTATCAATTTATACTAGATATTGATAATCATGAACTTGAAGATATCGTGCCAGCGATGATAGATACGACGGAGTTGACGGCGGAAGAGCGGGCGTTGGCTTTGTATCGGTGGCAATCGGTGGAGCGGCGGGCGCTGGTGTGGGTGGATGAGTGGGAGCGGTATGAGCAGGTGTCATTGATGGCGCCAATTGGGATTGATCGGTTTCCGACGCCGCCGTTGTGGGTGGATGGTGGGTTTGTGTTGGCGGCGAGTGAGCAGGCGGAATGGGGGTGGCGGTGGTTGGTGTTTATGAGTGAGCAGGTGCCGCAGGGGCGGTTTCGGTTGGTACCGGCGCGGTTGTCGGTGGCGGAGCGGAGTGGCTTTTGGGCGGGATTACCGGAGGCGGTGCGGCCGGTGCTGGAGGGGATGATGGCGAATGGGGAGGGGGTTAATTTGGCCGAGCGAGGTCTGTTTGAGCCGGAGGTGGTGGGGGCGGTGGTGGCGGGGGAGATGACGAGAGAGGAGGGGGTGCGATTGATGACGCGGGAGGTGAAGTGGTTTGGAGGAGGGGATTGAGGTTGTGTTCGCTTGAATTAAGGGCTGGTTTGAGTAGGGTTGGTGGGTTTTGACGCGGATTTTGGGGATTGGACGGATTTTTTGTTGTTGGTGAGGAGAGGGTGGGTGTTTGGTGGGGAGGTTGGTGATGTGGCCGAGGGGGGTGTTTTGTTTGAGGTGGGGACTGGTTTGAGTAGGGTTGGTGGGTTTTGACGCGGATTTTGGGGATTGGACGGATTTTTTG
>DATHYN010000363.1:0-27557 GCA_035459145.1 Anaerolineae bacterium | reverse complement strand
CAACTCCCGCCCGTAACCAACCGCCACCGACGAAATATCGATCCCCCACATCTGCACCCCCCGCTCCGCCAACGGTACCGCATATAAGCCTGGCCCACACGTCAAATCAGCACACACCTTCCCCGCCGCCAACCCTAACCGCTCATACAACCACCCAATCTGCAACCGCCGCTCCACTCGCGTCCGTGACGCCGCCCCATGCCTCTCATCCAAATGCAACGCCAACATCCGCTCCCCAAACGCCTCATCATCCCACGGAAAATCTCCCGTCTCTCCCACTTGCGGCCGCCCCCCCCGCCGATAGACTCGCCATAACCCCTTCCCCAAACCAACCAACCGCTCTCGTTCATCCATTACCCTACCCACACATCCTCGTTAGCATACATCTGCCGCAATTGGGCCATATACAACGGCATCTCTTCCGCTACCACCCCCTGCCCCAACTCAAAATCAAACATCCCAATTGGCGTCACTAGATGATGCTCATCCACTTCTAACTCACTTTGCATCCCAAACAACACATTTTCCACAACCCGATTACGTGCTGACTGCCATCTTGCATAGAACTCTCCCACCCGCCCTAACGCATCACCCTCCCATTGACAGTACAAATCATGCTCAAACTCGGCCTTATCAGGCACATCCCCCTCATGGACATGCACTGTAGGGAAAAATAAACGACTACTATCCCGTCGCGGAAACGAAAATGCCATCGGATGCACATGCTTCCGCCCTTTATCCAACTGAAAAACGACAAAGCCATAATCCTGATACTGTGGTAACTGCGACCATATCCCCTCATCCAACTGAAACTGTGGTGATAACCGTTCAAAATCACCGATTGTAGGCACAAACGAAGCAATAAAACTCCCCACCTCAACCACCGCCAAATTGGCCGCAACCATACCAAAATGACGCGATTGAGACCGTGTTATATTGGCAAATAAACCAGCTAAATCCTCAAAAAACTTAGGATACCCTTCTAAATTAATAAAAGAAACCCCATCCTCCCCCGTTCCCCTCGGCACCGGCACCGGCAAAATCATCGCCAACGCTTCCTCCGCCTCATACGTCATCTCATACACCAAATATTGACGCTCCCCCTCGCCACGAGCAAATATCTTCGTCTTACCCACATACCCCACATTCCCACTAAACATACACATCCAACACACTCCTTATCAATGACCTACTAAATCAACCCGCTACCAATATAGCCCGATGCGTTCACGCTCGGGCGGGTCTACCCCACCCCAATCTTCCAACTGCGAAAGCTCAACCCCATCTAATTCACGCTTGGGCACACCAACACACCAAGATCATCACCAACCCCGATCCCCAAAAATGACACTATCTTCGAGGAAGCATCACCTCTAACCCGATGCGCCCTACTCGGGCTCCCCCCCTAAACCTACTTCACCGCAATATCAAACGCGGGTGCAAAACTATCACTATTGCCAAACAACGCTCCCGTTTGCCCTGTCACATCACCATATTTGAAATTCCAACCATTAGTCACCCCTTGAATATACAAATAAACATCATTATTCAACCAATGTGTCTCTAATGTATTTTGCCCCGGCGGCGCACTAACAATAATCGGGGCCTGATTAACGAAACCAATCCCATGCCCACTCGCTATCCGATACAAGAAACTGGTGCCGCTCGGATTCCACCCGAACAAACTCTCTACATTTTCTTCTCCATAACGAACCACATCAGTTCCATCCCCATTGGCTATCATAATGTGTGACAACGCACTCGGGTCACCAATCCTTCCGGGGAGGTAGGCTAGATAACGGCCGTTCCCCGACCACTTCACCTCTCTCACCGCCACATTCCCCGCCATCGACGTCAACCCAATCGCCCCCCCTGTCGTTGGCACCTGCCACAACGTAATCACCGGCGAAACCCCCGGTGATTGCAAATCAAACAGATCCGGATCCGCCACCGCCACCAACACATTGCTATTCCCCACCGCTTGCAACGCCGGATAATACATCATTACATTATTAATCGTCACTTCCGGATACGTCACCACCGTTTCCCGATTGCTCCCATCCAAACCAACCCGCACCACCTCACTCTTTGTCGCTAACACGACCTGATTCCCCATCATCACAAACCGACCACCCCCTTGCCCACGCACAAATCGTGACACCAATCCCCCATCAACCCGCACCGACCACAAATCATCATTGCTAACCGCCCCCCGCAAATCACCTGCCGTCCGATACGTATTAAACACCAATGTCAACTGGTCATCTAACCAATACATATCCCCAAAAACTGTATTAACGCCCTCATCTTGATACAAATCTCTCGCCTGCACCAACACCCGCCCGTTTTGACCATCAGTGCCCACCACGGCCAAATATTTGTTCGCTTGTGAACCGCCTACATACGCAATCCACGCCCCATCACCACTTAATAACACGCGTCCCACATCCCCTACAACTGTCATCTGTGATGCCCCACTACTCGTTACTTGGCTCCCATCAACCACTAATTCCCGTAACCAGACATCTCCCTTGTTCAAATAAGCCAAATGGAACGGCTGTGGCCCCGCCGGCGGCGTCGCCGTCGGTGGAATCGGTGTCGCCGTTGGCGGCACCGGCGTCGGTGTCGGCGGAACAGCCGCCACCGCCACCCCACTCGTCCCGCTCGCTTCCACATACTGAGTCAAATTCGTCACCCAACATTCCACCGATGTCGCATTCACTGGACAAGTAATCTTCCACCAACCCGTAGCCGGATCAACCCCCACCACCCCACTCAACTCACCCTCCAACAAAAACCCAATCACCGGATAATTCGTCCCCGGCCCACTACGTACATTTAAATTCACCAACGTCTTAACTGTTGGCCCTGTCGGCCCAGCTGTCCCCGGTAATGTCACCGTCGCCGCCACCCCCGGTGTCCCCGTCGCCACCGTTGGCACCGCTGGCGGCGGTGGAATAGGCGTCGATTGCCCCACACCCCCACAAGCCACAATTGGTACCATCAAAAAAACCAAAAACCAAAAAACAGGCCATTTGTGCTTCATTATCCTACTCCATACATTAAATATACTGTTAAAATTATCTCTTTTTCCCATGAATTACGTCACTTTCTATATAGTCATGGGTTATTACCCACAACAACATTTCATGATATCATGTTAAAATTATATTGAATCTTACACCGACTAATCCATCATCACAAATTATAAATCTTTTATCAAAGTACCAAAAGGCTTACAATGTCCCATTTATTATCTCTCGCTGGTGGTGAAACATCTCTCTTAGCCCAAGAACTAACTTGGGTCGCCCTCGTCTCTATCGCCGCCCTTGTCGCCATCATCGTCCGTCGTATTCGCCTCCCCTATACTGTTGCTTTAGTTTTAGTGGGTCTCCTCCTTACCTTCAGCCCAAGTTTTGGCGAAATTATCATCAGCAGCGATCTCATTCTCGCGCTCCTCGTCCCCCCCCTTCTCTTTGAAGCCACCCTCCACGTCAAATGGGATAAACTACGTCTAGACCTCATCCCTATCCTGCTCTTAGCTTTGGTTGGCTCCTTGTTAGGCACCTTTATCGTCGGTGGCGCCGTCGCTATCTTCCTCGACATCCCTTGGCCCGCTGCCATCGCCTTCGGCGCCCTCATCTCCGCCACTGACCCCGTCGCCGTGATCGCCTTCTTCCGTAGTTTAGGCGTTAGCAAACGGCTCGCCATCCTCGTCGAAGGCGAAAGCCTCTTTAATGATGGCGTCGCTATCGTCATTTTCACCATCGCCCTCTCCCTCGCCGACGTTCACAGCACCGGCTTCAGTCTCACCGCCGCCCTCGGCACCTTCGTCCAAATCGCTTTCGGCGGACTCTTCGTTGGCCTCACCCTCGGCTACATCGTCTCCTCCCTCATCCTCAAAAATGTCGATGACCACCTCATCGAAACCACCACCACCGTCGCCCTCGCCTTCGGCGCCTACGTCGTCGCCGAAGATTTTGGCGGCCTCGTCGGTATCGAAGGCCTCCACTTCAGTGGCATCCTCGCCGTTGTCGCCGCCGGTCTCATGGTCGGCAATATCGGCTCCCAAAACACCTCCCCCACCACCAAACTTGCCCTCGATAACTTCTGGGAACTCCTCGCCTTCGTCGTTAACTCCCTCGTCTTCCTCGTCATCGGCCTCGAAATTAATATCACCGAACTCGGCTCCCAACTCCCCGCCATCTTCCTCGCCGTCGCCGTCTCCCTCGCCAGCCGCGCCATTGTCGTCTACACCCTCACTTGGTTCAATAACCAAATCAACCCCCGTCGCCATATCCCCCTCGCTTTCCGTCACATCATGAACTGGGGTGGCCTCCGCGGGGCCATCAGTCTCGCCCTCGCCCTCACCCTCAGCACCGGTATCGGTGGCCACGCCCCTGATATCGACCCCGATGTCGTCCGCCAACTCCAACTCATGACCTTCGGCGTCGTCCTCTTCACCCTCATCGTCCAAGGTACCACCATCGCCCGCCTCATCCAATACCTCGGCCTCTCCCAAAAACCAAACCAACTCCTCCAACAACAACGACAACAAGCCATCCTCTACGCCCGTCGCGCTGGCCAAGAAGAACTCGACCGCCTCCACCATGAAGGCCTCTTCTCCGATAATATCTGGCACTCAGTCCGCGCCGTCTATGATGCCGAAATCAATAATCGCCAACATCTCCTCCATAACCACCTCGAACAATACCCTGAACTCGAACGGGCCCTCCTCCTCCAAGTGCGCCAAGACCTCCTTCGCGCCGAGCGCACCGCCCTCAATGACGCCGCTCGCCGCGGTCTCATCGGTGAAGAAATCCTCCATCAACTAATCCGGGAACTAAACGAACGTACCGCCGCCCTCAATCTCGCTCACATCGACACCGGTATCACCCATGAATCAATGGAAAGTTACCCCCCCATCACCAGCGCTACCATCAAAGATGGGCTTAACTGCATCGTCGTCGCCACCCGTGGCGGTGAAGGTAGTCGCGCCGTCAAATCACGTGGTATCCAATTAGCCAAAGCGACCGGTGCTCGCCTCATCTTCTTCTATGTCGTTGACATTAGCTCCGTACGCCAAGACTTTGATGACAATCTCGCCCCCGCTCTCACCCGTGAACTCCATTGGCTAGGCGCCGCGCTCCTCCACTTGGTCCAAATCCGCGCCCAAAATGAAGGCGTCACCGCTGAAATAGCCCTGCGTGAAGGGGAATTACGCCCCGAACTACACCGCTTCCTCCAAGAATCCCAAGCGGACCTCCTCCTGATCGGCGCACCCCGTGGTACCACCACCAATACCTTTGGTGATGATGCTGTCGAACAGTTTGCCTTAGCTATGGAAGAATTAACCGGTATTCGTACTGAAATTGTTCGCCCTGAACAAATCGAAATAGGAGAAAGTTAAAGCTTTATGGTGAAATCTCCACCCAAAAAACAAGACCAATCTGAACAAGAACCACAAACCACCCCCGATCCCCCTCTCTCCTCCACCATCCCCGCCCCGGCCAAACGTCGCCGCTCCACTAATAATTGGCGCTGGATTACCCGTGCCTACCTCTCTGTCCTAATGATTATCCTCACCCTCGTCGCTTTATGGCAGGTTCGTGACCTCTGGCCCTCTCTCATGTTGTCCGCCTTACTCGCCTTCTTACTTAACACACCAGTCACTTGGGTCAAACAATTAACCAAATGCTCCCATCAATTAGCCTCCACCATCGTCTTCACCCTCTTCATTACCGCTGTCATCGTCCCCCTCATTATTTTTGGGCCCGCTATCACTGCCCAACTCCAATCTCTGCTCGATGCCTACTCCAACCTCGAAACCTTTATCATTGAAAATCTAGGCGTCTCCGTCACGCTAGCCGATAACATCGTTCTCGACTTCACCTCTATTAGTAACGCCATGACCCTCGTCACCGATGGCTTTATCCCCCCCAACACCTTCTGGCAACTGATTCAAGCCACTTGGCAAACCATCTTTTGGCTCATTCTCATTCTAGCCACCACCTTTTACCTGCTCCGTGACTGGAGTCTCCTCCGTGAATGGTTCTTCGCCCAAATCTTACCCGCTTACCGTTCCGATGCCCGCCGTCTTTACCAAGATATTACCCTTATCTGGCAAGCCTACCTCATCGGCCAACTCATGCTTATGACCGCTATCGGCGTCCTCACCACCCTCGGCCTCCTCGCCGTTGGCCTCCCCCGCGCCGTCGCCATCGGTATCATGGCCGGCGTCCTCGACCTTATCCCCTCCGCCGGCCCCGCCGTCGCCATGGTCGTGGGCACCATCGTCGCCTTCTTCCAAGGCTCCACCCTCATCGATATCAGCAATGGCTGGTTCTCCCTCCTCGTCCTCACCATCTTCGTCATCATCCAAACCTTAGAAAATGTCTGGCTCCGACCACGTATCATCGGCTACCAGCTCCGTCTCCACCCCGCCGTCGTCTTCGCCGCCGTTATGATCTCTCTCACCCTCTTTAGTATCCTCCTCACCCTCCTCATCGTCCCCCTCATCGGTACCGCCCTCGTCCTCGGCCGCTACGCCCGCGCCCGCCTCTTTAACCTACCCCCTTGGCCCGAAGACGAAGAACCAGTCATGGTCGAACTCGATCCCCCCCCCCTCGGCCGCGTCGCCTACCCCGACCATTAATCACTATAAACCACATTTGCCCTTGTCAATCGACAAAAACATGACCAAACAATGCGCAAAAAAACAGCTACCAGACTAAAGCCACCTGAAAAACCCGTTTTGTTTTGACTAATGCGCCTCTATCTAGGCCCCAATCCTGTAAATATTGCGCTAAAACATTGTCATAATTGGGTAGATTCAGTTACAATCACCATATGAGAGCGTTAAATGCCTATATTCCACGTGATCGACATCAAGCCCTGAGCCAACAAAAGGCGCTACCTCACCGTACCACTGGCGCGGTTCTTTTTGCTGATTTAACAGGGTTCACCCAAACAACCGCCGTCCTCGCCCAAGAATTAGGCACCCAACGTGGCGCCGAAGAAATTAATCGCCAACTCAATCGCCTTTACGGTACCCTCATCGAACAAATTCACCAATATGGAGGCAGTGTCATCAGCTTTAGTGGTGATGCCATCACCTGCTGGTTTGATGACCAATTCTTCACCGATCATGTCAGTGCTTATCGCGCCACAAGTTGCGCCCTCGCCATGCAAACAACGATGTCTAATCTCGGCGATATTATCAGTGACACTGGTACCAAAGTCGATCTAGCCATCAAAATCGCTGTCGCTGCCGGCCCTGCCCGGCGCTTCTTGGTTGGCAATCCTGACACCCAACTCATTGACGCGGTCGCTGGTCACCCCTTAGAACAGGTAGGTGCCGCCGAAAATCTGTTACAGCCGGAGCAAACGGCCGTTAACGAAACCATCGTCGAACAACTCGGCGACAACCTCATCGTCTCCCGCTGGCTCCCCGATACCGGCTATGGTCGCTTCGCCCTCATCACCGCCCTTATCCCTCCCTGCTCCCCCACCCCTTGGCCCCCCCGCCCCCAACTCTCCGAAGCCCAAACTCGTAACTGGCTCCTCCCTTTTGTCTACGAACGTCTCAGCCGTGGCGAAGAAGATTTTATTAGTGAACTCCGCTATGGCGTCGTTCTCTTCCAAAAATTCCAAGGGATCGATTATGATGGCGATGAAGACGCCGGCCGCAAATTACACACCTACATTAGCTGGGTTCAAGAAATTTTAGGCCGCTACGAAGGGTATCTCCTCCAATTAACGATTGGTGACAAAGGGAGTTACATCTATGCCGTCTTTGGCGCCTCTCTCGCCCATGAAGATGACCCCGCCCGTGCTGTCGCCGCCGCCTTACTCCTTCAAGACCGCCCCCCTAATCTTAGCTTTATCAAACATGTCCACACCGGTATTAGCCAAGGACAGATGTATGTCGGCGCTTATGGCGGCTACACCCGCAAAACCTACGGCGCTTTAGCCAATACGGTCAATATCGCCGCCCGCCTCATGGGACGGGCCGAGCCTGATCAAATTCTGGTCACTGACCGTGTCCGTATCGCCGCCGGCAATGTTGCTGATTATCAATCCCTCGGCCTCAACACCCTCAAAGGTATTGACCAACCCATCCCCATCTTCGCCGCTGCCCCCCGCACCGCCCAAAGCAATATCGCCCGCGCCTTTGGCCACGTCGAAACCCCTATGGTTGGCCGCGAACATGAAAAAAATATCCTCATGGGCCAACTCCAACATCTACTCGAATACCAAAAAAGTGGCCTCACTATCATCGAAGGGGAAGCCGGTATCGGTAAATCACGCCTCCTCGCCGAACTCATCAACCAAGCCCGCCAACTCGGCTGTAGCGGCTGGATGGGCGCCGCCGATGCTATTGAACAAACCACCCCCTACTACGCTTGGCGTCCCATCTTTCGCGCCATCCTCGACCTCAACGAAATCACTGATTCCAATGAAGCTTATCAACAAATCCACCAACGTTTCCCTAAAGACCAATTCCTCCTCGACCGTCTCCCCCTGCTCAATGCCGTCCTCCCCTACCAATGGCCAGATACCGAATTAACAGAACAAATCACCGAAGAAGCCCGCGCTCTTACCATTCGTCAAATCCTCATTCATATCCTCAAACATTACCAACGCCAAAACCCAGCCATCCTCATCGTCCTCGAAGATGGCCATTGGCTCGACTCCGCCTCCTGGGCCCTCGCTCTCGTCGTCCAAGAAGAAATTTCCCCCCTCCTGCTCGTCATCGGCACCCGTCCGCTGGGCGACCCACCCCCATCTGAATACACCCAACTTCGCGGCTTTGATGACGCTCAACATCTCCAACTCACCCCCCTCTCCCCCGATGATGTCCTCACCTTAGTCAAACATTCGCTTGCCGTTAAAGAACTCCCCCCCGCTGTCCAAAACCTCGTGCGCGCCAAAGCTGAAGGGAACCCTTTCTTCAGCCAAGAACTCGCCTACGCCCTCCGTGACGCCGGCCACATCACCATCGAAAATGGCGTCTGTCGCATCACCACCGATGCCACCTCTTTTAGTCAACTCGATTTCCCCGATACCATTCAAGGTGTCATCACCAGCCGTATCGATCATCTCACCCCCGCTCAACAGCTAACCCTTAAAGTTGCTAGCGTCATCGGCCGAACGTTCAACATCGAAATTTTACGCGAAATCCACCCCATCGAAGCCGATAAGCCCCGTCTTGAAGAATATTTAAGCACCCTTGACCGTCTCGACATCACCCTCCTCGATAACTCTGGCGATGAACATACCTATATCTTTAAGCATATCATCACCCAAGAAGTCGCCTACAACTTGATGCTTTTCTCCCAACGGCAAGAACTTCATCGCGCCATCGCTTGGTGGTATGAAGATAATCACGCCCATGACATCAGCCGCTACTACCCACTCCTCGCCTACCATTGGGCCCAAGCCGATGCCCGCTCAAAAGCAATCGACTATTACGAAAAAGCGGGCGAACAAGCAATCAATAACTTTGCCAATGAGGAAGCCGTCTCTTTCTTCCGCCATGCCCTCGACATTGAAGCCAAACCCGGCCCCAAAGTCGACGATTTACGTCGCGCTCAATGGGAGCTCAATCTGGGTGAAGCGCTCGTCAATTGGAGCCAACATTTAGAAGGGTTAACCCACCTCGAAGAAGGACTCAAACTGTTAGGCTACCCCCCCCCATCCTCGATGGGTAAGCTCGCTTGGCAACTACTCATCGAAATAGGCCGCCAAATCATCTATCGCCAACGCCCCCAAAAATATATCGGCTCGCGGCAAGAAGTTCGCGACACCCTTTTGCCCGCCTCCCTCGCCTACGAAAAGTTGGCCGAAACGTATTACTTTGCTCAACAAATGACCCATGTCCTCTACTCAACTGTGATTGGCCTTAATTTGGCCGAGGCGGCTGGCCCCTCGCCAGAACTAGCCCGTAGCTACACCACTTTTGGCGCCATAGTTGGCTTCATTCCCTGGCACTCGGCCGCCGAAGCCTACTTCGAACGCGCTCTCCAAGCCATCACCAACGAAGACAATAAACGCGCTCGCCCTTGGGTCCTCCTCGTCTGCGGTATCTACTACGCCGGCGTCGGCCACTGGTCCCGCGCCCGCAAATATTTCCAACAAGTCATCACCATCTCCGCCCCCCTCGGCAACGAACGCCGCCGCGCCGATGCCCTCAGCAATCTCATGTTTATGGACAATATCCAAGGTAACTTCACCTCCGCCCTCCGCAACGCCGATATGGTCTACGCCTCCGCCCTCCAACGCCATGAAGCCCGCACCCAAGCCGAAGCCCTCCATGCAAAAATCTATAGCACCCTCCACCTCGGCCACCTCAATACCAGCATCAACCATTTCCAAGAACTAGAGGAACTCCTCACCACCAACCCCAATGTCAATGACGAAACCATCAAGATGGAAACCCTCGGCCTCAAAGGTCTCCTCCACCTCCATAAAGGGGAATTCGACGAAGCCTTCGCCACCGCCCAAGAAACCGCCGCTCTCACGGTCAAATCACCACCTAGCGTCTACGTCATCTACGCCGCCTATACCAGCGCTATCGAAATCTGTACCACCCTCTGGCACAAAGGGTATCACGATGACAACCTCCCCGCCCAATGCAAAGTCGCCTTGAAATCTTTGCGTAGCTACGCCCGTGTCCTACCCATCGGTAAACCCGCCTTAGCCCGTTACGAAGGCCGACTCGCTTGGCTACGTGGCAAACAAAGCCGCGCCCATGCCGCTTGGCAAACCAGTCTCGAATTTGCTATCAGCATGAATATGGATTACGATCAAGCTTGGGCCCATTATGAAATCGGTCGCCATCTCGCCCTCAATGACCCCCAACGAGATAAGCATTTTGCTAAAGCCAAACATATATTCCAACAATACCACTCCCAGTATGGCTTACAACAGATAGAAATAGAACTCGAAAAATAAAAAGGATTGATCTTTCATGTCTACATCCCAAGATTTAACAAATGTTGACTTATTTGCTCTTGGAAAACAAACGTTTCGTCAGCTAATCCGTGATTTTGGCGATTATGGTATCCAAGCCAATCCTAAAATGGAACTAAAACCAGGCAAAGGGATGCTCTGCTACTACGACCTTAATGATGGCAATATTTACCTCTCTGTCCCTGACCTAACTCAACCAGTCGGCAAACTCCATCTCCTCTTCCTCCGCTCCATTATCGGTTGCGACACGGATGACGAAATCCTCTACTTTTTCAATCTATTTATCCCTCATGTCATCGCCCATGAAATGGCTCACCATTATCGCTCACGCTACGGCTTCTTTAGCTCAAACCTCTGGGAAGAAGAGCAAGTTGCTAATCAACTTGCCATCGCTGTTACCAAATCAAAATTTTCCCCCGACCAACTAGATCAAGCTCGCCACTTCCTCGAAGATGCGATCAAACATCTTGAAAATCAACTCAAAGTCCATGATATTGCCGTCGATTCCCATTACAATATCTGGGAAAGCCTCAATGCCACTGGCCAATTTGAAGATAGCGCCATTCGGCAAATGGAACTAGCCCACGAACTTTTCTCCATTGACCCATCTGAAGTTCTGCGCAGTAGTGGCCAGCTATCCCCTGAAATCATGGAACGCTTTGAACGGCGTGATAATATCATCGAAGAAGTAAACGAAGAATACGCCTCTGATTATATGCGTTATATGTACTACCAATTAAGCTGGATGTTGCTTGACCTGATTAGTCTAGATCGCCAATATATCGAAGCATTCGCCCGCCGCCATCTCAACATCAATATCCCCATGTTACCCGTTCTCGCTTCAGACCCCGATAACATCCCGTCTTCCGAATCTATCCTTGCTTGCTTCAAGGCGTATCAAGATACCGCTCCCCTCTCGGCCACCAGCAGTCAATACTTCTACAAACGATACCGTGCCCTCCTCCTCAAACGGCTCCAATCCGATGAATCCGGACTGCCCGGCCACCGCGAACGCTTACGCCAAGAAACAAACTTCCTCATGGAGAATTGGGACAGCAACGAAGAAGAAACCGATATGCTCAACTATATCGCTAATCTCGCCCACCCCTCACTCCGCAAGCTATTCCCCCAACAAATCATTGACCATATCGAAGGCCGTTTTCCTATCCAAGTCCATCTCCCTACCGAAACTGATCGCCGCCTTTGGCGCCATATCGTCCTCCAAGAATATGATCAAGGTGCGGTCAACACATTGTCCCGCCTCACCATCCTCAGCCAAATCGCTATCTACCGCGCCCTGCCCGCCGAAGTCATGCTCGAGCTGACTCATAACTTCACCCGCGTCAAATTACGGGAAGAAGAGGTCATCATCTGGGAAGGGGCGCACAATTTTGATGTCTATATCCTCATCAAAGGCCGTTTAGAAGTATATGAAACGGACGCTGGTCATATCCGCCAATTAGGGACCATTAAGCCAGGTGAAGTCTTTGGTGAAATGGCTTTCTTCACCCGCCAACCACGGAATGCCACCGTCCGCGCCATTGAACATTCAGAATGTTTCGTTCTCAAAGATTCCGATCTGCATGTCTTCGTCTTCAAATACCCCTCCGTCTTGATTCAAATGGCCCGTATTCTCACCACACGGCTCGAAATCAACCAACGGGTACGCAATCAAGACGATGATTAATCTAACCTAAAACCCCTTCATTTCGCAATCGCTTGATCGCCTCCTCATCATATCCCACCTCGGCCAAAACCGCCTCACTATCTGCCCCCACCGCCCGTCCCGTATGTCGGTAAACCGGCTCACTCTCCGAAAAACGGATGCCCAACCCCACTTGTGGCTGTGTCACCTCCCCATGAGGCACATCTACAATCAATTCTCGCGCTACCGTCTGTGGATGAGCCAACATCTCCTCAACGGTCAACACCGGCTCAACACACGCATCAAGCTGGGCAAAGATATCGATCCAATCGGCTAACGGCCGTTCCCCAATCACCGCCGCCACCACCTCCTTCGCCCCCCGCCCCCCGTCCGGCGCAATCGGCAACCCCACCGCCAACAAATCAGGCCGCTCAATCACCGTACACACCTGCGCCCAAAACTTTGGCTCCAAACTCCCCACCGCCAAAAAACGATCATCCGCCGTCCGATAATAATCATACACCCCACCCCCATTCAACACCCCACCTTCTCTCACAGGCCCTTCTCCCCCCACCAACTGCTCAGCCACCCCCAATCGATTCCAACTAACCATCATATCAAACATACTCACATCAACAAACTGCCCTCGGCCAGTCCGCCCACGCGCAATCACCGCTGCCAAAATGCCCATCACCGCCCCCATCCCCCCACCCCCCACATCCGCCGCCTGAAACCCTAACGGGGACGGCCCCTCACTTACCCGTCCAGAATAGCTCATTAACCCCGATAACGCCATATAATTGTTATCATGCCCTGCCCGTGACCGATACGGCCCTGTCTGCCCATACCCCGTAATGGCACAATAAATTAAGGCTGGATTGATCGCCCGCAATGCCTCATACCCCACCCCTAACCGTTCCATCACCCCCGGCCGCACTTGCGTGATCACAATATCATACGTCGCCACCAACCGCTTAACAACCGCCACCCCTTCGGCCTGCTTCAAATCAAGGGCCAACGACCGCTTAGACCGATTAAGTACATAATGCCATGCCGACGCTTCCCCAGCTAATGGTTGGGCAAAACGGACTGGATCCGGCCGTGTCGGCGCCTCAACCCGCAACACCTCCGCCCCCATATCAGCCAACAACAACGACGCCCACGGCCCCGGCAACATCGTCGAAAAATCCAACACCTTTAACCCAGCTAATGCACCCGTCATCTTCTCCTCCTATCAACTTGCAAACAACCTGCTCACGGTTGTCATACCTGCCTGCGCAGATATCCACGTCTAAACTCACCGCTAATACAAACCTGCTCTAAGCAAATCACACCATACAAATCAATTACCCCCAACCATCATAAATCTCCCAATTCTCATGCGCGTCAATCTCCCACATCTTACGCCACAACGAACTAGCCCCATCAATCCGCACCATCGTCCCGCTAATATACGACGCCGCCGGCGATAACAAAAATGTCACCGCCGCCGCCACTTCACTCTCCGTCCCCATCCGCTTCGAGGGCAAATCAGCCTGCATCGCTTCAATCATCGGCTGCATCGCCTCCCCATAATTACTCAAACCAGTCGACCGAATCAAACCGGGGGCCACCCCATTAAGCCGTACCCCACTCACCGCCCACTCCACCGCTAACGTTTTCGTCAAATTCTCAATCCCCGCTCGCGCCGCGCCAGAATGAGCCATCCCGGGAAAACCGCGCCACATCTCAATCAACATATTCACAATTGCCCCCCCATGCTCTTTCATCCCTTGCCGATACGCTTCACGACACATCAAGAAGGTCCCCGTCAAATTCGTTTCGATAACCGCCTGCCATCCCCGCCGCGATATCCCCTCGGCCGGACTCAAAAATTGCCCCCCCGCATTATTAAACAACCCATGCAACACCCCATACTCCTGCGCCACCCACTCAAACAAAGCCACCACCTCATCCTCCTCCCGAATATTACACACCCGCCAACGAGCCACACCGCCCGCCCCTTCAATCTCCTCCACCACCGTCACCAACTTCTCCTCCGTCCGTCCCACTAATAAAACCGTCCCACCCAAGCTCGCCAACTCATGCGCCGTTGTCCGCCCAATCCCACTCCCACCACCACTCACTAAAATCGTCTGCCCCGCAAATAAATCATCCCGAAATACAGATTGATATCTCATCTTCTCTCCTTATTTTCTGCTAAAAACTACCAAATCATATCAAATTATTATCAAATACCTACGTTTACCCACCTCCCCCTTGTCAGACGTGCTACTAAGTTATAGTATAGATACAAATCGATGTTAGCCAACTTTACGTTGTTTAAATGAACAATGCCAACCTCAACAACATGAATCCTGCACTTATTTGTTTATAAAACAGCTAAAATAGTTGTAATTATCTACTGAAATAGGGTAACATTGATAAAAGAAATTACAAATTCACATGATGATGATTTGCGGCAAGTGTGAGTTCTGCCCAACCAGGAACGGCCGTTCCTGGTTTTATCTTATTACCACCCTAATCGCACACTCATCCTGTTCGACACCTTCACCTCCCCCCTCAACGCCTAGGTGTCAACAAGTTTATATCAAATAAAGGTGTACTATGAAGAAATGTTACGTCTGTAGCGAACCCGCTACTATGCTATGCTTGTCTTGTGAACAACCCGTCTGCCTCGACCATGCCCAATGGGTTGAACATGACGGCGATATGTCCCCCCTCTGTACCGCCGCAGCTTGCCAAGCAAAATCAGATCAAATGACCGCGATCGCCGCTGAATGGGAAGCGGCCGGCAAAAGCCCCTACCTCTAAATACCCACTACATATATCCAATCCTAAGAGGGCATTTGCCCCTACCCATATTCAAATGCCCTCTTAGTTCTGCCCTAAAACAACTCCCCTCTTATATTTCCCGCGCATAGGGCGATGACCAATCACGGTCAAATATCGTGGCTAAACGATGCCTCACTTCTGGATAATCACCACATAAACTGATACCAGCTGTCGTATGAAAATACCCCCAAGCCCAATTAGATGTGCCCACTAACCAGTCACTATCCGTGACCATATATTTAGGGTGATTAACACGGCTGTAAGCAGGGTATGCCCGTTCTACCCCCACTGTTTCCGACCAACCAGGCATAACAAAACGCTTAATTTGCAAACAATCAGGCATATGGGGCGCAACCCCTACCACGGCCGTCCGCCACGCCCGTAAAAAAGGCAACATCTGCGCCGGGGTTTGTGCCCACTCACTAACCAACAAACGAACCCGCACTCGGCGGGCTAACGCCGCCTGTACCAACCCATCAAATAACGTCGGCCACCACAATGGTGGCCCGCCACGCTCCCCCCAATACAAACTTAAGGGCAAACAATCCATCACACTCACATCAATCGTCTCCCTTGCCTGCCGCATACCATGTAACCAACTCGTTTCATCATCCATCTCCCCCGCAACCATCACCTCCGGTGGTGACAGCGCCAACCACGCTTGGCTCGGTTCATTATTCCAGTGAGGGTGTAACGGCCGTTTCCCCCCTCCCACCCCCATCTCCCTCCCCCATGGCTCCCTCACCCGCTGTGCCCCCTGCACCAATTTAGACCACTTCGGTACCAACCGTTGTACATCACTCTGCTTGTCCCGACCCATCACTGGTTTAGCGACCATAGCCGCCCATAACCACCACCGCTCAAACAGTGTGACCAAAGCAGCGCCCATTATCTCATCATCTTGTAGCCATAAACCAACTTCTTTCACTTGGGCTAATGCTCGCCAATCCATATTGGCCGAGCCAATATACGCCTCTCGCCCATCAGCCACCATCATCTTCTGATGCATGATGCCACTCTCAAACCATGCCTCCATCTGCATAGTCCGCACTGTCACCTGTTCCGGATAAGCAACCGCTAACAGATGAGACTCATGTGGCTCGGCCACAAACCCAGGGCTCTGCACAATACGAATCATCACGCCACGCCCAGCCGCCGCGTATAACGCCCCTAACACCGCCTCCCCCTTCTCTACCCCCCAACTAGCCAACTGCTCTGCCGTGTACCCAAACTCGTCCTCAACCACTGGCCTTAATGACCAATACATCATACTGATATCTAACGTCTCTTCCGCCTTTTCAATAATCGCTAACCATGCCTCGGCCGTCGTCGCTCCCCCCACCAATGGCAACCCGCCCACGTCGTCGGGAATCGTCTCCACCACCACAATATTGCTACTGCTTGTTCTCATTAATTTTTAAACCATACCTACTGCCCGCTCTTTATCGATAGTGCAACACCGCTACTGTAAATTAGCATAAGCCGTTCTAGCGGTTGGCTGAATTTACAGTAACAACGAGGCGTTGCCCTTTATCAGCCTACTCCACAATCGGCATACAACTATGAACCATACTGTAAAAACGCGGTATCTGCTTTAATAATACTTCCCGCTCTGTTACCTGCTCCCAAAATGGGCCCACACCACCGTACTCAAATGCAATCACCCACGGCCGCCCCCACCGACCCGCTTCAATCTGCCCCAACGCCCATGAAAATAGATACCAATCCGTCTCTGTCATCGGCAAATGATCCAATAAACGCCCGGCCAACTCCTGTAAAATTGGCTGTGGTGTCCCTCCCAAATCTAAACAATGTGCCCAATGGCTCCCAAAATATTGAATACCTGTCACATGCAACTCCCGCAATTCCTTGACCGGCAGTTTCGACATATATTCATGAAAATCTGTCTGCAAATAACGTGCCGCCAACCGCGCATGCGATAAATCTAATAAAAAACCACTCCCTGTCTCTTCCACTAACCGATAAATCTGCTCGGCCTCAAATGTGCCCCGCAAATGTCGATGCCCACTGTCATGATCATTCTCAATCATTACTCGCTCGGCTCCAAACCGTGATACCACCCCCATTACATCTTTATACGCCGCCGCCAATAACACTTCCCTATCCCCCTCGGCCTCACTATTCAACTTAATCTCGGGATAATCATCAACTGTCGCCGACCAATGTAAATTAATATAATGTGTATCACTATTAGCCAAAAATGTCTCTATCTCCCCCCAATCAACTGCCTGCTTTTTCTCTGTGTGCCACGCCGTTCCTTGACCCCAACCAACTCGTAACGGCATATGTACATAGGTCGGCCGTACCGCACGCGCCTGTGGCAATAGCTCCTCCCATGCCGGGCATTTGAAAAAATCAACATTAACTTGCTCTGTTTTCACTAACTGGGCTAACTCTGGAGAATAGTGACTTGCAAATTTCATCGAGGCATCCTTTTTTATAATTGATTAATTTTTAACTACACCTAATTGCAACATTTGTTGCTCCATCAACTATGTTTGTAGCACATTTTCAAAATGATTACAACGGATCAAACGCCCTCTCTCATCAACTTCTATACCAACTAAATCCAAACGACAGGCTACCTCGCCTAACTCATGTGTCATCAAATACGCTTGTACTAATTGATACAACTTCTGCTGTTTACGCACTGTCAACGACTCCGCCGGTGTCCCCGCTCGCTTCCCCCGCCGTGTCCGTACCTCTACAAAAACCAATACCTCCCCATCCCGCGCCACAATATCAACTTCCCCCTTGCGCCCCCACCGCCAATTTCTGGCCACAATCTCATACCCTTTATCTTCTAACAAACGAACCGCATACCCCTCACCCCATACCCCCAATCGCTTACGACTCCGATTGCCCTGCTCCCCCATCTCATCATACGTCACACTACTTCTCCTCGCCCCCCCTCTAAACTACGGCAAATGACCCGACCGCGCTAACATCAACTGCAATTGCCGAATCGCTAAATCCGTATTCCGAATCTTTAAGGCCAAATCAGCCGCTAAATTGCGCATCAACTGAAATCCTAGCTGAGGATAGGTCTCACACAAAGACATCAACCGATCTCTTTGTAACACCAATAACTCCGTCCGATTTTGCACCGCCCGCACCGTCGCCGAACGCAACCCCTGATCAACCAAAGCCACCTCACCTAAAACCTGCCCCTGATGCAAATAAGTAATCCGTGCCGGGGGCAACCCCTGCGCTAACCCCACCAAACCGGGATTAATCAATATCTCTATCGTCCCCCGAATAATAATATACAACTCATTCGAATCATCATTTTCTTCAAACAATGTCTGTCCCGCTTGCAACTCCACCCGTGTGCATAAAGCTGCCACCAACTCTAACTGGCTATTGCTTAAGTTTTCAAACATCTCTGTCATTGCTAATGTCGCCACTATATCTTTAAGCTCCATCACATTTCTCGCTTTCACCTTTAATAAATGGGAACGATACCAATTCTCTTCAACTAATCTATAAATATCAGTTGAAAGAACAACTACTCTTCACCTATAATAACATCACTCTTTATAGACAAATACTCACTTTCTAACCAAAGTAGCTTTTAAATTATTTAACCTAACGATTTTGCACTTCTGCTTTAACAACTTCAACCTATTAAACGGCATATTTTCAAGATAAAATATCGAAATTATTTAGTTTAATACCGTCAATATCAAAATTAACATTAATTTAACGCATAAACCAATGCATTAATTAGTCAAAACTTTTTACACACCTGTGAAATGGGTATAATTGCTTCTAGATACACCCATTCTAATTAAGTCACTACTAGGTCACTACAATGAAACAGCCACTCCCATTATATTCTATAAAAAGTGACCAACCTAATATATAACTATTGTACCACTTTTGGGAGAAAGATATGAACGAATCATTAACATCAGGTGCTGATGATACCCCACAAGTTATGCCCCTCATCAACTACCTCGATAAAATCGCTCACCTTTTCTCCCAAAACAATGATTTTTTTACGCTCCTCCCCCTACTTATCACCCAATTAAAACAACATTTACCTATTACCCATGCTCTATTCGCCACCCCCTCGGCCACCCACCACCACTACACCCTCCACCCCATCACCACCACCACATCCCCCACCACCCCCATCCCCATCACCCACGGCCTCGCCGGCCACGCCTTCACCCACCACACCCCCGCCATCCTCACCCACCCACCCGCCACCCCAGACCCCGCCTTCCCTCACCAAAACTACCCCTCTATCCTTGCCTTTCCCCTCATCAGCAACAACCAAACCACCGCCGTCCTCCTCCTCGCCCACACCACCCCCCAAGCCTACCACCAAAACAACCTTGTCTGGCTTACCTCTCTTGCCACCCCCCTCGCCCTCGCCTTCAACCACAAACAAACACAACAACAGCTTCAACAAGAACATCTCTCCCGCCAACAACTCGAACAACAACTCACTACCCAACAAAATCATCTCGAAGAGCTCGTTGCCACCCGCACCGCCCAACTCACCCAAGCCAAAGAAGCCGCCGAAGCCGCCAACCGTACCAAAAGCACCTTCCTCGCTAACATGAGCCATGAACTACGCACCCCCTTAACCGTTATCATTGGCTACGCCGAAATGTTGGCCGAGCAAACCAATGACACCTATACCATCGATAAACTCAACAAAATCCACCTATCAGCCAAACAACTCCTGTCTATCATTAGCGATATCCTCGATCTCTCTAAAATCGAAGCTGGTGAAATGATCCTTCACCTTGAGCCTGTTCCCCTCAAACCACTCATCGAACATATTATCACCACACTCCAACCACTTATCGACAACAACAACAACCAAATCAGTTGGTCTATCACCAACACCATCGATACCCTCCATGCCGATGCCCAAAAACTAAAACAAATCATCTCTAATCTACTCAATAACGCCGCCAAATTCACCCATGATGGACACATTACCATGACCATCACCCAGGAGGCATCAAACACCGTCACCAACGAGCAAGATTGGCTTAAAATTGAAATCAAAGATACCGGTATCGGTATCCCCTCGGCCAAAATGAACCGCCTCTTCCGCGCCTTCGCCCAAATCGACGACTCCACCACCCGCGAATACGGTGGCACCGGCCTCGGCCTCGTCATCAGCCGCCGCCTCTGCCAACTCATGGGCGGTGACCTCACCGTCGCCAGCCAACCTGACCACGGCTCCATCTTCACCATCTATCTCCCCACCAACATCACCTCCCAACAACACCCCTCTCTCCATCGACTCCAACATCTCCCTGACCCCAATCAAAATGACAACCACAATAACACCATCCTCATCATCGATGATGACCCCAACGCCCGCCACCTCATTAGCCAACATCTTCACAATGCTGGCTACCAAGTCCTAATCGCCGATACCGGCCGTGAAGGCCTCCACTTAGCCGCTACCCACCACCCCCTCGCCATCACCCTCGATGCCCTCCTCCCTGATATGACTGGCTGGCAACTCCTCACTACTCTCAAGAACGACCCTGCTCTCACCCATATTCCCGTCGTTATGCTCACCGTGATGGAAGACCGCCAAACGGGCCTCGACCTCGGCGCCACTGACTATCTCCATAAACCTATCGACTATGACCGTCTCGCCACAGTCATTACCCAACACAGCTCCCCCCAAATCGGAGATATCCTCCTCGTCGAAGATAACCAAGACTTACGCCATATCGTCACCAAAATGTTAACGAAACAAGGCTGGCAAGTCCGCACCGCCACCAATGGCTACGAAGCCCTCACAACCTTACAGCAAGCTACCCCCGCCCTCATCTTACTTGACCTGATGATGCCTGAAATGGATGGCTTTCAATTTATGAACCATGTTCGCCAAAACCCATATTGGGCCAATATCCCCATCATTATTATCACCGCAAAAAAACTCTCCCCTCAAGAAAAAGAACAAATCGAACAACAAACCCAACAACTACTCCAAAAAGGCTCTTTCCACACCGATGAACTATTATCCCAAGTCACCCAACTCATCAATCAACTAAATGATACGCTATAATCTGGTTTTGATAGCTTAAAATTCATGATCAATTTCAATACAAATATGAGCAATTAACTGACAGATTGTTAAAAACTATATACAATTAGAATTATGAGCACAATATTACTCGTTGAAGATAATGAAATGGTACAAGAAATGTTAGCGGAACGGCTAGAATACCGTGGCTTTTCCGTTTTGCTGGCCTCCGATGGCGCTACCGCCATTAATATTGCCCATCAAAATAAGCCAGACTTGATTCTGATGGATATGAATCTACCTAAAATCGATGGCTGGACGGCCACGCGGCGCATTCGTGAAGAAATGCCCGATCATCATATCCCTATCATTGCCCTCACTGCCCATGCCATCGCTGGCGACCGCGAAAAATGCTTGGCCGCTGGCTGTGATGAATATGAACCCAAACCCGTACATTTCAAAAGACTACTTCAAAAAATCAACGACTTTTTAACCTAATTAATGCTATCCCATACACATTTGAGCCACCAATGCTCTTATTTTATCGGTTAGTATCAACCTTGCTACCATCCTACAATAACCATAGGCTACTTAGCTCTGGTTTCCTAATGCAAAAACGACGCACGACCTTTTTCTTCTGGGCCTACTTAGGTCTCACATTCCTCCTTCTAACCGCTTGGCAACAACCTCCATCTCCTTCTCCCCCCAATGCCTTTCCCCTCACCTTTGATGCCTTAACGGCTGAAGATGGACTCCCCCAAAGCAATATCACCACGATCACCCAAGACCAGATCGGCTTTCTCTGGTTGGGCACATCTGATGGCCTTTTTCGTTATGATGGCTACAATTTCTATCCTCTCCGCCATAAAATTGATGACCCACAATCATTAACCAATAACAATATAACCGCTCTCCTAACGACGAAATTAGGTTTTGTCTGGGTCGCTACCAACAACGGCCTCAACGCCGTTAATCCCACCGATAGCTCCGTCATCCGTTTTACCCACGACCCCAATCAAACGGATACCATCGGCCACAACCAAGTAACCGCCATGGCCCAAGCCCCCGATGAAACACTTTGGTTTGGGCACGCCAATAACGGCTTAAGCCGTTTTGATGTTCTTAATCAAAACTTCATCAACTACACCCCCCCCTTCGACCTCGGCCACATCAATACCATTACCCCCTCCCCCGCCGGCGTCCTCTGGCTCGGCACCCAAAACGGCCTCTTCCAATTCGATATCCATTCCCAACAATTCTGGCCCTACCTCCTAACCCCCAAAAACATCCCCTGCCTCAACTTTAGCGGTATCCCCCCCACAATCGCCCCCCTCCCCACCCCGCAATCACCAACCGAAGCCCCTCCTATCACCACTCTCCACTTAGCCCCCAATGGCGACCTCTGGGTCGGTGGCGGCCCCAACTTATACCATATCGACTGTCGCCGCGGCCGTCTCCGCACCCTTCCCTGGCACAACCCTAACCTCCGCATCAATCATATCATCAGCACCCAACCAGCTGAACTATGGGCCGCTACCAACCAAGGCCTCTTCAAAATCAATCCCCTCACTAACCAGCTAGAAACCTATACCACTCAGCCCACCCAACACAAAACCCTCAACAGCAACCAAATCCAAACCCTTTTCTACGACCGTGAAGGCATCCTCTGGCTCGGCACCGCCGACGCTGGCCTCAACTACCTCACCCCACAACGCCGCCTTTTCACCACTTACCAACACAACCTCCTCAACAACAACTCCCTCGCCAGTAACCTCGTCACCGCCATCCTAGCCACCGATGACACCATTTGGGTCGGCACCGGCCCTGTTCTCAACCAACTCGACCGCGCCACCCAAAAAATTCGCCACTATAATCTCCCCCCTCCCACCAATCCCCCTCCCCCTAACCGCGCCCAAACCAACTCCATCACCAGCCTCATCCCCCATGTAGACAGTAACACTCTCTGGCTAACCCTCGGCCCCCACCTCTATCAATTCAACCCCACCTCCCAATCTTTTCAACAATACCCACTCCCCACCCCCCCCAACCAATCACCCCCGCCAACATCTCTCCAAATCATCCCTGCGAAAAATAATAATATCTGGCTCTTAACCCCTAAAAATCTCCATCTCTTCAACCCAACCACCACAGAATTTACCACCTACTCCCCATCCCCCTCCCTCCTCCCCACCAATACCAACTTAACCACCCACTTCTATCACCCCAATACAAACAAAATCTGGCTCGGCACCAACCAAGCCACCCTCCTCCAATTTGACCCCATCACCACCCAATTCACCCACTATACACTCCCCACTATTAACCTCAGCGACCAAACCGTTATCCATACTATTGCCACCACCAACAACCGCCACCTTTGGCTCGGTACCAATAACGGCTTAATCCGTTTCAATAGCGAAACCGAAGTCACAGCTCATTACACGGAACAAGATGGCCTTCCCAACAACCAAATCCAAACCATTCAACTCGACCGTCGTGGCTATTTATGGCTTGGTACACACAATGGCCTCACCCAATTTAATCCCGCCAACAATCGTATCACCACCTTCACCAACCAAA
Source organism: Anaerolineae bacterium (assembly GCA_035459145.1). GTDB lineage: Bacteria > Chloroflexota > Anaerolineae > Promineifilales > Promineifilaceae > DATHYN01. Next base: position 3,495 of record DATHYN010000363.1, on the reverse strand, counting down.
CCCATCTTCTCTCCGATGAGTTCACCCCCTTCGCCGCTACACGCGACCGCCAAGGCAATCTCTACTTTGGCACCGTCGGCGGCTTGCTCACCTTTAATCCCGCTTACATCATTAACGATAACTATGTCCCTCCACTAACCATCACCAATTTCAAAATTCTTAATGATTCCCCAGCCAACCAACCCCCTACGCCAACCTATATCGCCCCCTCTCAAACAATCACCCTCACCCCAGATATGCCTATCTTCTCCTTTGAATTCTCCGCCTTATCATTTTCCGCTCCCCAACAAATTCGTTATCGTTACGCCCTCGAAGATGTCGAAGAATATCCCTCATGGGCCTTTTGGGAAAGGTGGGATGATGATGATGAAGATGATGACACCCAACTCAATACAAACAGCTTCACTTGGCGTGAAACAGAAAACCAACAACATCAAATCACCTTCATGAATCTCGATGATGGCCCCTACTTACTCCACCTCCAAAGCAGTGACATCAACGGTCAATGGCGACCTAATACCATCCAACTCCCACTCAATATCCTCCCCCCCTTCTGGGACACCCTCTGGTTTCAACTTCTCGTTTTAACCTCAGCCATCGTTATCTCCCTTTCTGCCTATCGCCTACGTATTAATCGTTTACAACAACAACAACAACTGCTCGAAAAGAAGGTGCAACAACGTACCCAAGAGTTAGCCTTATCCAATCAGCAACTGCAATCAGCCAAAATCCAAGCCGAAGTGGCCAACAAAGCCAAAAGCACCTTTCTTTCCAGTATGAGTCATGAATTACGTACCCCGCTAAACGGTATTCTCGGCTACGCTCAAATTTTGCGCCGCTCACGCCCACTCACCCCCCAACAAACCGAAGGTCTCAATATCATCTATCAAAGTGGCCAACATCTTCTCACCCTCATCAATGATGTCCTCAATGTCTCTAAAATCGAAGCGGGCAAATTAGAACTCGAAAAGCATGAGTTCAGCTTACACTATTTCCTCTCCAACATCACCAACTTAATGAGTTTGAGCGCCCAACAAAAAGAGTTGCAGTTGCAGGCTAAATTCGATGACGCCTTGCCTAGTTTCGTTTTTGGTGATGAGCAACGTTTACGCCAAATTTTGTTAAACTTACTGGGAAATGCGATTAAATTTACGGATGCGGGGTATGTTACCTTTGAGGTACGGCAAACGGCCGTTTCCCCCCACCAAACCACCATCCAATTCACTATCCAAGATACCGGCATCGGCATGACCGCCAACCAACAAAGCCGCATCTTCCAACCCTTTGAACAAGTCAGCGATTGGCAACACCGCGCCACCGGCACCGGCCTCGGCCTCACCATCAGCCAACAACTCGTCCAACTCATGGGCGGCCAAATCACCGTCACCAGCCAACCCAATCACGGCAGTCGCTTCACCTTCACCATCTCCCTCCCCATCGTCGATAACGCCCCCCTCCCCCTCCAAACACCCACCGAAAACCATATCACCGGCTATCACGGCCCCCGCCGCCACCTCCTCATCGCTGATGACCACCATGACAACCGCCTCGTCCTCCAAAACCTCCTCAAACCCCTCGGCTTCGATGTCACCCTCGCTACCAATGGCCAAGATCTTCTCGACAAACTCCAAAATACCGCCCCAGACCTCATCCTCACCGACCTCGTTATGCCTGTCCTGACCGGCTTTGAAGCCATTCAACAAATCCGCCAAAATCCCCGCTGGCACAATATCCCCATCATCGCTGTCTCCGCCAGCGTCTTTGAAATCCATAACAACCATAGCCAACTCAACGGCTGTCAAGGCTTCCTCCCCAAACCTGTAGTCGAAACCGATCTGCTCGCCCTCATTCAACATCAACTTGATCTCACTTGGCGTCACGACACCACAACACCGCCACCACCTCTGCCTACCATACAACCGCCCGCAACAAACACATCTCCAGCTACACCCCCATCCATTCCCCCCATCCCCCCCACCATCCTCACCAAAATGCTGTCCGCCGCCGAACTCGGTAAACTACGCCAAGTTCGCAAACTCGCCCAAAATCTAGCCCAAAACAACCCCCAATTCCAACCTTTCACTGACCAAATCAACCAGATGGTGGCTAACTTTGAAGATAAGCGCATTATCGCCTTGCTCCAAGAGCTGACCACAACTGAGGAGTAGTATCATGACCAACCAATTTGACCCCGAAGAGATGACCGTCTTAGTTGTTGATGACAATGTCACCAACCTAAAAGTAATCACCCAATACCTCTACGAAGAAGGGTACGAAGTCATGATCGCCCGTGATGGGCACGATGCCATCGACAAAGCCCAACGCGGCCATCCCGACCTCATCCTCCTCGACGTCATGATGCCCAAAATGGACGGTTTTACCACCTGCCAACACCTCAAAGACAATCCTGAAACCAATGATATCCCCATCATCTTCATGACCGCCCTCAGCGAAGTCAGCAACAAATTAACTGGCTTTGAAGTGGGTGGCGTCGATTACATCACCAAACCGTTCCAAGCCCAAGAAGTCCTCGCCCGCGTCCGTACCCACCTCGTTATGCGCCACTATCAACAACAATTAGCCACCCAAAATCAACAACTAACCGCCGCTAACACCGAAATCACTGACCTCAATCAACGCTTACGCCAACTCTTTGGTCGCTTTGCCACCCACGAAGTCGCCGATGAACTCCTTACCCATGGCTTTGAACTGGGCGGCCAATTTGTCGACGCTACCGCCATGTTCTCCGATATCCGCTCCTTCACCACCATCACCGAATCCCAATCCCCCGCCGTAACCATCGACCTGCTCAACAACTACTTCGCTTATATGATTGATGCTATCGGCAGTGAAGGGGGTATCGTCAACCAAATGGTTGGCGACGGCCTCATGGCCATCTTCGGCGCCCCCCTCCACTACCCCGACCACCACCAACGCGCCGTGCGCGCCGCCCTCAAAATGATGGCCCGCATGGATCAATTTAACCAAGATCAAGCCGATAAAGGACTGATCCAAATCCAAATTGGTATCGGTATCGCCTCTGGCAAAGTCATTGCTGGCTATCTCGGCACCCAAATTCGCGCCACCTATACCTGCGTCGGCGATACCGTCAATACCGCCGCCCGCCTCGAAGGGCATACCAAAGTCGCCGGCCACCCCATCCTCATCGCCGATAGCACCCGCCAAGCTCTCAACAATCAATTCAAACTAATCGACCAAGGCACCGTCCCCATGAAAGGTAAAACCGAAGAAGTACACGTCTACGCCGTCCCCTATCCACAATCAATCCCTAACTAACCCAAGTTCGATAATTCACCCCCTCCCCCCAACGTCATTTCGAGCGCAGTTCAATCCGTCCCACCCTCGACAAGCCCCACCCCTAAATCAAGGTTCGATAATCCCCACCCCTCCCCCCAACGTCATTTCGAGCGCAGTTCAATCCGCCCCACCCTCGACAAGCCCCACCCCTCAATCAAGGTTCGATAATCCCCACCC
>DATHYN010000362.1:0-2624 GCA_035459145.1 Anaerolineae bacterium | reverse complement strand
ATGACGCGGATTTTTTTGTGTGTTGGTTGGGGTTTGGAGGTAGTGCGATTTGTCAAATCGCACTACCTCCAGAGTGGAAACGGGTTATAATTATGTTGTTTATAAATTAGTCAGTTTATGGAGATAATAATGACGTATCCGATCTATTTTCCTGAGGGGTTTGATTTGCAGCAGGCGACTATTTGTGGTCAGTTGGTGGTGACGGCGTATGATATGTATACGCAGTGGAAGGAGGAACAGGATAAGCCGAAGCCGAGGGATTTTCATTGGGAGCCGAGGGGGTTGGCGGTCCATTATGGGGAACCGATTTGGGGTGAGGATGATTTTTTCTTTTTCTTTAAAGCGGTGGAGCCGTTTGCGTTTGTGGCTCAGGATGATAAGGGAACGACGTATCTGGTTTTTCGGGGGACGTCGTCGACGGATGATTTTGTGAAGGATGCGCAGGCGCGGCAGAAGGAGTATGATTTGGTCCCTAATTATGGGCTGACGCACGCTGGGTTTGTGACGTTGTATAAGTCGATGGCGGATTATGTGGCCGAGGCGTTGACGCGGGTGGAACGGCCGATTACCTCTATTTATGTAACGGGACATAGTTTGGGTTGTGGTTTATCGACTTGTGCGGTGCCTCATCTGATTCATTTGCCCTTTATTCAGGAGTTGGGTGTGCCTGTCTTCCATTATAATTTGGCGAGTCCACGGGTGGGGGATCGGGCGTTTGCGCAAGCGTATAATGGTAATGGGGTACCGACTTATCGGGTTGTGAATACGTGTGATTTGGTGCCGGAAGTGCCCTCGGCCATCTTTGGACGTGAGTTGTATGAGCATGTGGGTATCCCCGTTAACTTTACGGCGCAGTATGGGAGTTTGGTTGGGAATCATAGTGCGCATGATTCTTATCTGTATGCGTTACAGCACGCGAATGCGCCGTTTAAGGGGTAGGAATTTGTCAGGGGGGGAGCGACCAAAACGGTGGTTAGAAATGGTTGGGGGGGCGGGTGCAGTACAGATGGATATGATTTATATAGAAGGAAAGCTGGTTTTAAGGCTGTCGCGGGGTGATATATCTGGTAGAATGATGGTTTTTAGTTAGGAGGCCCATGCGGAATGGTATTGGGGCTGATATTTAAAAGGATATAAGTAGATCGATGAGTGATTATAAAGTTTATTTTCGTTGTTTTCGGGGGTGTGCGGGAGAGCATTCGGTGTATGATGTGATTTATACTTGTCCGACGTGTGGCGGGTTGTTAGAGGTGCATCATGAGGTGGAGCCGTTGCAGAAGCGGTCGGCGGCGGCGTGGAAGAGCTTGTTGGCGGAGCGGGCGGGGAGCACGGGTTTGCCGCATGGGAGTGGGGTGTGGGGGATGAAGGAGTGGGTGATGCCTAGTTTGCGGGATGAGAATGTGGTCAGTATGTATGAGGGGAACTCGAATCTGTTTGCGGCCGAGCAGTTGGGTGAGCAGGTGGGGGTACCGAATTTGTGGGTGAAGTTGTGTGGCAATAGTCATACGGGTAGCTTTAAGGATTTGGGGATGACGGCGTTGGTCAGTGTGGTCAAGCAGATGGTGGCGGATGGGAGTCCGGTGCAGGCGGTGGCGGCGGCGAGTACGGGGGATACGAGTGCGGCGCTGGCGGCGTATGCGGCCAAAGCGGGGATTCCGTCGATTGTGTTTTTGCCGCAGAATAAGATTAGTCCGGCGCAGTTGATTCAGCCGATCGCTAATGGGGCGCATGTGTTGGCTTTGGACACTGATTTTGATGGTTGTATGGAGATTGTCAAAGAGGTGACGAAGGATAATAGTATCTATTTGGCCAATTCGATGAATAGTTTGCGGGTGGAGGGGCAGAAGACGGTGGCGGTGGAGATTGCGCGTCAATTGGATTGGGATGTGCCGGATTGGGTGGTGATTCCAGTGGGGAATTTGGGGAATATTAGTGCGTTGTATAAAGGGTTCAAGTTGTTGCAGGATTTGGGCTTGATTGAGCGGATACCACGGTTGGTGGCGGCGCAGGCGGAGCGGGCGAATCCGTTTTATCAGAGTTATCTGAATGGGTTCAAAGAGAAGTCGATTATGCAAGCGGGGCAGACGTTGGCCTCGGCGATTCGTATTGGGAATCCGGTTAGTTATGAGAAGGCGGTGCAGGCGGTGCAGGAGTCGAATGGGATTGTGGCCCAGGCGACGGAGGCGGAGTTGGCGGATGCGTCGGCGTTGGCGGATCGGACAGGGTTGTACACATGTCCACATACGGGGGTGGCGTTGGCGGTGTTGTTCAAGTTGGCGGCCGAGGGGGTGATTAAGAAGACGGATCGGGCGGTGGTGGTGAGCACGGCGCATGGGTTGAAGTTTACGCAGTTTAAGGTTGATTATCATCATGAGGATGTGGCGGGGATGGGGCAGAAGTATGCGAATCCGCCGGTGACGTTGCCGGCGGATGTGGCGGCGGTGAAGGGGGTGTTGGCCGAGCGGTTGGCGGGGATGGCGGTTTAAGGTAGGTGTGAGGTTGGGGCGTCCTTATGGGATGCTCCGACAGGTTTTTGGGAGTTGCTATGGGGATAGTTTGTGGGGGGGGAGGTTTGGTGGTTTTGACGCGGATTTTGGGGATTGGGGGGATTTTTTTTGTGTTGG
>DATHYN010000361.1:0-11299 GCA_035459145.1 Anaerolineae bacterium | reverse complement strand
CGTGGTTGTTGGGGATGGTGCCGGCCGAGGATATCGCTTTTTGGCGTGGGGTTTTGCAGAGGCGTAAGTGATAGGTGTATATGTGGGTTTTGTGCAACTATTGTCGTTGATTCCCGTATATATGGTAAGGGTAGGGCGCTTTTATTGTAGTAGATGATGATTGAGAGAGGTCAATTATGAAAAAGACAGTCAAAAATTTCTCCTTTGCAATTTTGTTCTTTGCCGCTTTGGGGTGGGTGATGATGATGGTGATCGGTTTTGTGGCCGCTTTCCCGGAAGGTATTATCGGCCTGATTTTATTTATGGCGATAGGGGGGTTGTTTTTTGTCGCTTTGCATGATCAATGGACAAATGAAGAAGATGATTATTACAAGAAGAATGTTGATTTGTAAACATTGGTAAGAAAAAGTGATAAACCCTTTTGAAAATTACCTTAGGAGGTAGTGAGATGGATAGAAGTGTAAAGATTCCGATGACGACGCAGACACAGTTTGATGATTATGTGATTGTGGAGACGATTGGTATTGTGCGGGGGAATACGATTCGGGCGCGTCATATTGGTAATGATATTTTGGCGGGGTTAAAGTCGATTATTGGTGGGGAGATTGGGGAGTATACGAAGATGATGGCGGAGGCGCGTGAGCAGGCGATTGATCGGATGATTGCTGATGCGGTGATGCAGGGGGCGACGGGGATTGTGGCGGTGCGGTTTACGACGTCGACGATTTTACAGGGGGCGGCGGAGTTGTTGGCGTATGGAACGGCCGTTAAAATCAAACCAAAATAGATACTAAAGAGGGCATTCAAATTGAATGCCCTCAAAGTGAGTGAACAATATGAAGTTAGAGCCGTTGCTTGATTGGCGACGTTATCCATGGGTACGCCGTTTTTTATCTTTTGTTATTAATCTTTTCTTTATCATCTTAATTATGGCTTTGATGGTGGTCATTCTTGTCCTTATGTTTAGTTTGTGGCAATATATGGCTCATAATTGGGGGATATAAGGGATAAATGGGGGAGATTTAGCCATCTAGGTGAATTAAAATGCCTGTATAGAGGGAAACAGACCCTTTATACAGGCATTATTTTTTGTTGTGGGTGAATAGTAGGTAAAATAATGTCGTTTAATTGGTTAGGTTGAGTTAAAATCAAGGGTAAACTTTGCAATAAGAGAGGTATTTTTAATGAAAAACATTATGGTTACGGGTGGGGCTGGTTTTATTGGCGCGAATTTTGTTCATTATATGATGGATAAGTATAATGATTATAATATTATTGTTTTTGATAAGTTGACCTATGCTGGTAATCCTGATAACTTATTACCTGTGCAAGATGACCCTCGGTTTTCTTTTGTGAAGGGAGATATTTGTGATGCGGCGGCGGTGCGGCAGACGATAGAGGCGTATGAGATTGATACGATTGTCAATTTTGCGGCCGAGTCACATGTTGATCGTTCGATTTTAGATCCGGATGCGTTTGTCAAGACAGATGTCTATGGGACATATGTCTTGTTAGAAGCGGTGCGTGAATTAGGCTTAGAGCGGTTTCATCAGATTTCGACGGATGAAGTGTACGGGCATATTCCGATGGGGCATTCTAGTGTGGAGACGGATGCGGTGGCCCCGCGCAGTCCGTATGCGGCGAGCAAGGCGAGCGGTGATTTAATGGTGATCGCTTATTTTGTAACGCACAACACACCGGTGACTATTACCCGTGGAGCGAATAATATTGGACCTTATCAATATCCAGAAAAAGTAATTCCTTTATTTGCGACCAATGCGTTGGCTGATGAGCCCTTGCCCGTTTATGGGGATGGGCGTCAAATGCGGGATTATCAATATGTCTTGGATCATTGTGAAGGGATTGATGTTGTCTTGCATAAAGGTGAGCTGGGTGAAATATATAATGTAGGGACGGGGCATGAGATTGAAAATTTAGAGATGGTTGAGATTTTACTAGAGACGTTAGATAAGCCACATAGTTTAATTCGGCACGTGACGGATCGGCCGGGGCATGATCGGCGGTACAGTTTAAATGTGGATAAGTTGAAAGCATTAGGCTGGCAACCACGGCATACGCCGCAAGAAGCGATTGCGAAAACGGTTGAATGGTATCGTGATAATGAGTGGTGGTGGGGCAAAATCAAATCAGGCGAATTTAAAGCGTATTATCAAAAACAGTATGGTGAACGCTTAGCTGAAAGTAATTAAGCATTTATTTTAAGGAGATAGGAGTAATTTATGAGTGATCAAAAAGGTTTAGCCGGTATTGTGGCAGCAGACACAGCATTGAGTCGGGTTGATGGCCAGAATGGGACATTGATTTATCGCGGTTATGATATTATGGATTTAGGGGAGAAGGCGACGTTTGAAGAAGCGATTTATTTGTTGTGGAATGGCAATTTGCCTAATCAACAGCAGTTAGATGCGTTTAAGGCGGCATTGGTCTCGAAGCGGGCATTGCCGACGCAAGTTGTGCGTATTATGGAGAGTTTTCCAAATGAAGCGCATCCGATGGCTGTTTTGCGCACGATTGTGAGTGGGTTGGGTTTGATTGATCCGACGGCTGATGATATTACGGTGGATGGGGCGCGGAAGAAGGCGTTGTGGTTAACGGCCGTTCTGCCCACCATTGTGGCCGCTTGGGAACATATCCGTCACGATCGTGAGCCGGTGGCCCCACGAGCTGATTTAGGACATGCGGCTAACTTTTTGTATATGATGAACGGGGAAGAGGCGAGTACTGACGCGGTGGAAGCGTTGGATGCTTATTTGGTGATGTTAGCGGATCATGGGTTTAATGCCTCTACCTTTGCGTCACGGGTGACGACAGGTACCTTGGCCGACGTCTTCTCGGCAGTGACATCAGCCATCGGAACGTTGAAAGGGGCAGCTCATGGTGGGGCGAACCAAAAAGCGATGGAGCAGTTTGTGGATGCGGCCCAGCGGGGTGATATTGAAGCGTGGTTCGATGAGTATCGGGCGGCGGGCAATCGGATTATGGGGATTGGGCATCGTGTGTACAAGGTTGAGGATCCACGGGCCAAGATTTTGCGGCCGATGGCGGAGCGTTTGGCCAAGAGTAGTGGTCAGGGGCAGTGGTATGAAGTGGCGGCTAAAATTGAAGAGTTGGCGCGGGCGGATGAGTTCTTCATTGAGCGTAATTTATATGCTAATGTGGATTATTATTCAGCGGTTGTGTTATACATGATTGGGATTCCTATTGATCAGTTTACGCCATTGTTTGCCTTGAGTCGGATTGCGGGTTGGACCGCCAATATTTTAGAGCAGTTAGCTGATAATCGTTTGATTCGCCCCAAAGCGCGTTATATTGGGGATGAGAATATGACATTTGTACCTTTGGCCGAGCGTGGTTAAAGGGTGTAAGGAGAAAGATATGCCACAAGAAAACGCTATCCCCCAAGTTGTTTCGGTGGAGGATGATGCCCATTTGTACACATTAATTGAGATGACCTTGCGGCCATTGCCCATTAAGTTGCATCATGCGTCGACGGCGCATGATGCCCTCGAAATGATACCTGCGATCAAACCGGATTTATTGATTTTGGATATTAATTTACCGGATGGGTATGGTTGGGATGTGTTAAAAGTGGTTGATGAGATGGATGACGTCTTGGTGAAGGGTGTGATTATGTTGACGGCCCAAAAATCACCAGCTCATCGGGTTATTGCGCGGTTGCAATCAGTGACTGCTTATATAACCAAACCATTTAAGCCGAAGGAGTTGCGGGCGATGGTGGCCGAGACGTTGAAGTTAGATATTTAGTTGGGTGGGGGGGGCTGATTCATCATTATCGTTGGGGCGCAAACCGACCATAGTTGTTAAGTGGCATCTTCTTGTGGACGGATGTTGTGTGGTTGTAGGGCATAATACCGTTTTATTAGTGGGGATGCTTGGAGTGAGTGAAATAATATGATGCGATTAAAAAGTCTAGGTTTTTATTTGGTTGTGGCGAGTTTGTTGTGGGGTTGTACGAGTGGGGAAGAGGTGGTGACGCCGCCGGTGGTGGTTGTGGCGACAGAGACAGCGCAGCCATTGTCTGATTTGTTGACGGCGACGGTCCCAGCCGAGGTAACGGCCGAGGGGGCCGCGACGGCGACGACGGCGAGTGAGCCGGTGGTACCGACGGCGGTGGCGACGAGTACGCCGGTGCCGGTGCCGACGGCGACGGCGACGCCGCGGCCGGTGTTGGCGGTGGAAGAGATCGCATTAGAGACGGTGGTATCGGGGTTTGAACGGCCGTTATATTTAACGCACGCTGGTGACGAGCGGTTGTTTGTGGTGGAGCAGGCGGGGGTGATTTATATTGTGGTTGCTGGGGAGCGGGTGGAGACGCCTTTTCTAGATATTCGTGATCGGGTGAATGATGGGGCGAATGAGCAAGGGTTGCTGAGTTTGACCTTTCATCCGGATTATGGGGATAACGGCCGTTTCTTCGTCAATTACACGCGTGGAGATGGGAGTAGTGTGGTGGCCGAATATCAAGTGAGCGCTGATCCGAACGTGGCTGATGTGAGTAGTGAACGGGTGTTGATGGTGGTGGCCCAGCCGTTTGGGAATCATAATGGTGGTCAGTTGCAATTTGGGTTGGATGGTTATTTGTATATCGGTTTAGGGGATGGAGGTAGTGCGGGAGATCCAGAAAACAATGGGTTAGATTTAACGACGTTATTGGGTTCTGTTTTGCGGATTGATATTGATGAAGGTGAGCCGTATGGAATTCCGGGGGATAATCCATTTGTGACCAATGAGAATGCGCGTAATGAGATTTGGGCGTATGGGTTGCGTAATCCGTGGCGATTTAGTTTTGATCGGCTGACGGGGGATTTGTATATTGCCGATGTGGGGCAGAATGAGTGGGAGGAGATTAATTTCCAAGCGGCCGAGGCGGGTGGTGGTCAGAATTATGGTTGGCGGCAGATGGAAGCGAGTGTCTGTTATTTAGCTAATTGTGATCGGACGGGATCGGTATTGCCGGTGGCGGAGTATGCCCATTTTGAGGGGGGGTGTTCGGTGACGGGTGGTTATGTGTATCGTGGGGAGGCGGAGCCGGCGTTGTGGGGGAACTATTTCTTTGGGGATTATTGTACGAATATTATTTGGAGTTTGCGGGAGACGGCCGAGGGGTGGGTGCGGACACCGGTGATGGTGACGGATGGATTTATTGCTAGTTTTGGTGAGGATGTTAATGGGGAGTTGTATGTTGTGCATCATACTGGTTACGTGTCACGGATTGTGACGCCTTAGATGGATAGAAGATTAAGAATGATTTAGGCTTGGTTTTAGGAATAAGAATGTGATTTGCTGAGAACAGGGGTGAATTAAAGGTGATTTTGGGAGTGGATCCCTGCGAAGGCAGGGATGAATTAACAGATGTGAATGATTGTGTAAAATGTATCATTCAGGGTCGTGATTTTAGTAATGAATAAAGTGAGTTAATTATGGTGTGGCGACAAGTGCAACGATTTGGTTTGGCAATGGTGTTATTGTTGACTGTGAGTACAGTTATGTTTTGGCAGTTTGATAATGGGGGCGCTGCGGGGGGAGATGAGCCGCCGTTGCCAGAGTTGAGTTTTGAGCTTGTGGCTAACGGCTTTTTCTTGCCGGTCGATGTGGCTCACGCGGGGGATGAGCGGTTGTTTGTGGTGGAGCAGTGGGGGACAGTTAAGATTGTGACGGGTGGTGGCCGTGTTGAGCCGACACCATTTTTTGAGATCCCATCTGGGCAGATTACGACCACTGGGCCGGAGCAAGGGTTGTTGGGGTTGACTTTTGACCCTGATTATGAGACGAACGGCTATTTCTATGTTAACTATACAGATGAAACGGAAGCGACGCGCATTGCGCGGTTTGAGCGGGATGCTGATAACCCCAATCAGGCTTCATTTGATACGGAATTTTTGATTTTCACAGTGCCACAACCAGCATCTAATCATAACGCGGGGGATATAGCGTTTGGGCCGGATGGATATTTGTATGTGCCGTTAGGGGATGGGGGGAGTGCCAATGATCCGTGGCAGAATGGACAAGATTTGGGCACGTTGTTAGGTGGCATGTTGCGTTTGGATGTGCATGGGGGTGGGAATGCACCTGATTGTGGGACGGGCAATTATACGATTCCGGCGGACAATCCATTTGTGGGAGTGTCTGGCGCGTGTGATGAAAGTTGGGCGTATGGATTGCGTAATCCATGGCGGTTTAGTTTTGACCGAGCGACAGGTGATATGTATATCGGGGATGTTGGCCAAGGTGGCTGGGAAGAGATTAATTATCAGCCGGCGAGTTCGGCTGGTGGCGAGAATTATGGCTGGCGTTGTTTTGAAGGGAATCAGTTGACGGGTTTATGTGGTGTGACCCCAGATAATCATCAGCCACCGGCGATTGATTATCCACATACGCAGGGACGGGCGATCACCGGGGGATTTGTTTATCGTGGTTTGCATTATGGTCGGATGCAGGGGGTTTATATTTTTGCTGACTTTATTGAGAGCAACTTTTGGGTGATGCAGCCGGCTACGGCGGGGGGGTGGGATACGCAATTTTTGGGGCGTATTTTTAGTGGTAGCCCGAGTTCGTTTGGCGAAGGGGCTGATGGGGAGCTGTATTTAGCTGATTATAATGGTGGTTTGTATCAGGTTCAATCGGCGTTGGCGCCGACGGCAATGGGTGATGAGATTGAGTTGTTTGAGCAGGAAGCGCAGTTGATTGATGTTTTGGCCAATGATACGGTGGAGGAGGGAGCGTTGTCGTTGGTTAGTGTGGGGGTTCCGGATTACGGGACGGCGGTTATTAGTGGGACGATGGTTTTGTATACAGCGCCGGCTGATTATACAGGTATTGATAGTTTTGAGTATCTGGTTACTGATGGTCTTGATATGAGTGAAGGGCTGGTGACGGTTACGGTTGAGAATTGGCCGAATCAGTATATTCCTGTTGTGGTTAAGGATGAATAGAATGGAGCGATTGTTGCGTGCCGAGGGGGCTGATAGCGCCCCTAGATGGATTTTAGGTGGGGTGGTGAGCTTGACGATGCTTGTTTTGGCGGTTAGTTTGTGGCTGTGGATTAGCAGTCAAGCATGGACCGGGTATGGTGGTGGGGATGAGCCGATTGAGATGAATTTGGTGCCGGTGGGGACTGGTTTGAATATGCCTTTGGGGGCGACACATACGGGTTTGGCTGGTGATAAGCGGTTGTTCGTGATGGAAAAACAGGGGCGTATTCAGATTTTGGATTTGAATACACCTGATATAAATGATGCGCAGTTGTTTTTGGATATATCAGATCGGGTAGCGGGGGCAGGGAGTGAAGATGGTTTATTGGGGTTGGCTTTTCATCCCAATTATGGAATGAATGGGTACTTTTACGTGAGTTATACAACATTTGAATCGAATCAGTTGTATAGTTATGTATCACGGTTTGAGGTAACGAGTGATCCGAATGTGGCTGACCCTGACAGTGAAGAGCGCATAATACGAATTTGGCAGCCTTATGAGCATCATAATGGTGGGAATATTATGTTTGGGCCGGATGATTATTTGTATATTGGGATGGGGGATGGTGGTAGTGTTGGCGATCCCAGCAATTGGAGCCAGAATCGGCGATCGTTATTGGGGAAGATGTTGCGCATTGATGTTGATCGGAGCGGTGGGAATGGGCCTGATTGTGATCCATCAGCTAATTTAGCGTATTCTATTCCCAATGATAATCCATTTGTTAATGAAGAGGACGAGAATACGACGTGTGATGAGATTTGGGCGATTGGGTTGCGTAATCCGTGGCGGTTTAGTTTTGATCGGGGGACGGGCGATATGTTTATTGGGGATGTGGGGCAGTTAGCATGGGAAGAGATTGATTATGTGCCGGCGGGCAGTCCTGGCGGACAGAATTTTGGGTGGCGTTGTTATGAAGGGAATTTCCCGTACAATACGACTGGTTGTGGGCCGCGTGAAGAATATGATGGACCGATTTATATTTATAGCCATGCGGACGGGCGTTGTGCGATTACGGGTGGGTATGTTTATCGGGGGACAGAGGCACCGACTTTGTTAGGTCGTTATCTGTTTTCAGATTTTTGTACAGGGCGGGTGTGGAGTGTGCGGCCGAATGGGACAAATTGGGAAATCGTGCAGATAGCAGATTTTGCTGATGTTTCGTTTGTATCATTTGGTGAAGATAGTGATGGTGAGTTGTATATGGTTGATATCAACGGTACTGTTTATAAGGTCACGGCTACGGGGCCTTTACCGACGCCGACTGTGGTGACATTGCCCCCAGATATAACGCCATTGAATGAATATTTACCCGCTGTATTGAAGGATTAAAGGGCCAGACTTGCTCACAAGAAGTGGGCGGGTTGGGTTGAGGTCGAAGCATGGTACCAAAAAGATTAGATGGTATTGGCGGGTATTTATACGTTTATTGGCCGCGATATTTGGTGGGATTTGGGGGGGGCTTGCTGTTGGCGTTGAGTTTGTGGTTAGGGGCCGGGATGTTAGGGTATGAGTTGGGAGCGTTGGTGGGCTGGTTGTTATTGGTTGTTCTGTTATATTTTTTGTTGTTGCAGTTGTGGTTTATTTATCGGTTAGAAGAGAAGCTAACAGTGTATGAGCTGTTATTTTCCTTGGGGCGGGTAAAGCCGGATGAGTATGTGGCCCAGATTGATGTGGGGCGGCGGCGAAGTTCATGGGTGATAGGGCGGCAGTTGACGACGGGGAAGTTGGTGGTGGTTGATTTGTATAATCCCCAGATGACGCCGAAGGGGGCGTTGCGGCGTTGGCGGGAGTTGGGCAAGTATCCGGTGCCGGATCCGCGGTTGGTGTGGCGGGAGGGGCGTTTGGGTTTATTGCCGGTGCCGGATGGGGAGGTAACGGCCGTTTTTCTCATCCAAACGTTAAGCGAATTATGGCATCGTGGTGATCGGATACGGTTATTAGAGGAGATTTATCATATTTTGCCGCCAGGGGGGCGATTGTTGATGGTGGAGCCAGCGCGCAGTGTGACGAATTATTTGGTGTGGGGGCCGTGGGGGTGGGATTTGCCCTCAACCCGTTATTGGCGGCAGTTGTTGGGGCAGGCGGGATTTGAGCCGATTCGAGAGGAGTGGGTTGAGGGGATGTTGGTTTGTTATCGGGCGGATAAGCCGGTACCAGTGGTTGGTGGTCAGTTGCGTTTAAACTTATGAGTTAACGAAGGCATCAATTAGACGACGGGCGATGCTAATGGACGGGGGGATGGGGGGGAGGGCGTCACGGGGGAACCAGCCAGCGGTGCTAATTTCATCATCTTGCAGGACGATCTCACCACTTTTGTAGGTGGCAGTAAAACCGAGCATCAAGGAGTCGGGGAAGGGCCATGGTTGACTGCCAAAGTAGGTAACATCTTTGATGTAGAGGCCAACTTCTTCGAATACTTCGCGGTGGACACATTGTTCAAGTGTTTCGCCGGGTTCGACAAAGCCAGCGAGGACGCTGTAGATACCATGCCGGGAGCGGGTTGAACGGGCGAGAAGGATCTCATCGCCACGGGTGATGGCGACGATGATGGCTGGCGAGATGCGGGGGTAGGTGGTGAGACCACATTGGGGGCAGAGTTTAGACCTATCGGTCTCTTTTTTGTGCATGGGGGTGCTACAGCGGCCGCAGAATTGATGGTTACGGTCCCAAGCGGTGATTTGGTGGGCGCGGACGGCGAGCCAGAACTGGTCGGTGGGGAGACGACCGAAGAGGCCACGCAAGCCGGAGAGGCGGAAGCCGTCGGGTGGGGTGTAATCGGCGGGGAGGGTGGTGGTGAAGGTGTCTTGGTGGTGGAGTTGGCCGAGGTAGTTATCAAATTGAGTGGGGATAGTGGGATTTTGGTGGGCCAAGGTTAGCAGGGCTGATTGTTCACCCTCTTCTTTGACGAGCAATTTGTCATCAGAGAAAGGGAGCCACCAAGCTGGCTTGGTGGGCTCGGCCGGGGGGGAAACAGCTGGTTTGAAGGGAATCATAGAACCTCTTGTGGTAAATGGATGGATTTAGGGGTAGCCTTCGGGGGTGTTGGTGGCGGTTGGGGTTGGCGTTGGTGGGTTAGGGTAGCCAGAGACGGTGGGGGTGAAGGTGGGAAGTGGGGGACCGGGTGTGGCTGTGGGGAGTGAAGGGCCAGATGTAGCTGTGGGGGCAATGGTCGGGGTTCGTGAGGGTGTTGGGGTTCGTGAGGGGGTGGGTGTGTGTGAGGGGGTTGCGGTGGCTTGGTTAGCGGGGGTAGCTGACGGTGTTAAAGTTGGGAGCAATGTGGGGGTGTGGGTTAGGGTACTGTTAGGTGGGGGGGTATTGCTGGGGGTAGGTGTGCGTGAGGGGGTGGGTGTGCGTGAAGGTGTGGGTGTGCGTGAAGGTGTGGGTGTAAAGGTTGGTGTGGGTGTAAAGGTTGGTGTATTGTTGTTATTGTTATCGGTCGGTGTGGGGCTAGGGGTAGACACGGGATTAATTGGTGTCATCGGTGGAAGGGTTGGTAGAGGGGCTAACGGGTCGTAGCCGATAGGGAGTGGGTTGGGGGCGATGATGCGTTGGACGGCTAGATGCCAAATTTGGCTGGTGGTAGATTGTTTGCCACAGCCGAGGGGGCCACGGTAGAGAAGCCAGTAGCCTTCGACGATCATGGGTAGTTGTGGGGGAAGGCGACGGGTAATGTTTTCGTAGCCAGTGGCATCAAGGCGTAGGTTGTCGGCAGTGAGTCCCCAGCGCGGGTTGGGACCGCGGTAGATGCCATTGCAGAGGGGTGGGGTAATGCGGGTATAGTTGCCGGTGACGCGAATGTATTTGCCTTGATAGGTAGTGGGATCAGCGTTTAGGGTATTGAAATCGATTTCGATGGGGGTTTCGTTGCTGATGGTAGCTGGCGGCGGTGTGGGGCGGTTGGGGCCAAATTGGCCGGAAGAGCGTGACCGTCGCTCAAGGATAAGGAGGAGGCCAGCAGTGATGATGAGGGCAATGAAGAGAATTAAGAATATGCGTCGCATGGGTATAAGTTTAGCACGAATAGCTAATTTGGCTATATTAATCAGGGATTATTTAGTATTTATTAGGGGAGAGAAAAGCTGAGGGTTCCCTCTCACACGGAACCCTCAGCCGATTGGAGCTGGTTAGAGGGGGACGTGGAAGATGCCGATTTCATTGGAAAGGGGTGTGGGTAAGATGCAGTTAACGGCTTCGATGATGAAGTAGTCGTTTTGGGTGGTATCGGTGATGAAGTTGGTGATGGCGTAGTTTGTTTGGGTGGTGGTGAGTGGTTGTGCCGTGAGGC
>DATHYN010000360.1:0-20785 GCA_035459145.1 Anaerolineae bacterium | reverse complement strand
CAGGGCAATCGCATACTCATTCTAACTATCAAATCCCCACCTCGAAAAACCCTTCCCGACCGGAGTTTGCCCGCTTTTTGACTAACCAATACATTCCAAGTCACAAAAAGGGCAAACGGAGTGGAGGGATCTAAGAGTATGCAATCATCCTATTATCGAACTCACATTAGTTTAATCCCCTGACACGCTTGTGGTATAATTATGCCCTCTATGAGAACCAATCATCATTTGTCCCCACCATCATCACGTCCCCATATCTTATTTTTATCCACTTGGTACCCCTTCCCCGCCGATAATGGCTCTAAAATCCGCGTCCATCACCTCCTCCAAGCTTTATCAGCCCACTATGACGTCACCCTCGTCGCCTTCGCCTTCGCTACCGCCCAACCAGACACCGATTATCCCCTCCCCCACGTCGCTACAATCAAACTAAACCCCTACCAACATAACCAAGCCCCCGCTTGGCAAACATTTCTCTCTTTACGCCCTATCTCCTCACGCCCTATCCCCGCCATGCAACAACTAATCACATCTATCACTACCCAAACCCAGTTTTCCGCCGTCATCGCCTCCACCGAAATGATGAGTAGTTACGCTTACCAACTGGAACATATCCCCGTCAAAATATTGGAAGAACACAACTCTTTTACCCGTATGATGGCCGATCGTTACCATAACCAAACTGATTTCGTCCGCCGTCTTCGTTGTTGGCTCAGTTGGCAAAAAATAGCCATTTATGAGCGTTGGTTGTTTCGTCAATTTGATTTGATTACAATGGTGTCAGAGCTAGATGGCATCGTTACCCAACAGTTAGCCCCCCACCCTGAACGAGTCGCTGTCATCCCTAATGGGGTCGACACCCAAACGAAACGCCCACAACCAGCTAACAAGATGCCATTTTCGCTGATCTATAATGGGGCCCTCACTTACCAAGCAAATTATGATGCGGTTCATTGGTTTTTGACCGCTATGATGCCCACTTTAAAGCAACTGTTCCCCTCTATTCATTTAACTATTACGGGGTCAACCAAAGGTGTTGATTTGGCTAACTTGCCTTTAGATAATTCTGTTACTTTAACTGGCTATATTGATGATATAGCTCAAACAGTGGCCCAATCCGCTATCTGCGTGGTTCCCTTGCGTGTTGGTGGTGGCACGCGTCTCAAAATTTTGGAGGCGATGGCTTGCGGGACGCCGGTTGTCACGACGACGAAGGGGGCCGAGGGCTTAACCATCCAACCCAATCACAATATTCTCATCGCGGATACACCCCATGATTTTATTAACGCGATTAAATCTCTTTTTGATAATCCCCAACAAGCCGTACATATCGCCCAACAAGCACGTACATTAGTCGAACAACAGTATGATTGGGCCCGATTGGGGGAACAATTTGTGACCATAATTAATCAAACGATAGTAAAGAAATAAATGCTATGATTTTCAAACAACTAGGCTCTTATTTAGATATCCTTGAAGACCAATTCCCGGCGACTAAGCGACTAAACCCAATACTCAACTATCTCCAGTACAATTGGGGTAAAGTTCTAATTATTCTTATTACTTTAAGCACATCCTTTGTTTTGGCTTATGAACAAGTAACAGTAGGTCAAGCCATTCCTCTTATTGTCGTCGCCATTGGCTCCTTTTTTGTCGTTCAAGAGCTACGTCTAGCCCTCCTCGGCCTCGTCGCCTTAGCCCTCATCATCCCCATCAACATCCCCACAGGCACCGATGTTGTGCTCAATCCCTCGGTCATCATTATCCCCGGCCTTTTTGGCTTATGGCTCTTATCCCGCTTTAGACGTCATTTACCTTTGCTCGAACCCAGCACCCTTAATAAACCATTCATAGTTTTTATCGGCGCTGGCTTCATCTCCCTGTTGATTGGACAAGCCATGTGGGACCCTTCTGTACCCCGTGAAAATACATTTATCCTCGTCCAATTCGCCCAATGGGGTATTTTCATCTTATCTTTTGCCGCCACCTGGATCATGGGCCATTACATCACTGATGAGGTTTGGCTCAAACGCATTACCTTCACCTTTATTTTGATTGGGGGCACAATTGCCTTCTTGAAACTGTTCCCCTATATGCATTATCGCGTTTTTCCTCGGTATATTACTATCGTCTTTACCCGTGCCCCATTTTGGATCGCCTTGCTC
The DNA here is from genome assembly GCA_035459145.1 of Anaerolineae bacterium. GTDB lineage: Bacteria > Chloroflexota > Anaerolineae > Promineifilales > Promineifilaceae > DATHYN01. The sequence goes on along the minus strand of DATHYN010000360.1, from coordinate 18,620 downwards.
AGCCTCTCTCTCGGCCAACTCCTCTTCAATCGCAAACTCCCCGACTATCTCAAACTCTTAATGGTTCTCTCTATCATTGGTATTACCTACAATGCCCTAACTATCCAACGTGAAAGCGCCTCCATCTGGGTCAGTCTCGTCGCCGCCACCGGCGTCTTATGCTGGCTTCGTTGGCCTAAACTTCGTGTACCTATTGTCATGGCTGGCGCCACTCTCTTATTAAGTGGTACATTACTTGATTTTCTCTGGGCTTTCGCTGGCGGTGAAGAGGAATGGTTTGAAAGTGGTGGCTCTCGTCTTACATTAATTCTACGTGTTATTGACATGACAATGCGCAACCCCATTACCGGCTTAGGCCCTGCCGCCTACCGCCCCTATGGAATTTTAGAACCGCTCATCTATGAGCATATTATCTGGTATACCCCTCTTATCTCTTCCCATAACAACTATGTCGACATCTTCTCTCATATGGGTATTGTTGGCCTAATCCTATTCGCTTGGATTGCTATTCGCATTGGCTTTTTATGCGTTAAACTTCATATACAAGTCAAAGAGGGCTTCTTAGCTGGCTATGTCAACGCTGTCACCGCTATGGGCGTCGCCTGCCTCGTCGTGATGCTTTTTGGCGACTGGGTCTTGCCTTTTGTCTATAATATCGGGTTTCCTGGTTTTCAGGCTAGCTTTCTCGTCTGGCTATTTTTAGGCGGCCTACTAACCATCGAAAAAATGATTGAACGGGGTGACTATGAACCCTAAACCGATTGTTTCCATCATCATCGTTAATTGGAATACCCAAAAACTATTAACGGATTGTCTAACCACAATCGCTGCTGCCCGCGACGAAATCTCCTTAGAAACAATTGTCGTCGATAACGCTTCCACCGATGATAGTGTCTCTCTTGTTCGCCAACAATTTCCTTGGGTACATCTCATTGCCAACGATGAAAATGTGGGCTTTGCCCGTGGCAATAACCAAGGCATTAAAGTCAGTCAAGGTGCCTATATCCTTCTCTTAAATAGTGATACTGAACTCAAATCAGGTGCCGTAGTTAGCCTAGTAACTTGTTTGCAAGCAAATCCAGACGCCGGCGCGGCCGGCCCCCTCGTCCGCAACTCTGATGGCTCCATCCAAAACTGCTATGGAGACCTCCCCTCCGTCTGGCTAGAACTCATCGGACCCTATCTATGGGACAATATCAGCAAACCATGGGGCCGCTGGGGACCACCTCTTGATAAAAACAAGACCTTAACCGTCGAACGAGTCTCCTTCGCCTGTACGCTTATCAGCCGCACCGCTCTCGACGAAGTCGGCCTCCTCGATGAACAGTTTGGCTTCTACTCCGAAGATTATGATTGGTTCTACCGTCTCCAAGCGGCTGGCTGGCAAACCCTCTTTTGCCCTCAAGCTGAAATCTTTCATCATTGGGGCGCTAGCTCCAAAATGCGCAATGAATGGGCTCTGAAACAACTTTACAAAAGTAAACGCATCTATTTCGCCAAACATTATGGCTCAGGCACTGAACTTATCTTGCGCCTCGGCCTCCTCACCCGCTTCACCGCCAAAGCAATCATTAACAATTTCCGTCACTATCTACTCCGCCAATCATCCATTAACGCCTCTTTACAATGGCAATTAATACGGGATATGTTAAAATCACCGTGAATAATATTATTTTTTTGATTTATTGATAGAGTGTATATGGTCGATATAAATAAAATCCCAGGGTTTCAAACCGTCAAACCTTGGTTAAGATTATACTGGGAACGGTTTTTTGATTTGGGGAAACGGGATTACTTTAGCCAATTTGGGGAAGACGCTTTTTTACAAGCTTACTTTGTTCGTAAACAATGGCTCCGCATGGGAAAACCATCCACTCGCTTTTCCCGCACCCGACAAATCCCACCTGGTTTTTTTGTCGATGTTGGCGCTTATTCACCTAAACTGTTTTCCAATACTTACTGGTTCTATAAACGTGGGTGGCGTGGCATTAATATTGACCCCACTCCCGGCTCAATGCGCGCTTTTCGCCTAATTCGCCCACGCGATATTAATCTAGAACTAGCTATCGCCGCTGAAGATGGTGAACTGAAGTTCCAAAACTGGGGACCCTCCTCCGTGATGAATACAGCCGCTACTGACGCTCTCGATGTCCGCTCTGATTTACAAGGGCATGGTGGTGAACTAATTACCGTCCCTGCTCGCCGTCTCGATTCACTGTTTGCCGAATATTTACCGCCTAACCAACATATTGATTTTATGTCTGTCGACGTTGAAGGGTTTGAACTTGATGTCCTCAGTTCCAATAATTGGGAAAAATATCGCCCTGAACTGATTATGGTCGAACAATATGGGGATACATTACCCGAAATCCAAGCCTCAGACACAATGGCTCTGATGGAGTCTGTCGATTATCAATTTTATGCTTGGGTGCGACCTAATGCCGTTTACCGTGACCGACGCATCACCGATGAGTAAAGCAGTATCTACCATGAAAGAAGAAGCTCGTATCTCTGTCATTATCCCCACATTTAATCGTGCCCATATGCTTAAAGGGGTCATCGATTCCTACCTCCAATTCCCCCAAGTCTACGAACTTCTCATCGTTAACGATGGCAGTACGGATGACACGGAATCGATGATTAACCAACTTGCGCAAAATGACGCCCGTATCAAACTAATCAATCACGACCATAACCAAGGTATGACCTTTGCCCGCAATACCGGCATCCAACATGCCCAAGGCAACCTTATCCTTATCTCCGAAGACGATCTAGCCTTAGCCGATAACTCCCTTGATATTCTTATCGATCATATGGAAGCCGAAAATGCGGATGTCATCGCTGGCCGCCGCATCTGGATGCGTATCGGCGAAAGCCGCCAAGAAGCGCTAGATCGTGCCCACCAACGGGGGGACTGGCCTGTCGTTAATCGCCGTTTCTTAGAGCATAATAGCCACGCCATCACTCCCCATGATGAACCAGCCCATTTGGTTAATGCCACCATGCTCATTCGCCGCGAAGTGTTAAACAAGGTACAATATGCTAACTGTTATCCGGGTAATGCGTGGCGCGAAGACTCTGATTTTCAGTTAACGGTACAGCAACATGGGTTTAAACTCATTTTTTGTCCCCATGCGCTCTTTTTCCATTATGATCGCCCTATGGCCGGCCGTGGCCGAGATCGTTTTACCAGTGACTTACGTTATTTGTACTGGATTTATCACAACAACAAAACGTTCTTGCGCCGTCATAAAATATATTTAAAACAACATATCCCTGAGTCTCTCCTTTTTAATAGTCCCACTATTACCTCCATCATTTATACAATTTATCGTGGCTTGCTTCTCTTCCAAACAGAGTTGAGGCGCATCTGGTTAAGTCGTCAACATAGCATATGAAGCGCCTAGCCACTCTCGAACTAATCAGACTTCTATGCATATCTGTTATGTCTTATTATCGCCAACTTTTGGCATGCATCAATATACAGCTGACTTAGCTAATCGCCTTCACGGCCAACACCAAATATCTCTGGTTGCTTCCTCGTTGCTTCCCACAGACAGATATGACCCTGCCATTACCCGTTACACCCCCTACCCCATCAAAACAACCGGCCTCTCGGCCCAAACTACCTACTTTTCGTGGCTCTATCACATTTACCAACAGATAAAAAAACTCCAACCCGATGTCGTTCATTTCACCGGCCCCCATATGTGGCATGTCCCCCTCATCGCCTGGCTTAACCGCCATTTCCCTACTATCCACACCATTCATGACATCACCCCCCACGCTGGCCGTCGCTTCGGCTGGCTCCTTTACCTTTGGAATTGGGCCATTCTCCATCTATCTAAGACCATCCTCGTCCACGGCCAACGCTACCAAAAACAACTCCAAACCAAACCCCAATTAGCCCCCAAAATCGCCTACACCCCCCTCGGCCACCTCTTCCTCAGCCACCCTACCCCACCCCCTCCCACCCCCTCCCCTGCCCCCTCCCCCTTTATCCTCTTCTTCGGCCGTCTCGAACATTACAAAGGCATCACCAACCTCCTCACCGCCTGTGCCCAACTCGCCACCGATACCCTCCCCACCCGCATCATCATCGCCGGCCCAGGCAATATCAAAACGCACTGGCCCCACCCCCTCCCCCCCAATGTCGAACTCCGCAACCACCTCATCCCAGATGATGAAGCCTTTGATCTTTTTAATACCTGTTCCGCTCTCGTTCTTCCCTATATCAGTGCAACCCAGTCCGCACTGATCGGTGCCGCTTACTTCTTCTCCAAACCTGTCATCGTTACCAATTCCGGCGCCTTGGCCGAATACGTTCGCCCCCAAGAAACCGGCTTCGTCATCCCCTTTGATCAACCCACAGCTTTAGTCGATACCTTACGTTACGCTTTTCAAAACCCAGACACATTACGTCATATGGGTCAAGCGGGCCACCAATGGTATCAACAATGGCGTCAAGAGGAACTATCTTCCCTAACGACGTTATATCAACAAGCTATTATCAGTAAGTGAGAATAATATGTATCCATCTAATGACATTAATACCCCCATTAATTTAACCACCCATAAATCTTTAAGCCTGCACTCTTTTGAACGTAAACTTATCCTTGTCACCCTCGATATCTTTCTCCTCTGTATCGCGCTAATTATCGCCGTTATTATTCGTACTGAACTTCTACCTAACCTCACCACGGTCTTTAACTATAGCAAATGGTTTGTTACCTTGGCTTTAGTCTGGGGTGTATGGGCAGCTATCTTTGATAGCTATAATTTAGCCCGTGCCGCCAGCTCAACTTATAGCTTAAGTGCTGTTATTCCTACTATATTCCTCACCTCAATTAGTTATCTCTTTATCCCTTGGTTAACCCCATCACTCGAAAATCGTGGTCAAGCCTTCTTGTTTATTATCTTAGCCCTCTTGTTTATTACCACGTGGCGTTTTGTCTATGTCCACCTCTTTAGCCACCCCGCTTTTCGTCGCCGTGCTTTAGTCATTGGTGAAGCATCTATCACCGAACAGTTTGTCTCTGCTCTAGAAACCCCCTTCGCCAAAAAAGATGCCAACCCTTTCCGTGGTACTGGCTATGAACTGATCGGTTTTATGCCAACATCAGCCCCTAACCAACTCACTAATTTGCCCATCCCCCCCATCCAACCAACGTCAGATTTGAGCGCTCTTATCCAAAAATGGCGTATCGATGATATTATCTTATCCCACGAAGTGAGTGATGTCATTCCCGACCCACTGTACGAATCCTTACTCACCTGCCAAGAAACAGGTGTCCCTATTACCAATATCCACTCCGTCTACGAACGGTTAACTGGTCGTGTCTCTTCTCATGCCAACGGCCGTATCATGATGCTCCTTAATTCTCGCCAAAGCAGTCCCAGTTATCGTCTCTTTACCCTTTTAAAGCGTATGATCGACATTATCGGTGCCCTCTGTGGCCTACTCATCTTGCTGGCGGTCATCCCCGTTATCACCCTTTTAAATGCTCTCTTCTCCCCAGGCCCTCTCTTCTATCGCCAAGTCCGTGTCGGCCAAGGTGGCGTCCCCTTTACTATCATTAAGTTCCGCTCCATGACCACCGATGCCGAAAATGGAAAAGCGGTTTGGGCCAGTAGTAACGACTCACGCGTCACGCGCGTCGGCCAATGGCTTCGCCGTACGCACGTCGACGAAATTCCGCAAGTCATTAACGTCCTCCGCGGTCAGATGAGTCTCGTCGGCCCTCGGCCCGAACGCCCCGAATTCGTCACCCTCCTCTCCCAAAAAATCCCCTACTACCGCATGCGCCACAGCGTCAAACCTGGCGTTACCGGCTGGGCCCAAGTTCACCAAGATTACGGCGACTCCATCGAAAGCACCCAAACCAAACTCGAATACGACCTCTTCTACATTAAAAACGCCTCCACTATCCTCGATTCCCAAATTATTTTACGCACCATCGTCAAAATTTTTGGCCTGCATGGCCGGTAATCCGCTATGCGCATTCTCTTCTTAACCCAAGTCCTCCCCTATCCCCTCACCAGTGGCGCCCGTATCCGCGCCTACTACATGTTGCGCTATCTCGCCCAACAACATCAAATCACCCTCGTCTCTTTCATCCGCGATGATGATGCCCCTCAGCATATCGATCACCTCAAAACCTTCTGCCACCAAGTCCACACCGTTCTCATCACCCGCTCACCTATCAAAGATGTTACCTCACTAGCCCACAGTCTCATCAGCCGGACCCCTCTTGTCATGATTCGTGACCGGATCCCCGCCATGTTTGACCAATTGCGCACGCTCATTGCCGCCAATCCGTTCGACATCATCCACGCCGACCAAACCTCTATGTCCGAATATGGCCTCTTCGCCCGTGACCAACACCCCCCCTCGGCCACCCCCAAAACCATCCTCGACCAACATAACGCCATGCACCTCCTCGTCAAACGCCAAGCTCAATATGAAAATGGCCTTCTCCGTAGCTGGGTCTGGCAACGTGAATCCCGCCTCTTCATCAACTACGAACGGCAGCTATGCACGGCTTATGACCATATTCTCACTGTCACCGATGAGGATAAACATGCTTTACTCAAACTGTTCCCGCCGGCCGAGCGCCCTAGCCAACAACACAAATTCACCTCTATTCCCATCTGTGTCGACCCCGATACCGTCCCCCCTCTCGATTGGCAGCCGAAACCTAACCAGATCATTCACCTCGGTACCATGTTCTGGCCCCCCAACATCGAAGGCGTCCTCTGGTTCGCTCAAGAAGTCTTACCCCTCATCATTAACAAAATCCCCAACGCTTACTTCATCATCGCTGGCAAAAACCCACCCGATTCCATCAAAAATCTGGCCGCCCCAGACTCCCCCCTACACGGCCACGTCGAAGTCACTGGCTTTGTCCTCGACCCGGAACCACTACTCGCCCAAAGCCAACTTTTCATCGTCCCCATCTTGGCAGGTGGCGGTATGCGTGTTAAGATTGTAGACGGTTGGCAATGGGGACTCCCCATTGTCTCCACATCACTCGGAGCCGAAGGTGTCTCAACCCAACATGGTGAGACTATTTTAATAGCTGATGATGCCCCCGCTTTCGCCCAAGCCGCTATTCAAATCATGCAAAATCAAGATTTAGCTGAACAATTGCGTCTCAATGGACGCCAATGGGTTGAAACAGCCTACAACTGGCAACGTATCTACCCCCAACTTAACACCCTCTATCAACTTTAGGTAAATGATTAATATGATCAACGATCAAGCCACCATATTCTTTTGTGTCGCCTGCCGACAAGCTAACTTGCAACCAAACTCAACAGAGCTAATCTGTCCCGCTTGCCATACCACCTTTCCCCTCGTTGATGGCATCCCTATCTTCCAACCATCACTTGAACAACAACAATCCGTTCATCCTCAAGAAAATGGCGATCTATCTCTTAACGATATCCAATCAACCTACGATTTAGCCTATTCACATGATGGCCTTATGGGTACCGATTTAGACAAAACATACGATCAGTTCACGAAAGAAACATTGCTGAATTTCGGCGCTCCTCTCCAACACAAAAGCGTCCTCGATATCGGTACCGGCATTGGTAACCTGTGGCAATATGTCCACGATGAGGTCGATGGCCATGCCCTTGACCTCTCTCTGGTTGGTGTTACCAAAGCGAAACAAACCTATGACCATCTAACCGTGTCTGTCGCTGTCGCTGAATACCTCCCCTACCCTGACAACTATTTCGATTTTATCATCGCCGCTGACACACTCGAACATACCCTCTCTCCCCAGCAAGCTTTAACTGAAATTCACCGTGTCCTTAAACCAAATGGTATTCTCGCCGCCTCGTTCCCCATCCCCGACTCCTTACGCAAATGGGGTCGTAATCAATTACTACAAAACTTTTGGAACCCAAAATTTGTCTTTCGTTTGGTTAAAATCTTGGCTAAACGTACCCTTTTATTTGGTCGTCCCGATTTTCAACCCATTGATCGTGACTATACCCCTGATGAATGGTTAAATTTCCTACAACAAACTGGCTTCCAAGCCCAACCCGCCATCTTATGGCCCCCTCAACCGGAAATACCCATTGTAACCTTAGTCGCCTCGCAAAAAATATAAGTTCTTTTATGGAGTAATAACTAGATGAATTTCAATCTTGATACCCTCAAACAAGACAGAAAACAGCAACTTATGCTGGTCTTACTTTTTGCCCTGTTTGTGCGCTTACTTACTGCCTTTTGGCTCGGCAATACGATGGAAGTCCTTGATGCCGGTGGCACGCACGATCAAGTCTCTTATGATATGCTCGCTCATCGTATCGCTGATGGACATGGGTTCACCTTTCCTGAATGGTGGTATCCGTGGGTTCCCCCTAATGAACCCACTTCTTACTATTCTGGGACGATGGTATTGCACTTAGCCGCTTTATATAAACTGTTTGGCTATAACCCTTTAATCGCTCGCATTTTATATGCATTTTGGGGAACCGGTATCGTCTATCTGGTCTATTTACTCGGCCGCCGCCTCTTCGGCGAAACCGCTGGCCTCCTCTCTGCCCTCGTCGCTGGCGGCTACGCCTACCTCATCCTCTATAGCGCCGTCCTCCTCACCGAAACCCCTTTCATCTTTTCGCTTCTCCTTGCCCTCCATGCCGCCTACACCCTCATTGAAGACCCAGACAAACCAACTATCAAATGGTTAATTATCCTCGGTATCGGTTTGGCTGGTGGCATCCTGTTCCGCATGGCCGTCCTCCCCTATTTAGGCTTACTCACCGCTTGGGTCTACATCATGCGCCTACAAACGGATCAACCGTTAAAATTATGGCAGTTTGCGCTCCCCATCGGTATCATTGCCTTACTAGTCATGCCTTGGACGATCCGTAATTATGTCGTTTTTGACCGCTTCATGCTGCTAGAATCCCAATTTGGTCATGTGCTTTGGAATTCAAACCACCCCGATCAAGGCACACAATGGAGTGGCCCTTGGGTGGCCCCCATCCCCGCTGACTTATGGGAACTGAATGAGGTCGACCGTACTTATGAGATGTTGGAGCGGGGTCGTGCTTTTATTCTGGATGATATCGGCCGTTTTATTCAATTAACTATTAGCCGTTTTATCTATTTCTTTACTTTCTGGCCCACGGCCGAGTCCAGTCTCATAAGCAATGTCGCCCGTGTTCTCTCGTTTGGCGTCACCCTTCCCTTTATGCTTTACGGCCTTTTCGTCACCCGTGACCAATGGTTACGTCTCGCCCCTATCTACTTGTTCTTACTTAGCCATGTCGGTATCTATGTTATCTCCTGGGTGATGATTCGTTATCGTATTCCCGCTGATACTGTCTTGATCTTGTTTGTTGGCCCTGCCCTGCTCACTATCTACAATAAATTAACAGCCACAACTACCCAAACAAGCTAAATACAAGCTTGTTAAATGATTATCTCTGGCTAATAGTTGACAATTGTCAACTATTAGCCATAATTTATAGTGGAGAAATTATATTATTATCTCCAAAAATACGAATCTTTATGTTTTGCCATTACCCTAACAATAGCAAAACACACCCCAAACCCAATAAAGATTCTTTAGGCAATGGTTGTAAATATTAGAAATAAGACACAAAATCAAGTTTCCGATATTTACGTAAGGAAATAATTTATAATGGATATCAAAGATTATCTACAACCCCTTCAAAAATGGTGGTGGCTAATTCTGGCCTCAACGCTTATTGCAACCGTCACCAGCTATATCGGCGTCAGTCAACAAGACCCAATTTATGAAGTAAAAACAACGCTCATCATTGGCCGTGCTATCGAAAACCCTAATCCGAGTGGTGTCGAATTCTTTCTCAGTCAACAGCTGGCCGCTACTTACGCCAGCATCGCCCAAAGAACCTCTGTTCGCGATGCCGCTAAAGAAAATTTAGGCCTTAACTGGCTACCCTACTATGTCGCCCGCCGTATCCCCAATACCCAACTTCTTGAAATCTCCGTAACTGATACCAGTCCTGAACGGGCTCAAGCTGTCGCCAATGAGATCGCTCAACAAGTGATTCTCAATAGCCCCACTGCTACCTCACTTGATGATCCTGAGCATCAAGAGTTTATTGAAGGTCAACTTGATGATTTGCTCGTCGCTATCCAAGATACACAAGCCGAAATCCAAAAGCTACAAGACGAACTTAATGTTTTAATCAGTGCCCGTGAAATTGCTACCACGCAAACTCAAATCAACTCGCTACAAAATAAGCTAAATACATTACAATCAAACTACGCCGCCCTGTTAGCCAATACGCAACAAGGCGCGATGAACTCCATTCAAGTATTTGATGAAGCTGTCCTCCCCACAGAACCTGTTGGTCCCAATACGGAATTCACGGTCATCGCCGCGGCGGCTATCGGTTTCATTTTGGCCGCTGGTGCCGCTTACATCCTCGAATATCTCGATGATACGATTAAAAATCCAGATGATATTCAAAATGCTATCGACCTACCGACGTTAGTGAGTATCGGTCGTGAAAAAAACAGCGATCCCCTTATCACCATGACTCAACCCCGCTCCCCTATCTCGGAAACATTCCGCGCCTTACGAACCGGTATCCGCTTCGCTAATATCGATAACCCTTACCAAATTTTACAGGTTACAAGCACCAATCCCAGTGAAGGGAAAAGCTTCACCTCTTCTAACTTAGGGGTCGTTATGGCCCAAGCTGGTTATCGTGTCCTCATCATCGATGGGGATTTGCGTCGCCCTGTCCAACATACTATTTTTGACATCCCCAATCGGGACAAAGGTTTAACCACTATCTTACTTGACTTTGACTTCAATAAAAAAGATGTCGTGCAAGATATTCTTAACTACAGTGTTCACCAAAAAGAAGATTTAGATGGTCTTCATATTATTACCAGTGGCCCCATTCCCCATAACCCGTCTGAACTCCTAAGCTCTAGTAAAATGGGGGCGTTCTTAGAACTGATGAAACGGGAATTCGATTATGTCATTCTCGATACACCACCTGTCTCCGCCGTCACCGATAGCGTTGTCTTAGGGACCCGTTCCGATGCAATAGTTCTTGTCATCGATGCTGGCCGCACTAAGAGAAATCATCTCAAATTAACCAAGGAACGGCTAGACCAAGTAAATGCCAACGTAATCGGCACCGTCCTCAACCGTATGGGAACACAAGGTGGCGATTACTACTATTACAACTATAATTATAAATACGACCACGCTTATTAATGTATGATTGCTCAGTTACAACTATACATTCAACGACAAGCTAGCTCGTTTAGTCGTTACCTGTGGGAACAACTTATCTATGCTTTACTGGGGTGGATACCATCAATTATTGGCATTGGTCTCCGTGGCCTCTTTTATCGGCTCATCCTTAACATGAATGGCGTTGCCGCTATCGAAAAAAATGTGCGACTGCGCTTTGCCAACTATATAACCCTCGGCCACGGCGCCTACCTCGACGAAAACAGCTACCTCCATGCCTGCCCCAACGGCATTACTATCGGTGATAATAGCCTCGTCATGCATGGCGCTGTCCTCCATGTCTACAACTTTCGAGATCTCCCCCATGCCCATATCACCATTGGCCAAGACAGCTTGATTGGCGAATACACCGTCATTCGTGGCCAAGGGGGCGTCACCATCGGTGACCGCGTCTTCACCTCCCCCTATACCCAAATCATCGCCGTCAATCATGTCTTCGATGACCCTTCTCGCCCTTTTGCCGAGCAAGGCATCACCGCTCAAGGCATTATCATTGAAGATGATGTTTGGCTGGGGGCAAATGCCGTCATTACTGATGGCGTTCGCGTCGGCCGTGGCTCGGTGGTCGCCGCTGGCGCTGTCGTCACCAAAGATGTCCCCCCCCACACTGTCGTTGGTGGCGTACCGGCGGTTCCCATAAAGCAAATTACGGGTCAAAACCCACCTAAATATCCAATTTACCATCAATTATAATAGATAGAGAAAAGATTTACCTATGACACAACTTTCCTTAGTAATCCCTGCCTACAATGAAGAAAATGGCATCCTTGATATCATCCAACGCATTCTTGACGTCCAAGATGACTTGAAAAAAGTCGATGTGACCTTAACTGAACTCCTGGTCGTTGATGATGGTTCTAAAGATAAAACGGCTAAACTTACCCAAGAAATATCGGTCAAACATCCCGTTGTCCGCTTAGTTGAACATCCCCAAAACAAAGGGTATGGTGCCGCCCTCAAAACCGGCTTCGAAATGGCGAAAGGTGATCTTGTTGGCTTTTTAGATGCGGATGGTACTTATCCCCCTGAATATTTCCCCCAACTCTGCACCGCCGCTCTCCAAGGCGCTGACTTAGTCATCGGCTCCCGTATGTCTGGCTCCGATAGCCAAATGCCCACCACCCGGTATATCGGCAATCGCTTTTTTGCGACCCTCCTCTCCTATATCAGCGGCCGCCATGTCACCGATAGCGCCAGTGGGATGCGTATCTTCAAACGCAATATCCTCAAACAACTGTACCCCTTACCCGACGGACTCAACCTAACGCCGGTGATGAGCACCCGCGCCTTACACGAAAGCATCAATATCATCGAAGTGCCTATCCCCTACAGCGAACGCGTTGGCAATTCTAAACTAAGTGTTGTCCGCGATGGCTCTATCTTCTTGCAATCCATGTTGTGGACAGCAATGATGTATAACCCTGTCCGTATTTTAGGTTTTGCTGGTCTAGCTGGCATCGCTGTCGCCTTACTGGCGGTCATCCTGGTTGTATTAGCCCGGTTACAAGGCATAACGACTATCACCGGTTGGGGCTTAGCCGGCCTGTTTGGCGCTACTGTAGCTGGTGGTGTTGGTGCCAATCTCTTCTTCTTAGGCGTCGTTTTTAATTATTTAGTCACCTTCTTCCATAACACACCAATCCGCCAAGGGTTATGGGGCACCCCCTTACGTATCGAAAAACGATTTGGCCTGTTAGGCACGATTAGCCTCATTGCTGGCCTGCTCCTCGGTGCTGTCACCACCTCCCTCGGCCTCAATGGCTGGGCCCTCACCCGCCTCTGGCTATACTTTGTGAGCAGTACCTTGCTTATCCTCGCCGGCACACAACTCATCATCTTTTGGATTATTATCCAAATCCTTGATGAACTGAAAAAACGCCAGCTTACCCTATAAATAATCAAGAAGATGGGCCATCAGTTATAATGGCCCATCTTTTCTCTCAACCAATCAACACCTCTACAAAATTTCAGCTGGTTGATACCGCTCCGGCGGCGCTTCCGTCGTGCCCCAAATAGCCCCTACCACCGCTCCTGCCGTGCTCCCCACACCCCCCATCAACAACCCAATAAGAAATGCCTGCACCACCGCCCCCGAAACACCATCTTGTATCGCGCCTTCAATTGCTCCCCAAAAGGCGCCACCCAATAAACCCATAATGCCCCCTAATACAGCCCCACCCATCAAACCAAAAATAGATCCCCACAAAACCTTCTGAGCTACAGAATTGTTTTTCATACTGATTTCTCCTTGATTGCCAACAATAAAAGAGTGCCTCGTAATTATATTATGACGAAAATCACCCTTTTTTTCAACCCTCTTATTATGATGATCTATTATTCTCTAAAAAAGCGACTAAATCTTCCCAATTGGCAAAGGATTGCTCTTCATCCGTATGCACATTTTGTACTTTGATCCGTACCTGCTCGGCCGATGACCGCCATAAACGTAAAAGATACGCCTCATACCGTTGTTGATTCTTTTTCTTGTTCATTCATCCTTTTCCTTGTTATACTTAATATCGCCATTATCCTCTCTTCATTTTAAAAAAAAGGCGATCTCAAAACGATCTTATGAAACCAATTTTAAAAATTCATCTGTTTGGTGGTATCAATATCTACCGCAACGATCAACCCATCACCACACTTAAATCACGGAAAGCGGAAGCGCTTTTTGTCTACTTATTGCTAAACCAACGGCCGTTCAACCGCACCGAACTCGCCGCTATCTTCTGGGACGATAGCGACGAAGAGCAAGCCCGCCGCAACCTACGCCGCACCCTCTCCGATCTCCGCAACCAACTCGATCCCTGGCTCGCCGTCACCCGCCACACCCTCGCCTTCAACCCCGATACCCCCTACTGGCTCGATTGCCACGCCATCCAAGAAAGTCTCGACCAATGGCAAACCACTGCCCCACAAGATGAACTCCTTACCCCTGACCATGCCCAACAATTAGCCACCGCCCTCGGCCACTACCAAGGCGAACTCCTCGCTGGCCTCTACCTCAACGCCGCCACCACCTTCGACGAATGGCTCGCCTTCGAACGAGAACGGTGGCGCCTCCAAATCCATAACGCCTTACTCGCCGTTACCACCCATTACTTTTACTACGGTCACTATCAACAAGCTATCCTCACCGCCCAAAAACTAATTAAATTCGACCCTTGGCGCGAAGATGGCCAACAACTTCTCGCCCGCGCCTATGCCCGCCTCGGCCAACGCCCCCTCGCCCTCCGCGCCTACCAACAATATGCCCAAACCATCGCCGCCGAACTCGATATCACCCCCGAACCAACTTTTCAACAATATGTGACCTGCTGGCAAACCCCCCCACCCCCCACAACTACCCCCCAATACGCTTTCCCCTTTATCGAACGCGACCAAGAATTAGCCCAGCTAGACTACTGGCTCGATTATGCCCCCAGCTCTCTCATCACCATCCAAGGATTAGGTGGCATCGGTAAAACGCGCTTAGCCTTAGCCCTCCAACATCGCCGCCATGATGAGTTCCAACACGGAAGCCGCTTCATCTCCCTCGCCCCCCTCACCCACGCCGACCAACTTGATACCGCCCTCGCCCTCGCCTTTAACCTCCCCACCGCCGCTCACCTCGATACCCACCAACAGCTACGCGACTATTTACGCCCCCGCCACCATCTCATCATCCTCGATAATATTGAACACCTTCTCCCCGCCGCCGCTAACTGGCTACAAGATTTGATGACCGCCACCCCTCATGTCACCTACCTCGTTACCTCCCGTGAACGATTATTTCTCCACAGTGAACAGCTTTTTGTCCTTTCCCACCTCGCTATCCCCCCCATCGATACCGATCAGCCCGCAGAATATGCCACTGTTCGCTTTTTTAAAAAACTTACCCAACAATCACATCCAGAGCTCGATACCAACGCCATCGCCCACTTATGTCGCTTGGTCGAAGGCTGGCCCTTAGCCCTAGAATTAGCTGCCGCCGCTCTGCACGAACTCGATTTAGCCACGATTCAGGCTGGCATTCAAGAGCAACTCGACTTCCTCACCAATCGCTTTCATGACACCCCCCAACGCCACCACAGCCTAGCCGCTACCCTCGGCGCCACCTGGCAACGCCTCACCCCGCAACAACAAACAGACCTCATCACCCTCTCCCTGTTCGTCTCCGATTTCAGCCAAACGGCCGCCACCAACATTACCCAGATGACCACCGACCGTTTAGCCACACTGGTGGCTAAATCAGTTGTCCGTGAGGAAAGTAACGGCCGTTACAGCCTCCACCCCTTCATCCGCCAATACGTCCAAAACAATGCCCCCCCACCTACCCCTAACCAACAACAACGCTACTACCATTACTACCTCCGCTATCTAAGCCAACACGGCCAACAACTTCACGGCCCCAACCCCCATCAAATTCTCCCCCAACTCGATACAGAACGGGCTCATATCCGCGCCGCTTGGCACAAAGCGCTCACCGCCCAAGACATACAATCACTAAGTAGCGCCATCCCCCACCTTTATACCTACTACAATATGCGCAGTTGGTTTCGTCAAGGGTATGAACTGTTCGCCACCGCCCATGAACAATGGCCCACAACGACGCCACCAACTGAAGGCGCTTATCTCACTACCATCTATTACGCCGCCTTCGCCCAGCGCCTCGGCCATAATGAACAAGCCGAAACCCTCCTCAACCCCATCATCACCACCATTGACACCCTCCCCCCCTCCATCGCCCATCCAGCCTTACTCGTCTATATCGAACTACTTATCAACCTCGGCCAACACGAAAAGGGAGTTCAAGTCGCTCAACAAGCAATCACCATTGCCCAACAACTAGAAAATGAACTTTTTCTGGCTGAAGCTATCGTGCAACTCGGCCGTGCCCATCAAGACCTCGGCCATTATCAACAAGCCCTCACCCAATACGAACAAGCCCTCACCAGCTACCAAAAACATAATAACCAATGGCGCCTCGCCGCCACCCTCAACCAAATCGGTACCCTAGCCGGCACCACCGGCAACTACGACCAAGCGGAACAATATTTTCAACAAGCCCGCACCCTTTATCAACAGCTGAATGACTCCTTTGGCCTCGCCCAAGCGCTCCAAAACCTCAGTATTCTCGCTTTTTTGGCGGAACGTTATCAAGACAGCTTGTCACTACGCGAAGAAGTGTTGCGCATCTGCCAAGATATTGGCTACCTCTGGGGGCAAGCCAGTATCTTGCGCCATATCGGCGATGCGCATCGCCGTCTCGGCAACCTAGACACCGCCTACCAACATTATCAACAAAGCCAAACAGTTTGCCACCAAATAAATGATATGCGCGGCCTGACCCTCGTCACCAACAGCCTCGGCAGCACCGCCCTCGCCCGACAACAGATCGACCAAGCCCAAGCCCATTTCCGCCAAGCACTTGATAAGGCTCTCATCATCCCGTGGCCCCCAGTCGCTCTCTCCAGCTTACTCGGCCTCGCCCGCACCTACCACCACCAACAAAAACCAACTATCGCTTACCGCCTCGCCTACTTCGCCCAACAACATCCCGCCAGCGAACAACAACAGATCGATGATGCCCAACAGCTGTTAACTGAGCTTGAAGATGGGGTGACAACGGCCGTTATCACCCAATTACAAACAGAAATAGCCCCCCTCCTCCAACAAAACCTCCCCGATATCATCCCCCAACTATTATCCACCTAGCTCCCGCCCCCACATGTCCTATTACCGCCGTAACAACGCCTCCTGCAACGTTGCCACCGGAATCCCCAGCGTCGCCGCCGCCGCC
The DNA here is from genome assembly GCA_035459145.1 of Anaerolineae bacterium. Classification (GTDB taxonomy): domain Bacteria; phylum Chloroflexota; class Anaerolineae; order Promineifilales; family Promineifilaceae; genus DATHYN01. The sequence continues at coordinate 1,556 of DATHYN010000360.1, read as the reverse complement.
TCGAAATCAGGGGGTGGGCCACCTAATGCATCACGTAAAGCCTGTTCCGTAACCCCTAAAGTGGCCGCCGCTTCGGCAAAATCAGGCGGCGTGCCATTGCCTCCCCCACCACCACCAGGCCCACCTGGCCCACCATTACCACCTGCTCCGCCACCAGGTCCACCTGGTCCGCCAGGCCCACCCGCACCACCGGGCCCACCACCATTAGCCGACCCAACCCCTTGGCTAGCCGTGGTGCTAAACTTGCCCTCGGCCAACACCCCACGCAAACAATTAGGCAAATTAGGGAATGTCAAACTCGCATGATAATGATAAACACCGTCCGGATATTCGGCCGTGGCTGCCGTGTGCCCATTACAAGCATCTAAATCAGCCGGAAGCGAGCCATCTTGCTCCGCACTGCCATAAATCGGATACCCGTCAAAAGCGTACCCAAACAATGCCGTCGCCGATTGCGCCAGATGACAATCCGTCTCCGCCAGCTGATTATGCGCATAAGTGGACGCCATATCCGTCGCCGTCGCGTGCCAATGATACCAACCACCAGGGTCAACATGACCACCACACGTATCCAAAGCTGGCAAAGCCCCTGTTTGCGTCGCTGATGGCGCATCAGCGAAAATAGGCACCCCATCAAGGGCTAAACCAACTTGGGCCACCGTCCCTAAATTAGTCGGCGTCGTCGCCATTACCGGCTCAATCGGAATCAACACCGTTATCACCACCGAACTATCCTCAGTCGCTTCTAGACAATTATTGCCACCAGCCCCACCCCCACCAGCCCGTGGCGCACCCGGGTCAGCAATATTAATATACCCCTCTTCATCGAAAAATGTATACCCTTGATCCACAACCATCGTAAAAAAGTCACTATTTAAACGGTACAGACCACCGTTATCACCATCCCAATCCCAAATACCCCCCGTATCATCTACTGTCTCCGGGCAAAACGGCCCAATTTCTAAATCTTCAGGCCGATAATTGGTCACAATTTGGGCACATTGCGCCATTGTCCCATCCTCTAACCGGCAATCAACCAGTTCGGGACTCTCGACAAGCCCATTCGCTTGAAAATAATCCAGCTGAATAAGCCCCTTATTATCATCCGCTGTATGTGTATGCGCGGCCGTATCATCATGTTCATGCGTGGCTTCAGCACCCGTCTCATTATTCACCGGCGCTTCAGTGGGGGCCGCGGCCGGCGGCCCCGCACACGCTGTTAAATAAAGGCTAAAGCCAACAAGCAAAGTAATCATATATTTCATCTGGTATCTCCTCAAGATTAAAATTCAAATTCCCCACGCTAGGTTATGTAACCTGAGTTCGACAATTCACAGTACCCCGTCAAACGTCATTTCGAGCGGAATTTTACCCGCCCTCCCTCTTTAGAACCTACCAATCGCCAAAGGGTAAAATGGAGTCAAGTACCACCCCCAAAGGGGGTGGCTTGGATATTTGCCCTAGAAGGCGCGCCCTCTTTAGTCTCTAGTTAGTCAAATAGCCTTTTTTGCGCCTGCTCAATTTCTCGATCACGCTTTTCTTGCCATCTCACATAC
>DATHYN010000359.1:0-1005 GCA_035459145.1 Anaerolineae bacterium | reverse complement strand
CTCTCAACGTCATTTCGAACGGAGTTTTGCCCGTCCTACCCCACTTCAAACCCACCACTATAAAAGGGCAAAATGGAGTTGAGAAATCTGCCTGAGAAACCCATTAACCAACTCATCAACAGGTTTAATTCATTATCGAACTCAGGTTATGCTATAATCTATCTAGTTTAATACCCTTTACCCACCTATTTCACATGCAGGAGTACAACCCATGTTAACTGACCTACAAAAACGTAAACTAACCCGCTTCTTTAACGTCTTCGACGCCGACCACAACAACGTCCTCACCACCGAAGACCCCCAACAAGTCGCCCACAACCTCGGCCAACTCCGCGGCTGGCAAAGCGGCGACGAAGCCTATGCCACCTTCGAACTCGGCTTCATGCAATATTGGCGCGACTTCCTCACGCTCTCCGATAAAGACGAAAATGGCGAAGTCACCCTCGATGAATGGCTCGCCTACCACGACGAACTCCTCCAAAACGAAAACCGCTTCAAACAGATCGTCCTCCTCTCCGCCGGTATGATGTTCGACCTCATCGACGCCGATGGCGATGGCTCCATCACCCTCGAAGAATACGGCTCCTGGATGCGCGCCTTCCGTATCGACGAAGGGGACATTACCCCCGAACTGTTCGCCAAACTAGACCTCAACGGTGATGGCACCCTCTCCCGCGCCGAACTTATCCAACTCACCACCGACTTCTACTTCAGCAACGACCCCGATAACCCCGGCAACTGGTGTATGGGCCCCTTCTAACCACAGCCCACCCGCAGGTAGTACGATTTTGCCAAATCGTACCACCTGCAAAACCCAACAAACTTCCCCTCAAGGATTTCCTATGACAAAAAAACTGTTCATCCTACTAACCTGCCTCACCCTCCTCCTCACCGCCTGCGCCTCACCCCCCAGTAACCCCACCCCGCCTCCCCCTCGGCCCCCCACCAACTGCACCCCCACCCTCCTCACCACCTACAACATCGACGTCACCCTCGACCCCCAAA
>DATHYN010000358.1:0-42271 GCA_035459145.1 Anaerolineae bacterium | reverse complement strand
CACCGCCGCCACCGTCCCCAAACCAAACTCATGCCCCACACAAGCCCCGATCATCAACAACCGCCGCGTCTCTTCCGCCAACGTCTCAATCTTCCCCGCCATCAAACTCACTAAATTAGCCATCACCCCCCGCTTTTGAATCGCCTGCAAATCCCAAGCCCAACGTCCAGCCCCATCCTCAAACCAAATCAACCCCTCCCGATACAAATTCTCAATCAACTCATTCGTGAAAAACGGATTCCCACCCGCTTTTTGATGCAACAACTCAGCTAATAGTCGCACCGCCGCCGCCGTCTGCTCAAAACTATCCGCCACCAACGCCTCCACATCATCCACCCCCAACGGTTCTAACTGAATATACTCCAATAACCGCGCCGCCGCCTCCACCTCACGCCACGAACCAGCAAACAGTTCATCCTCCGCCACCTCGTTACTCCGATAACTGCCCACCACCAACAACGGCAAATCACCCTCGGCCACAATCAACCGCAACAACTCCCACGAACCCCCATCCGCCCATTGCCAATCATCAAGAAAGAGGAGCAACGGCCGTTCCGGATCCACTATCCCCCGCATAAAATTCTGCACCACAATCTGAAACCGCTTCTGCGCCTCCATCCCATCCAAAACCGGCACCGCCGCCTGCTCACCCAATAATAACGCCAAATTCGGCACCAAATCGACCATCACCTGCCCCGCCCCGCCCAACGCTTCTAACAACCGCTCCCGCCACAACTCAATCTCCGTCTCCCCCGTCGTTAAAATCTGCTTAACCCAATCCGTCCACGCCGCCACAAACGCACTGTACGGCCGTTGCCTCTGCATCGACTCAAACTTACCCCGTATAAAATACCCCCTTTGTGCCGTAATCGGCTTATACAACTCCTGCACCAAAGCCGATTTCCCAATTCCCGCATACCCCGCAATCATCACCAACATCGTCTGCCCCCCCGTCACCGTCCCCAACGCCTCTAACAACTTCTCCCGCCCCGCTTCCCGACCATACAGCTTGGCCGCTATCTGCAACCGCCCCGACCGATCATGCGCCCCTAGCTCTCCCGTCCACATCTCCATCCCCGCTTCCCACTCAATCCGACACATCTCCAAATCAGCCAATAACCCCGCCGCGCTCTGATACCGCTCCTCCGCTACCTTAGCCATCATCTTCGCTACAATCGCCGCCAACATTGGCGTCACCTCCGGCGCTAACTCCCGTAACGCCGGTGGCTTCTTAGCTAGATGACTATGTACCATCCCCATCGCTTCGCTGTCCTGAAATGGCAACTCCCCCGCTAACATCTCATAAAACGTCACCCCCAACGAATAAATATCCGTCCGATAATCCAACGGCCGATTCATCCGCCCCGTCTGCTCCGGCGAAATATACGCCAACGTCCCTTCCAACTGCTGAATACCCAACCCTTCCCCCATCACATGCTCCCGTTCCAATTGGGACGCAATCCCAAAATCAGCTATTTTAGCCACCATCGTCTCCCGATTAACAATAATATTATGCGGCTTGATATCCTTATGCATAATATTCGCCCCCTGTAACACCCCCAACCCCCGCACCAACTGCCCCGCCCACACAAAAAACTCCGCCAACGGCATCCGCTCTCTCGCCCACTGCTTATTTAACGCCTCCCCACCAAAATCCTCTAACACCAAATAATGCTGGCTCCCACTCTGACGCACATCATACGCTCCTAAAATCTCATCCGCCACCACCACCCCCATCAACTCAAACTCTCGCCGCAACAAAGCAACCGCCTTCGCCGATGGGTACTCATCCTTTAACATCTTAATCACCACCGAGCGACCAGCGACATCATCGTGAGCCCGATAAACGGCCGTTTCCTTCCCCTCATATAACTGCGTCCCAATTGTTAACCCCGGCAAGGTCACCATTACCTATCTCTCCTCACTCCCTTTATCCCATCAAACTAAACACACACTAAGTTATTTAACCAAAAGATTTCACAATACGGAACGCTCTACTCCAAGTCCTAGCCATTACACTTTATGAAATATCTTTATGGCTATTTTGACGAACATATACAATCGCCACAATCGCCACCAAAATCAACAAAATGCTCTCCCCACATTGCGCCATGACAATAAAACTATCATCACCCATCATGCCCGCTACAAACCCCATAATAAAACCAAAGACCAATCCAAAGGTTAACGGCGCCGCCAACATAGCCCCTAACATACGGCTCTGCATAGGCTCAAACGCATATGTCCGCTTACGCCCAAACAAAATACCCATCATATCTTGTGGCACCGACCCTGTAAATAACATATACAAACCGGCCACGAAAAACAAAACTTCAACAATTAATAAACACACAATACAATCCTCCACTTTCTGTAAATTTGATACACAAATAATAACACATCTTAAACATCTCCCCTAATAAATTCTATTTTTGCCCACCCCATAAAAATATTGCCAAAATTCAGCTCCCACTCTCCTCTTTTTTCCCGATCACCCCCTTAAAATCAGACCACTTGTTGCCCCCTCCCTGAAAATCTAGTAAAATTTAGGGTACTTGTCTGTCGGCAAGTGCGTTAAGTGGTAGAAGTTTAAAAAATAACAAACGGCCTAGGCCACCACTTTACCAAAAGGTGTTTTCCAATTTTACCCAATTGCTCAATACCTTTAAATAAATGTAAGTGCCTCAAACAAGTTTTTTGTCTGTCATATCGTCAATACCCCACTTTTTATAACTGAACCAAATCTTTATATGTTGGCCCTCTTTTATGAAAAATGGACGTATTGCCTAACTTAGTAGGGGGATCCATCTTTCATAGACTGCCCCCCCTGCTTTTATATATTTTTTGTAGGAGATTTTATATTATGGGTGTGATTCAAGCCGACAAATCGGCTACCGCTGCCCAAGCCAGCACCTTGGGTGATCGCGATCCTATTGTCAACGATTTTTCAATCATCGTTGCCACTGCTAATGGGACCGGAAGTCAAACGTCAAACCTTACTATCTTACGGGCCCTCTTTAAAATGGGTATCCCCGTTAATGGTAAGAATATCTTTCCATCAAATATCCAAGGGCTTCCCACTTGGTATCATATTCGCGTCAGCAAAGACGGCTACGTCGCTCGTCGCGAAACATCAGAAATCTTGGTCGCTTTCAACGAAACCACAATTGTCCAAGATATCCAAGATTTGCCAGCCGGCGGCGTTTGCCTCTACTCCTCCGATATCCGTAACGTTCCCCAACGTGAAGATATCATCATGTACGGCATTCCTGTCCGTCAATTCTTACGCGAATTAGACGCCAAAGGCCCTTTCCGTGACCGTTATACCAATATGATCTATGTTGGTGCTTTAGCCTATCTGCTCGATATCGATTTAGCTAAAATCGACCGCGCTCTCGATATGCACTTCAGCAAACGGCGCCATCTCGTCGAAGCCAATATGGATGTGATCCGCATGGCTTACGACTGGAGCAAAGAAAACCTCGAAAAACGTGACCCGTATCGCGTTGAAGCCATGGATGAAACCCAAGGCCAAATCTTGATCACCGGCAACGAAGCCGCTGGTCTCGGTGCTGTCTTTGGCGGGATGACCGTTACCGCTTGGTACCCCATCACCCCTTCCACCAGCATGATTGACGCCGTCAATGATTATGCCCCTAAATTCCGTCACACGGAAGATGGCAAAGCCACTTACGCCGTTATCCAAGCTGAAGATGAATTAGCCGCTATCGGTATGGTTCTCGGTGCCGGTTGGGCTGGCGCTCGCGCTATGACCTCAACCTCTGGCCCTGGTATCTCCCTCATGTCTGAATTCGCTGGCCTCGGCTACTTCGCCGAAATCCCTGGCGTTATCTGGAACATCCAACGGGTTGGCCCCAGCACTGGGCTCCCCACCCGCACCGGCCAAGGTGATATCTTACCAACCTACTACCTCGGCCACGGCGACACCAAAAACGTCATCCTCCTCCCCGCCACCGTTCAAGAATGCTTCGAATTCGGCACCACTTCCTTCAACCTCGCTGACGTCCTCCAAACCCCAATCTTCGTCCTCAGTGACCTCGATTTGGGTATGAACACCTGGATGTCCCCTAAATTCGAATACCCCGAAGAACCAATCCAACGTGGTAAAGTTCTCTCCGCCGAAGATGTCGCTGAAAAAGGGTTCGCCCGCTACCGCGACCTCGATGGTGATGGTATCGGTTACCGCACCTTGCCCGGCAACGAGCATCCCCTCGGCGCCTACTTCACCCGTGGTACCGGCCACAACGACGCCGCTGTCTACAGTGAACGTGGCGACGACTGGCTTCAAAATATGGCCCGTCTCGAACGGAAATTCAACACCGCTCGTGACCTCGTCCCCGGCCCCATCACAGATGAGGTCGAAGGCGCCAGCTACGGCATTATCGCCTACGGTACCACCTTACCCGCCATCGATGAAGCCCGTGACCGCTTAGCCGATGACGGTATCAAAACCAGCTTCATGCGCCTCCGCGCCCTCCCCATCAATGACGAAGTCCGTGCTTTTGTTGAAAAACATGATTACGTCTACGTCATCGAAATGAACCGCGATGGCCAAATGCACAACATCTTATGTAGCGAAATGTATGATATCGCTACCAAACTTAAATCTATCGCTTTCCTCGACGGGATGCCTTTAACCGCCCGCTGGATTGTCGACACCTTGACTGAAATGGAGGCCAAATAATGGGTAATCGTCGTTCACGTGTTAATGAACTCGGCTTAAGTAAAACTGATTACAACGGTCGTCCCTCTACCCTCTGTAAAGGGTGTGGCCACGATTCGATTTCTAGCCAAATTATCGCCGTCGCTTATGAAGATAACATTCGTCCCAACGAAATTATCAAATTGAGCGGTATCGGCTGTTCTAGTAAATCCCCGGCCTATTTCTTAGGCCAATCACACGGCTTCAACGCCCTCCACGGCCGGATGCCTTCCGTCGGCACCGGCGCCCTCACCGCTAACCACAGCCTCAAAGCGATTGGTGTCAGCGGCGACGGCGATACCGGTAGCATCGGTATGGGTCAATTCAAACATCTCATGCGCCGTAACTTGCGCATGGTTTACATCGTCGAAAATAACGGCGTCTATGGCTTAACCAAAGGCCAATTCTCCGCTACCGCCGACGAAGGTCAAAAGCTTAAATATGCTGGTCTCAATGAATTGCCTCCTGTCGATGTCTGTATGGAAGCGATTATCGCTGGTTGTGGCTTCGTCGCTCGCTCCTTCTCTGGTGACCCTAAACAAGTCCGTGAGTTGCTCCGCGCCGCCTTGAACCACAATGGTACCGCTATGCTTGATATCATCAGCCCCTGCGTGACCTTCAACAACCACGAATCCTCCACCAAAAGCTACCCCTACGGCATCGAGCATGAAATGCAACTCCATGACATCTCCTTCGTCCCCGAAATGGAAGAAATCACCATTGACGACTACGAACCAGGCTCTGTCAAAAATGTGGAAATGCACGATGGCTCCGTCATCAAACTCGAAAAATTGGAGGAAGATTACGACCCCACTGACCGTATGGGCGCTCTCCATCGCCTCCAATGGGCCCAAGAAAAACAACAGTTCATCACCGGTCTGATTTACTTCAACGATTCCCGTAAATCCTTATCCCAAGTGAACAATTTGGTCGACACCCCTCTCGCCCACCTCGGCGACGACCAAATCCGTCCCTCAAAAGAAGCCCTCGACGCTTTGATGGACGATATGCAAATGCTCTAAACCATCTAAACCTCTTTAGATGATTGACAAAGGGCTTGGTCGCTAGCGACCAAGCCCTTTTTTGCCCCTAGTGAGAAAATATATGGACACTTTCTTCGCCATTGCCCGCCGCTCTTGGCAACGATATCTCACCTACCGCGCCGCCACCATCGCCGGCTTTATCACTAACTTTATCTTTGGTATCATGCGTGTCTCCATCCTCCTGGCCCTCTATGGTGACCGCACCAGCGTCGAAGGCTATACCATCAGTGGCATCCTCACCTACACCGCCCTCAGCCAAGCGATCATCGCTTACCTCAGCTTCTTCGGCTGGTTCGCGCTCGCTGATAGCATCTATAACGGTGATATCGCCGTTGACTTGCTCAAACCAATCCCTCTTTTTCGATTATGGTTGGCCCAAGATTTAGGCCGAGCGCTCGTCAACCTCCTCCTCCGTGGTGTCACCATCCTCATCTGCTACGCCCTCATCTTCGATTTGACCTTTCCCACCACCCTCCCTCACATAGCCCTCATCAGTTTCACCCTTATCATTAGTTGGCTTCTAAGTTTTATGTGGCGCTTCCTCATCAACCTCACCGCCCTCTGGAGCCCCAACGCCCGTGGCTTCATCCGTTTTGGCTTCGTCATCTCCTGGTTCGCGTCTGGTTTCATGATGCCTCTCCGCTTCTTCCCTCCCTGGCTCCAACAAATCCTCTACCTCACCCCCTTTCCCCATCTCCTCAACTCCGTCGTTGAAGTCTACCTCGGCCTCCTCACCGGCCCCGACCTCTACCTTATCCTCGCCCAACAAATCGCTTGGTGCCTCGGCCTCTACCTCATCATCCACCTCACCCTCCAACGCGGCATCCGCCGCCTCGTCATTCTAGGTGGTTAATCCGATGCGTCATAACATTACCCTCTATCTTCGCTTACTCCAAGTTCAACTCCACAGCCAGCTACAATACCGCTTCTCCTTCCTCCTCGAACTCCTCGCCACCATGCTCACCAGCATCTTCGAATTCGGTGCCCTCGCCCTCGTCCTCCAACGCTTCGAAACAATCCAAGGCTGGACCGTCGGTGAAGTCGCCTTCCTCTACGGCCTTGTCGAGCTCTCCTTCGGCATCATGGACATGATTTTCAGCGGCTTCGATCCCCCCGATTTCGGCCAAACCGTGCGCAAAGGCACCTTCGATCAACTTCTTCTCCGTCCCATCAACATCACCATGCAAGTCCTCGGCTCCCGCTTCATCATCCGCCGCTTCGGCAAAATTATCAGCGGGACCATCATCTTCATCTACGCTCTCAACCACACCAACATTATCTGGACCCCCTTCAAAATCAGCTACATTCCCGTCATCGTCATCAGCATGGTCGCCTTCTTCGGTGGCCTCTTCATCATTGGCTCAACCATCACCTTTTGGACCGTTGATTCCATCGAATTTATCAACATCTTTACCTACGGCGGCTCTTTTCTCATCTCCCATCCCATGCACATCTACAACCGTTGGCTCCGCCACATCTTCACCTACCTCGTACCCGCCATTTTCCTCGTCTACTACCCCGCCCTCCTCATCCTCGACAAACCAGACCCCCTCGGCTTCCCCTCCTTTGCCCCCTACCTCGCTCCCCCCGCCGGCTTCAGCGTCCTCCTCGTCGCCTACCTCTTCTGGGGCTTCGGCATTCGCCACTATCAAAGCACAGGCAGTTAATCTTATGGCTATTATCACCGTCAAAAACCTACATAAACATTTCCACGTCCGTACCCAAATCCACGGCCGCTTCGCCTCCCTCCGCACCTTCTTCAGCCGCCAATACAACCTCGTCAAAGCGGTCGATGACATCTCCTTCACCATCAACCGCGGCGAACTCGTTGGCTACCTCGGCCCCAACGGCGCCGGCAAATCAACCACTATCAAAATGCTCACCGGCCTCCTCGTCCCCACCAGCGGGGCCCTCCAGGTCAACAACTTCGTCCCTTGGCAAAACCGCCAACAATACGTCGCCCGCATCGGCGCCGTCTTCGGCCAACGCACCACCCTCTGGTGGGACCTCCCCGTTCAACACTCCCTCTCCCTCCTCCAACATATCTACCAAATCCCTGATGACCAATACCACCACAACCTCAACACCTTCACCCAACTACTCGAACTCTCCCCCTTCCTCGATACCCCCGTCCGCTCCCTCTCCCTCGGCCAACGCATGCGTGCCGACCTCTGCGCCGCCCTCCTCCACAACCCCGACATCCTCTTCCTCGATGAACCCACCATCGGTCTCGATGTCGTCGCCAAAGAACGGATCCGCGCCTTCATCAAACATATCAACCAAGAACGCCAAACCAGTATCATCCTCACCACCCACGATATGGAAGATGTCCAAATGCTCTGCCAACGTGTCATGATTATCGACCACGGCCAACTTCTCTACGATGGCGACCTCGATACGCTTCAGAGCCAGTTCGGCCGAGCGCGTCAACTCATCGTCGACTTCGCCCAACCCTACCCCAACGTCCCCATCGACGGCGCCCAACTCCTCAGCTACCACGACAACCGCGCCACCTACCAATTCGACCGCCAACACCTCACCGCCTCAGACCTCATCGGCCGCCTCTCCGCCCAATACCAACTCCGCGACCTCACCGTCCGCGAACCCCACATCGAAACCACCATTCGTCGTATCTATGAAGAAAAACTCCTTAGCCAAGGCTCAAACACACAGAAAAACATCCCCAAATAAGCAATTCAAAAGAGCCACACACTCATCTACTTGCACTCTACTTGTTAAAACTTTGCGTCTATCAATTATTTAGGTGTCTTGTTATAATACAATAAGTTCATACAAAAGAACCTGCTAAGTAATTATCTTTGCAAATAGGAACAGGTGACAAATGAGTTTTCAATCAATTACCATTCATTTACCAGAAGAAATTTATCGTCAACTAGAGCAACAATCAAAACAAATGCAACGCTCATTAACCGAGGAAGTAACAATTGCCGTAACAACATCAACTCAGCAAAACCAACTCTCCCCGAGTTTGCAGGCTGAATTAGACCAATTAGATTTTTTCACCGAGGAAGAATTATGGCGAGCGGCTCGCCTAACAGCTCCCGAAGAAAAAAGTGAACGCATGCAAGCACTTGTCGAAAAACAAAGTTTAGAAGGTCTAACCCCAGCTGAAAAAGAGGAAAGTCAACTTTTATCTGATTATTTTAACCAGATCATGCTCGTACGAGCTAAATCAGCCGTTCTCTTGAAAGAACTTGGGCATGATATTTCTATATTAGTTGATGATGAGTAGTCTTTCAGCAGAACTTCAACGGCAAGTAGCTCAACAGTCTAATCATCGTTGTGCTTATTGCCAAAGTCAACAACGATTAATGGGTGTTGCCTTAACTATTGATCATATAGTTCCCCAGTCATTAGGCGGTTCTCATGAACTAGAAAACTTATGTCTATCTTGTTGGGATTGCAATTTAATAAAAAGTGATCGAACAATTGTTATTGATCCATTAACACAAAAACAGGTTAGATTATTTCATCCTAATCAGCAAATATGGTTAGAGCATTTTGGCTGGAATGATTTTGGCACCCACATTATTGGCCATACAGCAATTGGACGTGCAACAATCACAGCCTTGCGCTTAAATAGAGCTCAACTACTAGAATCGCGTCGTTATTGGGTCAAAGCTGGTTGGCATCCACCTAAAGACTAAAGAGGTTTTAACTAGCTTCTAGGTTTTCCTTTAACTTCGGATTGTTCGCATGACGCTCTTTATCCCGCCCCGTCTTCTTCTCCATATTACGCGCCACCGCCTCCGTCAAATCAACCCCCGTCTGATTGGCCAAACAGACCAACACAAACAACACATCCGCCATCTCATCCGCCAAATTATCCGCCTCCCCCTCCTGCCCCTTCTTAAAACTCTGCTCCCCATAAATCCGCGCCATCAACCGCGCCACCTCCCCTACCTCCTCCATCAAAATCGCCGTATTCGTCAACTCCGAATAATACCGCACCCCAATCGTCTTAATCCACTCATCCACCAACTCCTGATACCCACGCAACGTCACCTCAATCATTCACTCTTCTCCTTAAAATCATCACTAAACCATATCCCAATTTACCAAAGGATGCCTGCCATATACATGTGGATATCTCAGTAAAAACCTACCCAGAAGGTGGTGCGATTTGCCAAATCGCCAGACTTCCAACCAAACACCCATCCTCTCCTCACCAACACACAAAAAATCCGTCAAATCCCCAAAATCCGCGTCAAAATCCACCAAACCTAACCAAACCAGCCCCTAACTGAAATACACCAACACGCTCCCCCCCCTTAAAACCTAAAAACCCATCCCTTTTCCAATTAACTCCTTCATAATCTCTGTCGTTCCCCCGTAAATCGTTTGACCACGCGCATCCATATAAGCCCGGGCAATAGGATACTCTTTCATAAATCCATAACCACCATGCAACTGCACACATTGCGTCGCCACCTTCAACTGAAGCTCGGTAGTCCACCACTTCGCCATCGCCGCTTCATCCGCTGTTAATTCTTCTTTGTTATGGGCTAAAACACATTGATCCACAAATACTTGACCAATCTCAATCTCCGTCTTCATCTCGGCCAACTTAAACCGACTATTCTGAAACGAACCAATCGGCCGCCCAAACGCTTTCCGCTGTTGACAATAATCAATCGTCATTTTCAACATCGTTTGGCACGCGGCCATAGCGATCACCGCAATCGTCAATCGCTCTTGCGCCAACCGCTTCATCAAATAGATAAAACCCATCCCCTCTTGCCCAATCAAATTCTCGGCTGGCACCATCACATCCTTAAAATATAACTCCGCCGTATCCTGCGCCCGCAACCCAATCTTCTCCAACTTCCGCCCCTTCTCAAACCCCTCCATCGCCGCTTCCATCACCAACAAAGAGACCCCCTTATGCCCCGCCGCCGGATCTGTTTTGACCGCTGTAATCGCCACATCACAATTAATACCATTGGAGATAAACGTTTTTTGACCATTAACCCGATAAAAATCGCCGTCACGAACGGCCGTTGTCTCAATCCCCGCCACATTACTACCCACATTCGGCTCCGTCATCGCAATCGACCCAATCAACGACCCATCCGCCAACCCTGGCAACCATTTCTCCTTCTGCTCCTCCGTCCCATACTTCGTAATATACGGCACCGCCATATCTGTATGAATATTAAATCCCACCCCCGTCGCCCCCACCGCCATCAACTCCTCCGTCCGAATCACACTATACCAATAATCATCCACCCCACCCCCACCATACTCCTCCGGCACATCCACCCCCAAAAACCCCTGTGCCCCCGCCTTTGCCCACACCTCGCGCGGCACAATCCCCGTCGTCTCCTCCCACTCTTCATGAAACGGCACAATCTCCGCCGCCACAAACCGCCGAAACGCTTCCCGAAACATCGTATGCTCATCACTTAATACCGGTCTTTTCATCCTTAAACACTCCTTCTAAAATAGTAGATAATCTTGAATATTCTCATTCCTATGCAAATACTGTCCGCTTTTTATACCACTATCAGATTAGCACAAATAAATCATACACACAACTAAAAAAAGAAGTATTGGCGAACTCATTCACTTTGGAAAACGAACCGGTTTAGCCTCGGCCAAATTATTTGACACCGCTAATAAATTATATGCACATGCTCTTGTTACGTGTTTAATTTTCAATCTTGAATAACACCAATCCATTTCCCCTTACCCAACTATTAGCCCCATACACCAATTTCAAGTTATAATAACCTCATGAAATCTAACAGCGAGCAAATAATAGATGTCTACCGGTAAATATACCCTCCCCCTCATCCCCTTCACCCCCAACCAACAAAAAACCATCAATGCCTACCTCGGCCACGGCGGTGTCCTCGACTTCGCCCTCTTCAACGTCGCCCCCCACGTCGTCCTCACTGGCTACGACCTCCACCAAGAATCAGCCAAACAAGCCCTCTGGTACATCGATGACCAACTCGCCACCTACGCCAAACAATCAGCCCAAAAATCTGGCACCCCCATCGAATACCATTACCGCCTCACCTTCGACTATGACCAAATCTACGGCCGCCAACTCACCCTCAACCAATTCCTCGGCTCCTACTTCCACCACCCCACCCAAGCCCTCATCATCCAGAATGAGAACAACCAATACCACCCCGCCACCAATGAACAACAACAACTCCCAATTCCTGCCAAAACCGAAGGCTACGCCTACGCCTTCAGCCACCCCCCATACCCCATACGCCTCAAACCCGCCACCCTCAACCAATACTTTCACCAAATCAACGACATCCTCTTCGGCTCCCTCACCACCACCCTCGAAATCTACGAATGGGCCGGCCCCTGGTCTAACTATTTCGAACCAGGCTTCGAATGGTGGGGCGCCTATCTGTGGACCATCTACAACCCCCAACGCCGCCAAATCGCCACCATCGCCGCCTCCGCCACTGACTAACCACAAAATCCCCTGTCACATAGACCTACCCATCCCACTCTCTTAAACTAATCCCAATCCGCCGTCGCAAACACCACATGAAACGGCTGGCAATAAATCATCACCCCACTATACTTATCTAAATCAACATCAGCCGGAATTTCGTAATTCTGATTACCCACATTCCCCTTTAACGACCCTAAATCCACATACGCCCCCAATCCATCATGATTTGTCGCCGTCACATTTTCTACCAATAACACATGCAAATCTGGCCCGTTCGTTACTTCAAAATCTTCAAACCGTAACACCCGTGCCTCTCCTTGCTGATAAATCGTGGCCACCCCCTTCCCCCGATGAGCCTGATCCGCATCCCTAAACTGACCGCTACGCGCCACTTCCCACACATCAGCCGGCATCGCCTCGGCCATCTCTCGGTCCGGCATCTTCTCCGCCATCATCATCAATGCCCCCTCGACCTCGGCCACCTCCCCCTCACTCATCTCCTCCATCCCCGCCGCCATCACCTCGGCCATCAACCCCTCGGCCGCCTCCGCCGCCTCCGCCGCCGTCATCACCTCAATCTCCCCCTCACTCGGCACCGTAAACGGAAACGCCTCATCCACTGCGTCCGTTCGCCATAACGGTGAGGCCAACCACCAAGCAACGCCAAAACCAATCAACAAAGCCAACGCCCCCCCACCCAAAATCAAGCCACGCTTCCACTCTAAACCACTCTTTTGCTCCATCTTTACACCCCCGCCGCCGTCAAGGCCAACTGCACAATCGTTTTCGCTTCCTCTTGAATCATCTTCAAATGGGTCTCACCCTTGAAGCTTTCCGCATAAATCTTGTAAATATCTTCCGTTCCCGATGGCCGTGCCGCAAACCAACCATTGGCCGTGGTCACTTTCAATCCCCCAATCGCCGCCCCATTCCCCGGTGCCTTCGTTAATTTCGCTGTGATCGGCTCACCAGCCAAACTTTCCGCTGTCACCATCTCCGGCGACAAACTCTTCAACACCGCTTTTTGCTCGCGTGTCGCCGGCGCATCAAGCCGTTGATACACAGGACTTCCAAATTTCGCTTCTAAATCAGCGTAATGCTCGCCGGGGTCTTTGCCGGTAACGGCCGTTATCTCCGCCGCTAACAAATCCATAATAATCCCATCCTTATCCGTCGACCACACCCGCCCATCACGCCGCAAGAACGATGCCCCCGCACTCTCTTCCCCACCAAACCCGTAAGCACCACTCAACAAACCATCCACAAACCATTTGAAACCCACCGGCACCTCAATCAAATCACGCCCCAAATCAGCTGCCACCCGATCCATCATCGAACTCGATACCAATGTCTTGCCAATCCCCGCCTCCGCCGACCACAACGGCCGATGACTAAACAAATATTGTACCGCTACCGCCAAATAATGATTCGGATTCAACAACCCATGGCTACGCGTCACAATCCCATGCCGATCATAATCAGGGTCATTCCCAAACGCGATATCAAACTTATCTTTTAACTTAATCAAACTCGCCATCGCATACGGCGATGAACAATCCATCCGAATCTTCCCATCTTTATCCACCGTCATAAATGAAAATGTGGGATCAACCCGATCATTCACCACCGTCAAATTGAGCCCATATCGATCCGCAATCGGCTCCCAATACGCAATCCCCGCGCCTCCCATCGGATCACACCCAATCTTCAACCCCGCCCCCGCAATCGCTTCCATATCAATAATACCACCCAAACCAGACACATACGGCCCCACAAAATTATGCTCCAACACATAATCCGATGCCAATGCGCGGGCCAACGGAATGCGCTTCACCCCCGCCAATTTCGCCATCAACAACTCGTTAGCCCGCTTTTGTACCCAACCGGTCACTTCCCCACCAGCTGGCCCCCCTGATGGCGGATTATACTTAAAACCACCATCGTTAGGTGGGTTATGGGATGGTGTAATCACAATCCCATCCGCCAAACCCTCTTTCCGCCCACGATTATATGTCAAAATCGCATGTGAAATCACTGGCGTCGGTGTATATCCCCGCCCCACCTGAATCATCGTCGTCACTTCATTCGCCGCCAAAACCTCAAGCGCCGTCCCCCAAGCTGCCTCCGACAACCCATGCGTATCCATCCCCAAATACAATGGCCCACTAATCTTTTCCCCCACCCGATACTCACAAATCGCCTGCGTGATCGCCGCTATATGGTCCTCATTAAATGTCCCCGCCATCGATGTCCCTCGATGCCCCGATGTCCCAAAAGAAACTTGTTGGGCCACATTTTCTGGATCAGGCTTTTCTGTATAATACGCACTCATTAAACGTGGAATATTAACAAACAAAGAACGAGGTGCAGGTTGACCTGCCAATGGGTGGACTGCCATAATAAATTCTCCTTATCTAAAACGTGAGGTTATTTTCAAAGTTATTGTCTATCACCTAGCATCGCTTCTCGCCACGCCGCCGGCTCATCTTGTGGCCAAAACGCTTCAAAATGTTGTTGCAAAGCTTCCCGTTTAGCTGGTGGCAAAAAAGTGGCGGCCACCGCATTAAACAACATTTTGCGCATATGGTGATATTTTAAATTCAATCGGCTAACTGCCAAATAATATTCATCCGTCAAATTAATGCTGCTTACACTCGGATCATCTGTATTAACCGTAGCCAACAACCCGATTTGTAACAAATCTCCCAATGGATGATGCCCCATATCTTTCACCACCCCCGTCTGTAAATTACTGGTCAAACAAACTTCAAAGGCTATATTTTGCGCTTTTGCCAACTGAACCACATCATGATTTTCAATAATTCGCACACCATGCCCTAACCGCATCGCATGTAAATTTTCTAACGCATATTGCACCTCTTCCGCCCCACACCACTCACCCGCATGAACCGTAATCCCCATCTTTAACCGTTCCGCTTCTTGAAAAATATCGATGAACGGCTCGGCCGAAAAATTAACTTCATCCCCCGCTAAATCTAAACCCACTATATGATTTTGCAAACTAAACGCCAAGGCCGCAACTTCATGTGACAAATCCGGCTCATGCCGCAACAAGGTCACAATAAGCCCTACCTGAATCCCAAATTCCGCCTGCGCCTGCTCAACCCCCGCAATGACCCAATCTGTCACATCCGTAAACGAAAACCCTTGTAACCGCGCCAACGCTTGGGGACTGAACCGCAACTCCAGATAATGAACATTATCCCGAGCCGCATCCGCCACCGCTTCATACGTCAAGCGCATAATAATCTCTTCACTCCGATAAAAACGGCGCAAAACACTAAACTTTGATAAAAAGTTCTGAAAATCAGGCTCATCATCCAACACTTGTACATGCGGACGCAATAAATCGATATTCGTCGTTGGCAAACTCATGTTATGACGACGGGCAATCTCAAATAATGTTTCCACACGCAAAGACCCTTCAAGATGCCTATGTAAATCAATTTTAGGCAATTGCTTTAGGTGTGCATAAATTGCTGGATTGCTAAGGGTTCGACTTGCCATTCTGGCCACCTAATCCTGGGTTTTATTGTCTGACTGGCTATTGGCCTCATTATCTAATAAGGGTATTGTGAAAGAAAATGTACTGCCTACATTCTCTTCACTATCAACCCATATTGTACCACCATGAGCCTCAACAAGCTTGCGCACCAGCGCTAAACCAATACCAGCCCCGCCAAAACGGCGTGTTGATTTACCATCCACTTGATAAAAACGATCGAAAATACGTGGCAACTTCTCTTTAGGAATACCAATCCCCTCATCTCGCACTTCAATCAAACAATCATTCGACTCATCACGAATCATTAAATGCACTGCCACCGTCCCCCCTTCAGGACTAAACTTCAATGCATTATCAAGCAAATTGCCTAAAACTTGGGTCAATCTCCCTTTATCCCCTTCGATTAACGTATTACCTAACTCCGGTAAATGCCCTATCACCCGCGGCTCAATATCATTGAGTTGATCACGCACTTTATAATCGGCCACAATCGCTCGTACTAAATCACGTAATTCTAATGGCTCCATCTTCAAATTTTCTTCATGCAATGTAAATATGTCTGATACCAATCGTGTCACTTCGTCTGTTTTTGTGGACACAATCCGCAACGCATTTTTCTGATCATCACGTAAATTACCCATCGCCCCATCTAACAACAGATCAACATACCCTTTCACAAATGTCAATGGTGTCCGCAACTCGTGAGATACATTTTGAATCAGTTCATCTTTCAAACGATCATTCTCCTTGAGCTCTTCATAAGCCACGGCCAACTTCTCCGCCCGCGTCTGTACCTCTTCATACAATCGCGCATTAGCCAACGCCGTACTCACTTGCGTCGCCGCCACCGTCATAAACTGAATATCAGACTCATCAAACGCATTCGGCCGATCACTGTCAACCGCCATCGCTCCTAAAACCTCATCCCGTGCCATCAATGGCACCGATAACAAACTGCGCACCCGTGTATCAAATAACACAAAATTAGGATCCGCTTGCGTATCACGAATATAAATTGGTCGTCGCTCCTGCACTGCTCGGCCAGACGCCCCCTCTCCCACCTTCATCGATACCTGATGGAACCGCTTCTCAATCCCCACCGCCGCCTCAACCACCAACTCATCATTCTCATGTAAAACCACAATCGACGTCGCCCGCGCTTTCAAAAACCCTTGCAACAACGCCACCGTCGTATTCATCACCGCCTGTAAATCTAAATGAGCCATTACCTGCTGGGCTAAATCGAACAAACCAGATAACGCGGCCAACCGTCGCTGTACTTCTCCCAATAAATGCACATTCTCAACCGCTACTGCTGTCTGATCACTCAACAACCGCAATAATAAAATCTCATCTTGATTAAAATGATGCGGCGTCACATAAGTCGCCGTCAACACCCCAATTACTTCGTTATTATAAATTAAAGGAAAAGCCGCAATCGCCTCAATCCCCCATGATAACGCTTGCCCCGACCGAAATAACTCATGATTATGCGCATCGTTAATAATAATCGGTTCTCGCTTACGGGCTGCTGTCGCCGTAATACCCTCTTTTCTCGGCCCCGTCGTCGCCGGCGTCTTACGCCCATCACGCCACAAAGCCGCCCCAATCGTGAACTCATCATTCTGCTCATTATACAGATAAATATGTATATTATTGACATCCACTAACTCTAAGGCTGATTCCGTTAACGTATCTAACACATCATTGATATCATGTAACGCATTAATCCGTAATGAAATATCATGGAAAGTCGATAACTCTTGAATCCGACGTTGTGCTTTTGTATAAGAACGTGCATGCTCCAACGCCACCGCCGCTTGCCCCGCTAAATTTAACGCTAATTTTCGCTCTTGTCGCTTAAACTGATACCGCTCGGCCTCCTGCCCTATCATCAATAACCCAATGCTCTCACCTCGCCAATGCAACGTAATCGCTAATGCCGTTCCCAACCCCATCTTCGTCAACCATTTCCGCTCTTCCGTTGATATTTCACCACTCCCCAACTCATACACCTGCTGTAAATCAAACGCTGTCCGCAAAGGCTCAAAACTTTCTAACTGTGATAAACGCATCACCCCATACTGTTTATGCGCTTCTGCCGCATAGGTTGCTACCGGCCTCAACCGATCACGCCCCTTCTGCCAAATAAATACAGTGCAAACATCCGCCGCTAACGCCCGCACCATCTCTCGCGCCACCGTCTCTAAAACCGCTTGCTCATTTAATTCAGCCGTCATCATCGCTGTCGCCTGATACATAATCGTCAACTCTGTTAATTGACGCTGTACCTCCTCATGCAAACTCGCATTATGCACCGCTACCGCCGCCTGTGACGCCAACGCAAACACAATATCTTGCTCCCGTAGCCCATACGTCTGCGCCTCCATACTATCGACCATCAACACCCCCACCACCTCATCTTGCACTAACAAGGGGGCGCCAATCCATGATAACACCTGTGGGCCAGCCTCCCGTCGCACCCAATCAGACTCTACCCGCACATCATCTAACACCACCATCTTTTGCGTTTCCACCACTTGGCGCACAAAATAACTATCAATGATAATACCTTGCGCCATATCAGCCGTTAATTTGCTATCGGGCTGATGATAAAAAGCGGATAGGACTGGCTGATTATCATCGATTAAAGCAATACTCGCCACATCACACGGCACAACTTCACTTAAAGCGGTTAATAGCTGATCAAGCACTTCTTGTAAATCTAAAGAGGCATTGACTGCTGTAATCGCTTTGTTTAGGGTAACGGCCGTTTGATGATGCTGACTAATTGCCTCCATCGATGCCTGCGTCTCACTATATAAATGCGCATTATCAATAATTATCGCCACATGATCAGATATCGTCTCCAATAACTGATAATCACGCTCATCAAAAGCATCTGGATCTTCACTCTGTATCGCCACCGCCCCCAAAACCTTATCTTGAATCAATAACGGTACACATATAATCGCCTGTACCACATTTGACCCCGCCGAAATACCTGGCACCGGTGCCGGATCCTTAACCCAACCACCTGTCACATACGACTTTTTTTGCCGTACCACCCATGCCGTTAAGCTCGTCGGATCATCTATCTTAATCGGTGTTAGTTCAATCACATCCCCAGAACTCGTCGCATAAGGAAAATGAATTTGCTCACCCTTCTCATCTAATAAGGCCAAATAACAGGTCGACGTCTGAAACGCCGCCGCTAACTGCGCATGAATCTCAGCTAATGTTGGCTCCAACAACTGTAATGAACGGGCCGATTCCGTTACCCGGAAAATCGTCTCTAAATGTCGCGCCCGCTGAAAAGTCAACTTCGTCAACTCATCCTGATGAAGCGCCATACCCACATAATTCGTCAACAAAGTCAACGCATTACGGTCGGCACGTGATGGCACCCGCTCCCCAACATAAATAGCTCGCAATAAGCCATAATTATGCTCTACGCCTTTCAAGGGAAATAATATCTCATTCGCCGTCCCATCATTATTTGTATGAAACAAGATAAATGGCTCATCACCCTCTACCACTTGCTCCCATTGCGACATATCTGGCTTACCACTGCTATCATCATTATCTTCCAATGGGGCTACCGCCCGTAACTGCCACCCACTCCCTCTATCCAACAACCAAATTTCAACTTGAATTTCAGGAAAATAAGCGCCAAACTCTTCTTCCATCGTCGCTAAAACATCAGGTAATGATGGTGTCCCCCCCAACTTCTGCCCCACAAGTTCCAAAAACGGCAATGGCGACGTCGGCATCACTGACCTCGGAAAGGTTGGCACTGTGGCCATTAGGCTACTCACTAGTTGCAACAGCGATTTTTCGGCATGATTAAACGCTTCTTCTCGCCGTACCACTAAATGCCAAGCCGACTCACCTAACGTATAGGAAATTTGACCCTGCTCATCATCAATTCCGCTAACAGATCTCGTGACCAACACTTCATCGCACAGCAAACGCCCCCCTAAATACGCCTCAACAAAATTGACAACTTGCTCGAAATCGCTCGCTTGACGCATCTCTTGGTGTAACTGCTGTAACTGAACTAATTCACCGCTATCATCCAACCTGTTGTTTTGCTCTGCCACTCAAATGCCTCTTCTTGAATTGAATGCTGATTTTGTTAAACATACAGCTTTATAGCTAGATTGTCAACGGGAATACCAATTCTCACCGTTGACAATCTGTACCACAACTTAAACTTTCTGATCTTTACGCATATGACACTGCTTATATTTCTTGCCACTGCCACAAGGACAAGGATCGTTCCGACCAACTTTAGGAATATCCCGGCGGACTTCTTGCCCCTTCCCTTGATTGCGCTCAACAACCGTATAACCAGACTGACTCGCCTTTAACTGCTTTGCCGCCTGCGCTTCTTGTTGTTTAATAAATTGTTGATGGCTTTGCACTTGACGGAAGAAACGCTCGACCACATCCGTATCAATGTTGTGACGCATATCAGCAAACATCTGGAATGACCGCCGCCGATATTCCACTTTCGGATCACGTTGTGCAATCGCTTCCAACCCGATCTCACGCCGCAAATCATCCATCGCCGTCAAATAATCACGCCACTCACGATCAATCGCCGATAACAAGAGCAACCGTTGGAAATCTTTATACTGCTCTTCACCAATCCGTTCGCGCCATAACTCACGCTGTTTCTTCGTATAAGCTAACAACGCCTTCTCAATCTGGTCACTATCTAACGCAGCCAAACTGTCAACTAACAACGTCCGTAACACATCATCAACTTCGCGCCGAAAATCACTCTGCTGTTCCCGAATACGTTCCATCGGCACCCCTTCAACCGTATATTGGTCAAAAGAACGCCGTATCCCATTCTTGGCCCGCTCCCAAATCGCTTGCTTTTGCTCCGCACTCACATACTCGGCCAAAAAAGAATCAAACAAACTTTCTACCTGAGCTAAAAAGTCCCGACGAATGTTGTCCCGTGTCTGCAAATAACCACCACGGCGACTCGTCAAAATCGCTCCCAAATTCGGAATCGCCGGCAACAAAGGCAAGAAACGCCCCATCTCCTGCACCAACTGGTACAAGTTCTGACCAGACTCTTCATTCTCACGCGCTAAACGAACCAATCTCTGCTCTAATTTAGCTGGTTTCAACCCCGTTAACTCATCACGATCAACTTCCAAAATCGTCGGCAGTAACCGCCGCAACCGATTAATCACCCCATTTAAATTGATACTATCCGTCGCATCCGTGCTAAATGCTTGCACCGCTGCTTGAATCTGCTCCCGCGCAAACTCAACATAATTCTCTAGATAGTTAACCACTAAATCTTCAATGACCATCTCAAAACAAGCATCAATCCGCTCGTCATGCCCCCCATCCTCGGTATCGCTCATCAGGATAGCCCGCCGCTCCTCATAAATCGCTTCCCGTTGCTGGCTCATCACATCATCATATTCGACCAAATTCTTGCGAATATCGAAGTTATACCCCTCAATCCGCTCTTGCGAACTCTCAATCAACCGATCTAACACCGAATTTTCAATCGGCATATCATCAACATTGATCGAATTAATCAAACGCCGTAAGCGATCACCACCAAAACGACGCATCAAATCATCTTCCAATGACAAAAAGAAGCGTGAAGAACCAGGATCCCCTTGCCGTGCCGCCCGCCCCCGCAACTGGTTATCAATCCGGCGTGACTCATGCCGCTCCGAACCAACAACATGCAAACCACCCAAATCCCACACCGCCTTGCGCTCGGCCGCCGTGTCCGCCACCAACCCATGAATATGCTCAATCAACGTCGCCGGCAACCCCGGCACCTCTTCCGTCAATAATTTCGCTTCCGCATCATTCCCCCCTAAAACAGCCCGAATCAAGGCCGCCCGCGCATTATAATGCTGCTCAAACAACTGCTCCGCCAAAAATTCGGCCGTTTGCCGCGTGTCTTGCGACGCCTGTTGATACCGTGAATACACGCCAAACAGCCGCAGAACCTCTTCCACTAAGGCGGTATCAATACCCCGCTCTTGCAAAAAGGACCGCGCCCCATTTAACCGATTTACACGTACCAAACGCACCACCTGCAACAACGTATTGTAATCCGTATCATATGGCTCTTGTAATACCCGCGCTAAATAACCCGCTACTTGCACCTCTTCAATTTCAGCTAACGCTTCATCATACTCCGCTTTCATTTTTTCTAACGCCGGTACTAATTCTGGACTCAACTGCTTATGCTTAGTCGCCATCTTGATCGCCGCATCATGCCCCGATTGCAACAACTCGGCCGCCAACTGCGTCAATAAATTGCGATCAAACAACACCCGCTCCATCATCTCCGCCGCTAACCCTTCTGGATTACCCCCTAACAAAATATCTGTACCACGACCCGCCATATTCGTTGAAATCGTCACCATCCCCCGCCGCCCCGCTTGCGCCACTAACAACGCCTCCGATTGGTGAATCTTCGCGTTCAATACATTATGCGGCACCCGCTCTCGCTTCAATAACTTATGAATCAACTCCGAATGCTCCACCGATGTCGTCCCCACCAACACCGGCCGCCCCTGTTCATAAATCCGTTTCACCTCATGGACAATCGCTTTATCTTTCGCTTCGGTGCTACTATAAACCTGATCCGGAAAATCGGTCCGTTTGAAAAATGCGGGCTCATTCGTCTTCGGGTCGAGATACGCAATCTGCTCCGCATTCTCTAACTTCGTCCGCTTTTCAATCAATCCCATCGTCCCCCGATCAACAATATACTGCACATTCGTCGGTAACGGCGTCACCCCCAACTCATAAATCTCCGCAAACTCCTCCGCATCTGTCACCGCCGTCCCCGTCATACCCCCTAAACGCTCATACAAACGGAAATAGTTCTGTAACGTAATTGTCGCCACTGTAATCGTTTCCCGCTGAATCTCGACCCCCTCTTTCGCCTCAATTGCCTCATGCAACCCCTCCGAAAAACGACGACCTGGCATCAAACGACCGGTAAAATCATCAACGATAATCACTTCCCCATCTTGCACCACATACTCATGATCACGATGAAACAAATATTCCGCTTTTACCGCATTTTCTAAATAATAGGTCAGATGAAAATGTTGCGGATCATATAAACTCTCACCCGCAGTCACATCAACCTCCGGAATGCGTTTCTCCACCTCTTCCATACCCAATTCGGTTAACGTCACACTCTTGCTTTTCGCATCCAAATCATAATGACCATTCGGCTCTTCGTCTTCCTCGGCCGTATTCTCCTTCAACCCCTTCACATACTTCGCAAACCGACTATACTCCTTCCCCGATTGCGGCGCTGGCCCCGAAATAATCAACGGCGTCCGCGCCTCATCAATTAACACATTATCGACCTCATCGATAATTGACAAATATAACTCTCTCTGTACCAAGTTGCTGGGATGTTGCGTCATATTATCACGCAAATAATCAAACCCAAACTCACTACTCGTGCCATAAGTAATATCAGCCAAATACGCTTGCCGCCGTGATACCGGCCGCCAATGAACCAACCGCTCATCTTCTAACTCCGCCCCTGGATTCACATAATCGGGATCGTACAACGCCGAAAACCGCTGCGGCCCAATACAACCTACCGTTAAACCCAAAGCGTGGAAGATATTACCCATCCAACCACCATCACGACGAGCCAGATAATCATTGACTGTCACCAAATGAACCCCACGCCCCGCTAACGCATTCAAATATAACGGCAAGGTCGCCACCAACGTCTTCCCCTCACCAGTACGCATCTCCACCACTTCCCCCCGATGAAGCAACGTACCACCCATAATCTGTACATCATAATGACGCAAACCCGTTGTCCGCCGTGACGCTTCTCGCACCACTGCATACGCCTCAGGCAACAAATCATCTAATGTTTCGCCACCTTCCAGCCGTTGACGAAGCTCGCCCGTCTTCCCCCGTAACGCCTCATCATCCAACGCTTCCAAGCCACGTTCCAAACTAGCAACCTGATCAACAATCGGTTGCAAGCTATCTAATAATTTTTTTGTCGGATCCCCCACCACAAGCTTCATTAATTTCTT
The DNA here is from genome assembly GCA_035459145.1 of Anaerolineae bacterium. Taxonomy (GTDB): domain Bacteria; phylum Chloroflexota; class Anaerolineae; order Promineifilales; family Promineifilaceae; genus DATHYN01. The sequence continues at coordinate 18,459 of DATHYN010000358.1, read as the reverse complement.
AAACATATACCCTTCTACTCATTAAACAATTCCCCCACACTGCGCCCTTCATGCGAACGCAAAATAACTTCACCCAATAAATGTGCCACCGTTAAAATCTTCATGTTAGGTAACATCTTACTCGGTGGAATAGGCAAAGTATCTGTGGTTATAATCTCTTTGATTGGTAAATGACGCAACCGCTCCGTCGCCGGATCGGACAACACCGGATGGGTGAACGCAACATAGACATCTTTGGCCCCTTGCTCTTTCACCACTTCAACCGCCTGTTTGATTGAACCAGCCGTATCAACCAAATCATCAACGATGATCGCATCACGCCCTTCAACACTCCCGATCAAGCTCAGTGCTTCACGCTCCGTACTATTCCCCGCCCGTCGCTTTTCGACAAAAGCGAGGGGTAAATTCAACGCCGCCGCATAATTGCGCCCTTTTTTAGCATACCCTAAATCTGGCGTCACAACAGTAGCGTTAAGATTCTTCTCAGCTAAATAGTTCACTAAAATATGGAACCAGGTTAATGAATCACCGGGAATTTTATAAAATCCTTGAATCTGCTCCGCATGTAAATCAAGCGTCACCCAACGATCAGCACCCGCCACTTCAATCATATCCGCTAACAAACGGGCCGTAATTGGGACCCGTGGTTGATCTTTTTTATCGCTTTGGGAGTAAGCTAAATAAGGCAGAACGGCCGTTATCCGCCCCGCATTATCCCGCTTCAAGCAATCAATCGCGATCAACGTCTCCATAATCGTCCGATGCACCGGCCGTGCATGGCTCTGAATTAAATACACATCCTGCCCCCGCACGCTCCCATGCAATTTCACAAATAAATTTTCATTAGGAAATTCAATCAAATCCCAATTACTCAACGGAATATCAATATATTTAGCAATACGGGCCGCTAAATCTTGCGACCCCGATCCCGCGAACAATTTGATGCCACCGTAAAACATGAGTACTTAACTCTCTCCTTACTCGTTTAATCCATTACCTCTGGCAACGTTGCCCGCGCAAAAAGTTGGTCAACCGCCGTATACGGATCTAATTCACGCTCCGCCACCGCCGTCACCATCGCTTCTTGTTCACTCGCCGCCACCGCTTTTTGTAAATGTGACATAAATCGAGCTTTCAATAAATGCTCAATCTCCTGCCGGCTACGCTCCTTCTCCCGTTCTAACCATTCACCACTCTCTTGCAAATAACGCCAATGGCTTTGAATCGCATCCACTAACTCCGGCAAACCATCCCCCTCCGTCGCTACTGTCCGCTGAACCGGCACTTGCCACCCATCTTCCGGTAACTCATAAGCGGGATCATCATTCTTAGCCATCTGCATCACCCGCCCATGATGCCGCATCGTCCCCCCTTCCGGATTAAGATGCAACATCGTCTGCAATGAACGTACCGTCCGATTACTGCCTGGTCGGTCACCTTTATTCACGACTAAAATATCCGCTATCTCTAAAATACCCGCTTTAATACTCTGAATATCATCTCCCATCCCTGGCGCTTCAATGACCAATGTCGTATGCGCTGTATTAGCAATATCGACCTCCGCCTGCCCAGCCCCCACCGTCTCCACCAACACCACATCAAATCCAGACCCAGCTAATACCTTAACCACCGCACTCGTCGCCCGCGATAAACCACCCAAACTCCCTCGCGAGGCTAAACTACGGATAAAAATCCCTTTATCCCCGGCTAAATCCTGCATCCGCACCCGATCCCCCAACAAAGCCCCACCCGTAAATGGGCTACTCGGATCCACCGCCACAATCCCTACTTGCAAATCACGGCGACGTAACTCTTTGGCCAGCGCATTCACCAATGTACTTTTGCCTGAACCGGGAGAACCAGTGATACCCACGATGTGGCTTTGGCCTGTTTGGCTATATAAGGTGGTAACGGCCGTTTTCGCCGCTTCCTCATCATTCTCCACCCGCGTAATCAACCGCGCAATCGCTCGTCGATTACCTGCCTGCGCCTTCGCTATCAACTCATCCACCAGTCACCGCCTCTTCAATCGCCGCCACAATATCTGCCGAATGTGCCCCAGGGCCAAACACCCCTGTTACCCCTAACTCCTTTAACCCAGGCACATCATCATCTGGAATAATCCCGCCTAAAAAGACAGGTACATCTTCCATATCATTCTCTTTCATCAACTCCATAATGCGTGGTACCAACGCCATATGAGCCCCCGATAAAATGCTTAACCCCACCACATCTACATCTTCTTGTAACGCTGCTTCAGCCACCATCTGCGGTGTCTGACGCAAGCCGGTATAAACCACTTCCATCCCCGCATCACGCAACATGCGGGCAATCACCTTGGCACCACGATCATGCCCATCTAATCCGGGCTTGGCTACTAAAACTCGTATTTTTCGATCACTCATTATGACTCTCCAAACGACTCAAGACTTTGTAACTTAACTTTTCTTAACTTCCATCAGACAAAAGAAATTTTAAAATGTTGCCTACAAAGCACTCAATGGGATTTTACAAAACAATTTCGTCTTAATTATACTACACCCATTCACATTGACGAAACAAACAGTTAATTCCCCGCACTTAAAACTTCTTAACGCACCACATCTTTCTCACTTTCTTCCTGACGGCGAAACTGATTCATATACAAATCATAATAGAAACCTTGCTCCGCCAACAAACTATCATGCGTCCCCTGCTCAATAATCTGGCCATCTTTCAATACCAATAGCTGATCTGCGTTCCGAATCGTACTCAAGCGGTGCGCAATCACAAAACTTGTCCGGCCCGCCAACAATTTATCTAACGCCACTTGAATCTGACGCTCCGTCCGTGTATCAACACTACTCGTCGCTTCATCTAAAATCAAGATGCGCGGATCCATTAACGCCACCCGTGCAATCGCTAATAATTGACGCTGACCTTGGCTTAAACCAGTCCCCCGCTCACCCAATACCGTCTCATACCCTTGTGGTAACCGAGTAATAAACTGGTCCGCCCGTGCCAACTTCGCCGCCTCAACGACCTCTTCATCTGTCGCTGCCGGCCGACCATACCGAATATTGTTCATAATCGTATCACTAAACAAAAAGGTGTCTTGTAATACCAACCCAATCTGTTGCCGCAAACTGTCGCGCGTTACATCACGCACATCAATCCCATCAATTAACACCTGCCCATCCGTCACATCCCAAAAACGAGGCAATAAATTAATAATTGTCGTCTTTCCCGCCCCAGTCGGCCCCACAATCGCCACCATCTCCCCCTTTTCCACCGCTAAATCAATCCCTTTCAACACAGGTTCATTTGGCTTGTAACCCGCCCATACTTTTTGAAAAACCACATCCCCTTGAATCGGTGGCATCACTTCCGCCTCGGCCTTATCTTCAATCATCATCGTATCATCTAACAAATCAAAAATACGCTCACTACCAGCAATCGCGCTTTGCAGATTAGCCCACAACAACGCTAACTGCTGTACCGGCCGATTAAACTGTTGCGCAAAGCTGATAAAAGTAACAATGAGCCCTAACGAAATCGGTGCCCCCCACAAAATACCATCACGCAACATCACATAACCACCTACCCCAGCCACAATGGCAATGTTAATGTAAGACAACGCTTCTAACGTTGGTGCCAATGCACTGCTATACGCTTGCGCCCGCACATTTGCATCCCGATTGGCCGCATTGACCGCCCCAAACTGTTCAATATTCTCCTCCTCACGACTAAACGCCTGCACCTCCCGCACGGCCGCAATGCTCTCCTGCAAATCCGCATTGACCGCCCCAATCTCCTTCCGCGCTTCACGAAACGCCCGCCGCGCTTGTCGCGACAACCATTGCGTTGCCAAAAACATCAAAGGCAACGTCACCAAACTGATAATCGCAAACGGCACATGATTGGCAAACATCGCCCCCACAATCATTACCAAAAACAAAATCCCTTGAATAACCTGCACCAGCCCAAAACTAATTATCTGTTGCAATGTATCCAAATCATTGGTAAACCGGCTCATCACATCACCCGTCTCATGTTCCGTAAAATAGCCCAACGACAACCGCTGTGTATGGGCAAACACATCCGCGCGGATATTACGTAACATGCGAAAACCAGCCACTGAAATCAGATAAAATTGGACCGAGGTCATCACCGTCCCCCCCACATATAAAAAGACCACCAACCCAATCAACTTACCCAAACCCGTTAACCGCTCGGCCGTCGTCGTCGCCTCCCCAAACAAACAACTCACCCCCCCACCTTCCACCGGCGCCAAATAACAATCAACCGCCTGCCCCGTCAATACCGGCACCACCACCTGCGCCCCCGTACTGAACACAATTAACAAAAATGCAACCGCCACCAACCACCGATACTCCCGATAATATTGCCATAACCGTGACAAAGTCGAACGCACACTCCGCGCCTGACGCACTTCCACCCCTAATAACTGAGCCTGTCTATCAAACATCTTTCACCTTACCTTCCTTATGCTGCGACCATATCATCATCTAACTGCGAATGATAAATCTCCGCATAAATAGGTTCATTCTCTAACAACGTTTCATGCGTCCCTTGCGCCACAATTTGACCCTGATCCAATACCAAAATTAAATCAGCATTTACCACCGTGCTAATCCGTTGCGCAATCACAAAACTTGTTCGCCCCGCCATCAACGTGTCCAACGCCTGCTGAATCTCATACTCCGTATTCAAATCAACACTGCTCGTCGAATCATCTAAGATCAAGATCTGTGGATTCAATAATAACGCCCGCGCAATCGCGATCCGCTGTTTCTGCCCCCCACTTAACGTCGTCCCCCGTTCCCCCACTGCCGTCTCATACCCATCGGGAAAAGAGACGATAAAATCATGCGCCGCCGCCGCGCGCGCCGCCGCCTCCACCTCGGCCATCGTCGCCTCCGGCCGCCCAAACGCAATATTATCCCGAATCGTCCCCCCAAATAATGTCGTCTCCTGCAACACTATCCCAATCCGCTTCCGCAAACTGTCCAAGGTCACATCACGCACATCATGCCCATCAATTAACACCCGCCCCTCACTCACATCATAAAACCGAGGAATCAAATTAATAATCGTCGTCTTCCCACTCCCCGTCGTCCCCAATAACGCTATCGTCTGCCCCGCCTCGGCCTCAAAATTAATATTCTGCAACACCGCCTCCCCACTCACAAAATACCGGAATGTCACCCCCTCAAACACTACATTCCCCTTCACATCCACCAACTCTACCGCATCCGGCTTATCTTCCACATCATTCTTCGCATCCATAATCTCGAAAATCCGTTCCGCACTCGCCCCCGCCTGCGCCATCATCCCGATGATAAACCCTAGCTGCCCCATCGGAAAAAACAGATAAACCAAATAAATGCTGAACTTCTGCCACTCCCCAACCGTTAATGTCCCCCCGATAATCTCCCGCCCCCCAAAATATAACACCGCCGCCTGCCCCATATTAGCCACTAAAAAGATCGTCGGGAACAAAAATGATAATGTCCGACTCACCACCAACCTCTGCTCCAATAAATCATCAATACTTTGCCTGAACCGTGCCCGTTCCCGCGCTTCGCTAGCAAACGCTTTGACAACCTTAATCCCCGCTAAATTTTCCTGCAAAATCGTATTCGCCGTTGATAATTTCATTTGCACGCCCCGGAATAACGGCTGAGCCTTCACCCCAAACAACCCAAAAACAACCATCGTAATCGGCAAAATCGGCAAAATGTACAACGTTAACTTCAAATTCGTAAAAAAGAGTAAGCTCAATGTCCCCACCAACAAAATAAGCGCCTGTAGCGCCTGCAATGCCCCTTGCCCGATAAATCCGCGTAACCGCTCCACATCATCCGTTGCCCGCACCATCAACTGTCCCGTCTGGTTCTGATCATGATAACTAAAACTCAAACGTTGGATTTGCGAAAATATATCGTTGCGCAACTCAAAAGCGATATTATGGGACAACGCCTGGGACGTATACGTCTGGATAAACGCAAATATCCCCCGCGCTACCGCAAACACAACAATCATCACCATCGCCGTAATCAACGCTTGATCCGCCGCGGCCAAATCGATTTGATCGACTGTCATATTATTCGTAATCACATCAATAATGTTCTGAATAATCTGTGGGACCGCTAATTGAGCCGCTGTTGCTAACAATAAACCTAAAACGGCCGTTGTCGTCAACCGTGGATACCGCGTCAAATAACTCAACGACCGTCGCAACGTCCCTCCCTCAACCTGCGAATCACCTCCCTCACCCCGTTCTGCACGCACAGCCATCATTTTGCTCCTTACATAAGCCCTTACAATTATCTCTTCACAAAAAGGGTAACTAGAAAAACAGCCAAATCAAAGCCGAACTATGATATAAAAATAGTTGACCCAATATAACATTATAACGATTTGACCAATTTCTGTCAGTAGGAGTTATGTAAGAATAAGCTCCCCCCACCCTAATCACCACTTATTGGTACCGATGCCCCCTTGCGCCGCCACCAGTTCAACTGAAACAGCCCATTAATACTCATCATCCCTAAGAATATAAAGCCGCCACCCACATACGTCGCCAAATTTAACGTCTCACCCAAAAAAGAGACCCCTAAAACCACCCCAAAAATCGGAATAATATAGGTCACCATCGATAAATAACTAGCATCAGCCGTTGTCACTAAATGATAATAAATCAAATAAGCCAACACTGTCCCGAAGAATGTCAAGCTCAATAGCGCCCCAATCGCCGCCCCACTCGGCACACCCAACTGCCACGGCCGCTCCAACCCTAACGACAATGGCGCCATCACCACCGATGCTACCAATAACTGCGCCGTCGACGCCACCAAGGGGGGGACACCCCGCAAATGCATCCGCGCATAAACAATCGCCACCCCATAACAAGCGGCCGCCACCGTCACCGCCAACAACCCCAACGTCGTCGCCTGTACCCCCGACTGCAACGATGGCAACATCAACACCAAAATACCTGCAAACCCCAACACCGCTCCGCCAACTTTGGCCAGCGTCAACCGATCATCGGCTACAAACCAATGGGCCAACAAAATCGTAAACACCGGCGTTGTCCCATTCAATATGGCCGCCAACGCACTATCAATATATTGCTCTCCCCAACTAAATAACACAAACGGAATTGCATTATGAAACAAGGCCGCCACCGTCAAATGTTGCCACACCTTCCCCCATGCCGGTAAGGTTGACCCTTGCCACCGCATCACCCCATACAACACCACCGCCGCCAACCCCACTCGGCCCCACACCAATGTAAACGGTGGAATCTCATGCACCGCCACTTTAATAAACAAAAACGAAGGGCCCCATAACGCTGCCAAGAGCAACAACCAACCAAAATTACGCCATTTCATCACACACCTTCCTTCAATAATTTAGCCACATCAATAACCAATGCTCTACAACTAAAATTGTTTATAACCACCAAAGCGTAAAGAGCAGTTGAAGCTCTGGTGAACGACCTAACAAAAACATAATAATGCTTGACAGAGCCCTAGCCAACAGCCACTTTGGTCGTCTCCTTAATCGTCGACAACACAATATTACTCACCGTGCTGGCCACAATAGTCTCCCCACGTAACCGCTCCAATAATTTTTCCAACTGCAATGTCGTCCCTGTCCGTACCTTTAAGATAAAACAATCTTCGCCAGCTACGGAATGGCATTCAAGAACGGCCGTTTCAGCCATACAAAACGCTCGAAACTCCGCCTTCGCCTCCAAATAATCAATCCCCTGCGGATAGGCCAACGTCACCCGCACAAAGGCCGCTATCTCTTGCCCCAATAGCTCCGGATCAGCCAAGGCCACATACTTTTGTATCACACCCCGCTTTTCCAACTTCTTGGTGCGCTCGTAAACGGCCGAGGTCGTTAACCCCACCGCCTCCGCTAATGCCGCATTCGATAACCGCCCATCTTCTTGCAATAACTCAACTATCTTACGGTCAATTTCATCAAATTCCATAATTTATCCTGATAAATAAAATAAATGCCAAATATTTTCCATAATTAACAGAATTGTACAGAATAAAATACAAAAAGTCAACCTATCCACTACTCAGTAAATTTCTCCCTTAACCAACCAGTACGATGGCTTCATAATCCCTTAACTCAACCACCTTGCTTGCAATCCCAACCACCTCTATAATCCCCCTTATGAATGAACAATCTGATGATAACTTACAATTAAATGACCCTCGTTTAGAAGACACTTCTTTAGAAGACACTTCTTCAGAAGACCCGCTCAGCACCTCCCACATCCTCTACTACGCCCTTCTCTTCGGGGCCATCTTTCTGGCCATTGCCCTCGGCCTCTACGTCAACCTCATCAACCCCACCACCCTCCCCCCCGACCCCCAAACCCAACTAGACCTGTTCCAACAAGCTGAACTCCCCACCTATGCCCATCCTATCTACCAACAACTCATCGACGCCGACCCAGCCAACATTACCCTCCACTACCAATACATTAATAACTACTTCGCCATGCCCCTTGATGAACAACAAGCCGTCACCCCCACTCTCACCACCACCTACCAAACATTGACCCAAGACCCCGCCACCCACGACCTCGGCCATTACGCCCTCGGCCAAATCGCCTCCCAACAAACCCGATACGAAACCGCCCTCAACCATTACCAACAAGTCAACAACCGTGACCTCCCCTACCTCAATAACTCCACCGGCTATGTGCTCGTTCAACTAAAGCAAGATGAGGCGGCCGAGGCCGCCTTCTGGCGCGAAATCGAAATCGATGGCAACATCACCGGCGCCCTCTTTAACCTCACCGACCTCTACCAACGTCAACAACGCCCTACCGAACTCGCCGCCCTTTACCAAAACGACCGCACCAAACTCTACCTCACCCCAGATGTCCAAGCTTGGCTCGCTTGGCACCAACGCCAACCTCTCGACTATCTCCGCCACACCATCAGCCGCATCAACATCCCCTACACCAGCCTCGCCATCCTCAGTACCCTCCTCATCTGCGCCATGTGGCTCCTCTACCTCTGGCGCATCGACATCTTCGAACAAGAACCCTTCCCCCTCATGCTCCTCGCCCTCGGCCTCGGCGCCCTCTCCCCCTTCCTCACCTTCATCCTCTCCGACTTCCTCCACGCCCTTTGGCCCCTCGAACTCGGCACCGGCTTCTTTAATGACCTTTTCTTCAATATTATCCACATCGGCCTCGTTGAAGAAATCTCCAAATTTATCCCTGTTATCATCATCATGACTTTCTTCAGCCGTGAAGTCGACGAACCTATCGACCTCCTCATCTACGGTAGCCTCTCCGCCCTCGGCTTCGCCACCCTTGAAAATGCCCTCTACTTCTCCAGCTATGGCCCCAGTATCATCTTCAATCGCTTCCTCCTCTCCACCATCGGTCACCTCGCCGATACCACCATCATCTGCTACTTTTGGGCCCACGCCCGCTTCATTCAACCCCGCCCCGTCCTCCCCGCCATCCTCCTCGGCCTCGGCCTCGCCACCCTCGCCCACGGCCTCTACGACTACTTCCTCCTCGCCCTCCCCGAAGCCGCCATCCTCAGCATCATCCTCCTCTTCGTCATGGCCGAAATCTATGGCAACATGCTCCACAACGCCCTCAACTTCTCCCCCTACTACCACGACCACCAACACCACACCGACCGCCTCGACAACTACGCCCTCATCCTCGCCACCAGCATCCTCATCATTCTCATCATCTACCTCCACCAAGTCTTCACCTACAGCACCGAACTCGCTAACGGCCCCCTCCGCCCCATCGGTTTCTTTACCATCTTCGGCATCGTAGCCGTCTTCGCCACCCTCTTCGAGCTCACCCTCGAACAAGGTCACCTCCGCCCCCTCTACCAACTCGATAAAACCAATCAAGCCTCCTCAACAACAGCCGATAACAATACAAACAACTCTGACTAAACCTTCAACCATTTCCACCACAAACAGGGACAGCTACCATGCTTCATAATAAACAATTCCGCTACCTCTGGCTCATCACCATCGCCACCACCCTCGGCCTCGAACTCTTCACCATCACCATCCTCGTCACCATCTTCGAACAAACCGCCTCCACCCTCCAAACCGCCGGTACCATGGTCGCCCGCTCCCTCCCCCTCTTCCTCCTCGGCCCCATCGCCGGCGTCCTCGTCGACCATTTCCCCCGCAAATACGTCCTCATCAGCATGGACATCATTCGCCTCCTCCTCATCGGTCTCGCCATCTGGCTCCTCCAAGATAGCCAAACCATCCCCGTCTTCACCATCTACCTTATCCTCGCCGCCCTCTCCGCCGCCGATGTCTTCCACAAACCCGCCCGCCTCGCCCTCATCCCCAGTCTCGTCCCCCCAGACCAACTCGTCTCCGCCAACAGCTTCATCGTCGCCTCCACCCAAATCCTCCTCGCCATCTCCTACACCCTCGGCGGCTGGCTCCTCCTCACCTTCACCCTCCAACAAATCTCTCTCGGCGTCATCCTCCTCTTCCTCCTCACCATCATCATTGCCACCCTCATCACCGTCCCCCCTCTCCCCCAAACCGATGACAACGACCCCGATAACGCCCTATCCTTTTGGCAAGCCTTCATCACCGGCTGGCACTACCTCCGCCAACATCCCATCGCCCGCCCCCTCACCATCATGGAAACCATCGAACACCTCCCCCACGGCATCTGGACCGCCGCCCTCCTCCTCGCCTTCACCACCCAAGCCCTCAACGGCGACAGCACCGACTGGGGTTATCAAGTCACCGCCTACTTCACTGGCATGATTGTCGGCTCCCTCATCGCCCTCAGAACCAGCAACTGGCTCCAAAAATATCCCGGCCGCATCATCGCCGTCAATGCCGCCCTCGTCGGCTTCCTCACCCTCGCCTACTCCCAAACCCCCAACATCCCTATCGCCATCATCATCTGCATCCTCTTCGGCCCCCCCTTCGCCATCCGCGACGTCGCCCAAGACTCCCTCCTCCAAGCCACCGTCACCGACAAACAACTCGGCCGCGTCTACGCCACCCGCGAAATGCTCCGCAGTGCCGTCTTCATGTTCGCCGGCCTCTTCTTCGCCTGGCTCTCCGACCAAATCCCCATCCGCTACGTCTACATCATCGGCGGCACCATCTACCTCCTCACCGCCCTCTACGCCTTCACCAACAAACAACTCCTCGCCAGCCACATGCCCCACCAAGCATCCTCTTAAATCTTTTTTTTACCATTTTACTACTAAATCAACCCCCTAACCTGGAGGTGGCGCGATTTGCTAAATCGCCAGACTTCCAACTGAACACCCCTTTATCTTATAAAAAACGACACTATCTTCAAAGAAGCGCCCAACTAACCCGATGCGTTCACGCTCAAGCGGGGGCACCCCCGCAAAAACATCCTCTTTTCACCAACAAAAAAAAATCCGCCCAATCCCCAAAATCTGCGTCAAAACCCACCAAATCTACCCCCTACACACAATCACAATAGCAAACCCCCGACAACTGTCATTCTCGCGCACGCGGGAATCCACTTACAAACCCACTCCAGACAAAACATACCCTCTATCCACTCCCCAACCTTCCAACCTGAACACCCCTCCTCTCCCCACCAACACAAAAAAATCCGCCCAATCCCCAAAATCCGCGTCAAAACCACCAAACACCCCCATCACCAAACCCCAACTCAAGCAAAACCTGCCCTTTCCCCCACCATCAACTCCCCCCCCTTCTCACTAATTAATGCACCTGCACCGGATCCTTAATCGCGCCACGCGCTAATAACGGCCGTTCATACCCCTCGTCCCACCCCTCCGGCGCCTCACTCTTCTCCACCTGTACCGCCGTATTCTTATAATCCGGAATCTTCGCCCGCCCATCAACCTTGTCCAACGTCAACAAATTCGCCGCCGCCTCCGCAAAATGGAACGGCAAAAAGACCGTCCCCTGCGGCGACCGCCCCGTCACCAACGCCCGCGCCTTCACCTCACCCCGCCGTGACCGAATCGCTAACCAATCCCCCGTCTCGATACCAATCTTCTCCGCATCCGCCGGATGCACCTCACACGTCGCCTCCGGATAAACCTCCTCCAGCCGCGACCGTCCCGTCATCGTACTCCCACTCCAATGATACAATACCCGACCCGTACTCAAATTAAACGGATACTCTTCATCCGGCGTCTCCGACTCCGTCCCATACTCCACTTCCAAAAACCGCCCACGCCCTCGAGGAAAATCATCCGTAAACAGATACGGCGTCCCCGGATGATCAAAATCAGGACACGGCCAATGTACCCCACCCTCCCGCTCAATCCGATCATAATCAATCCCCCCAAACACCGGCGTCACCGCCCGCATCTCCTCCCAAATCTCCTTCGGACTCTCAAAATCGAACCCATGCGCCAACGATTTCCCCAACCGCGCCTCAATCCGCCGCCCCAAATCACACAAAATATCCCAATCCGCCCGCGAATCCCCCACCGGCGCCACCGCCGCCCGACATCTCTGCACCCGCCGGTCCGTATTCGTAAACGTCCCATCCTTCTCCGCAAAACTGGTCGCCGGCAAAATCACATCCGCCATCATCCCCGTCTCATTAATAAAAATATCCTGACACACCATAAACTCTAACTGCTCCAACGCATGCCGCGCATGGTTCTGATTCGGCTCGCTCATCATCGGATTCTCACCCAACACAAACATTCCTCGCACCGCCTTCGACATCGCCCCATCAACCATCTCCGTCGCCGTCAATCCTGGCGTCGGATTCAATCGCGTCCCCCAAAACGCCTCAAACTTAGCCCGAACCTCATCATCCGCCACCCCTTGATACGCTGTGTACACATTCGGCAATCCCCCACTATCCGAACATCCCTGCACGTTATTCTGCCCCCGCAACGGATTCACCCCCGTCCCCGCTTTCCCCACATGACCACACATCAACGCCAAATTGACCAACGAAAGTGTATTATCCGTCCCATGCGTACTCTGACTAATCCCCATCCCCCAATAAATCGCCGCTCGGCCCGCCTCCGCATACAACCGCGCCGCCTCCCGAATCTTATCCGCCGGCACCCCACTCACACCCTCCGCCCACTCCGGCGTATACATCTCCAACGACTCTAAATAATCCTGAAAACCTTCCGTCCGCGCCGCAATAAACGACTCATCATACAACTGCTCCTTCACAATCACATGCGCCATCGCCTGAAAAACAGCCACATCCGTCCCCGGATTCTGTTGCAACCACACCGTCGCAAAATCAACCATCTCAATCCGCCGCGGATCCACCACAATCAACTTCGCCCCATTTTTCCGAATCGCCCGCTTCAAGAAATTAGCAATCACCGGATGCGTCTCCGTCGTATTCGACCCCGTGATAATAAACGTATCCAACTCCTCCATCTCCGCAATCGAATTCGACATCGCACTCGACCCAATCGACAACTGCAACCCCGTCACCGACCCCGCATGACACAATCGAGCACAATGATCCACATTATTTGTCTCCAACAGCGCCCGCACCAACTTTTGGAACACATAATTGTCCTCATTCGTCGCCTTCGCGCTCGCATACGTCGCAATCGCATCCCCCCCATGCTCCTTCGTAATCCGACTCAACTCATCCGCCACCAAATCCAGCGCCTCATCCCAACTCGCTTCCCGCCATATCGGCTCCGCACTCCGCCCCTCGGCCCGATTCGTCCGAATCAACGGCTTCTTCACCCGCCCCGGATGCTTCACATAATCAGTCCCATACCGCCCCTTCACGCACAACATCCCATAGTTAGGCGCAGCATCAAACGGGGCTTCTACATTATAAATATACCCATCTTTAATCTGTAAATTCATTTGACAACCAACCCCACAATAAGGGCATGTCGTCCGCACTACTTTATCAGCCTTAATCATTTTCTACTGCTCCTTTTCACTACTTATCCCGCCGCCGCTTAAACCTCGGCCGCGTCTGATAAAAAATCTCATCTGGATTCGTCCCCTCCTCCAACAATACCTGCCGCTTCGACTTCAACGCCCCTGTCGGACACGCCCCCACACACTGCCCACAAAAAACACAGGTCGTATCCATCATCCCATCCCCCATAAATGTCCCAATCTGCGTCCCAAACCCCCGCCCATCAAAACTTAACGCAAACGTAAACTGCGCATCCTCTGCACACACCTGCACACACCGCCAACAATTAATACATTGATTATAATCCCGCACATAAAATGGATTATCATCATACACCGGTGCCTCTCGCCGCGCCCCCCCTTCAAACCGCTCCCCATCCGCCTCATACGCATTCATCAGCTCCAAAATCTCTGGCGCCTCATCCAAATTCACCGTCGATGCCAACAACTCTAAAATCGTCCGCCGCCCCCGCTTCACCCCCTCACTCCCCGTTTTGACCTCCATCCCCTCGGCACAAGGCGTCACGCACGCCGCCGCTTGCACCCGCCAGCCAGCATCCACCGAACAAACCCGACACAATCCATTCGCCGTCAAATGAGGATGATAGCAAATCACCGGAATCTCAATCCCAATCTGCGCCGCCGCATCCAAAATCGTCGTCCCCTCGGCCACCGTCACCTCTTGCCCATCAATCGTCAATGTCACCATTTTCTCTGCCATAACCGCCTATCCCTTACTACTTTAAATTATAACCAACCCTTACGTTTAAAATAAACCAACATACTACCCGCAATCACAATATTCACCACCCACAACAACGGATACCCCCACCGCCACGCCAACTCCGGCATATAATTAAAATTCATCCCATACACACTCGTAAAAAACGTTAACGGGATAAAAATCGTCGACATAACCGTCAACAACTGCATCACTTCATTCATCTTATTACTACTGCTCGATAAATAAATATCAAGCATCCCCGCCGCGATATTACGCAACGTCTCTAACGTATCAATATTATGCAAAACATGATCATAAATATCCCGAAAATAGATATGATTGCTCTTATCAACAAAATTCGATTCAATATGCTGCAACTCACTGAAAATCTGACGCAACGGCCACAACGCCTTCTGTGCTGACAACAAGTTGCGATTTAAACGCAAAATCGTCTGTAACGTCTCTCGCGTCGGCTCCTCCACTAACTCATCCTCAACCGCTTCAATCGTGTTGCTCAAATATTCAGCAATCAAAAAATATTGGTCAACCACAATATCCGCCACCGCATAGGCCAAATAATCCGCCCCCGCTTGATGAATACGCCCCTGATTTTGACGAATCCGGCGTCGCAACGGCTCAAACAAAGCTGATTTTTGCTCTTGAAATGTCAATACAAACGTATCACCAAACACAATACTGATCTGATCTGTCTTCAGCTTTTCATTTTCCTCATCCAGATACAAAATTTTAAAGACCAAGTAAATATAATTATCATACCGTTCCGATTTCGGCCGTTGATCCGTATTCAAAATATCTTCAATCAATAAATCATGCACCCCAAACACATGCCCCACTTGCTCAACAATTTCAACCTGATGCAACCCAATCACATTAACCCAATTAACATCATCCGTTTGCAATATCTCCGCCAACTCGGCCACATCATCCGTCTGCCACTCCCGAAAATCATGCCCCCGGTTATACTCCATAATCGAGATTTCCGTAAAATCAACCTTCTTCTCCCCCACATGCACCAACGCACCCGGTTGCTGACCCTGTTTAACGGCCCGTGTAATCACTGGTGACATCATAACCTTACCACACAACCCTTGACTCACCCGTATAAATCCGCATCCGATCCTGCCGCAAATAGGCCACAATCGTCATCCCCCACGCCTCGGCCAACCCCACCGACAAACTCGTCGGCGACGTCCGCGAACAAACAATCGGTGTCCCCAACCGCCGCGCCTTATTAATCATCTCACTACTAATCCGTCCACTACTCAACAAAATCAATCCCTCCGTCTCAATACCTGCTAACAACGCCGCCCCTCGCAACTTATCCAAACAGTTATGCCGCCCAATATCCTCCACTTGTAACACAATTCCATCCCGATGAGCCAGCGCGGCCGTATGAATCCCCCGCGCCCGCTGATACAAACTCGCCCCCAAATGCATCTGCTTCATCAACTCGGCCAACTCCGCCGCCGTCGCCTCCCCCGCCGCCGCCCGCCCCTGCAACGGCTCATGCCGTTCCGATAAATCATCAAAGGTCAAACCACCCCCGCATCCCGCTGTAATAATCGCCCGCTTTGGCACCTCCCGCCCCGTATCATGCAACCACACATCCACACACAACTGTTTCGATAAATGTATTTGGCGCACATCAGCCAAGCTCTGAATAATCCCTTCATTATAAAGAAAACCCAAAGCCAACTCCTTTAAATCGCGCGGCGAGCACATAAACGTGCCCACCTCCGTCCCATTCAAGGAGATACAACACAACGCCTCATCCACCACCTCCGCCTCAATCGGCCGCGCTTCCCCTTTGGTCACGCTGACGTAAGCTACTGGTAATACCCCTTCTCTCATTTGGTTAACTCCGGCCATTGATCGAGGGCGCTGAGGACGGCCGAGGCCGCCGTCTGCCCCAACCCACACAGCGACGTCTCCGTCATCGCAAACCCAATATCCGCCAACATAATCCGATCCCCCTCCTTCGTCTCCCCCTCAGCCACCCGCGCTAAAATCTCCATCTGCCGCTGACTCCCCAACTGACAAGGAAAACATTTACCACAACTCTCATGCGCAAAGAAACGGCTCAACTGATACAACGCCTGCCGTAAATCCGCCTTCTCCCCAAACACCATCACCACCCCCGACCCCAAGGGCACATTGGCCACCTTCGCATCTTCATACGTCAACGGCATCCCCAACTGCTCCGGCCCCACAAACACACCCGCTGCCCCACCCATTAACACCGCCTGAACCTCCCCTTCCGTACACCCACCCGCCATCTCAATCAACTCCGCCACCGTTGCCCCAAACGGCAACTCATACAAACCAGGCTTGGCCACCTCCCCACTCACACAGAACAATTTCGTCCCCGGCGACCCTTCCGTTCCCAACGCCCGCCACTTTTTAGGCCCTACCCGCAAACCCGCCACCATCGCCACCAATGTCTCTACATTATTAATCGCCGTTGGCTGTTGAAACAAGCCATGCGTCGTCGGAAACGGCGGCTTAATGCGTGGAAAACCACGTTTCCCCTCAATCGCTTCAAACAAAGCCGTCTCCTCCCCACAAATATACGCCCCCGCCCCTAACCGTACCTCAATATCAAAATGAAACCCCTTTCGCCCCAAAATATCACGACCTAAATACCCTGCCGCCCGCGCCGCTTCCACCGCCCCCTGCAACCGCGCAAAACTACGCGGATACTCACCCCGCACAAAAATCCACCCATTTTCTGCTCCCACCGCATACCCCGCCACCGTCATCCCTTCAATCAAAGCAAACGGATCCTCCTCCATCAAACACCGATCTTTAAACGTTCCCGGCTCACTCTCATCCGCATTCGCCACAATATGCTTCTCCGCTGGCGAACCCGCCGCCCCCCGCGTAAAATGCCACTTACGCCCTAACGGGAACATCGCCCCCCCTCGGCCCAAAATCCCCAACGACTCCACCACCTCAATCACCTTCTCCGGGGCCAACGTCATCACCCACCGCAAAACATCATACCCCTCCGCCCCCTTATAATCAGCCAAAGATAACGGATCCACCTTCCCTAACCGCATCGTCAATAACCGCTCCGTCCCATACACCTCCGCCTTCGGCTCCGGATGGGTCCCCGCCACAAACGCCTTCGCCACCCCCTCACTCAAATGCGCTCCCGGCCGCTCCCCAGCCAAACCCACCGGCGCCAACTCACACATCCCCAAACACGGCACCCGCTCAAACGCCACCCGCTCATCCGCCGCCACCAACGCCTCAATCACTTCCGCCACCCCTTCACCACCCGCTAAATGACATGCCGGATCCTCACATACCCGAATCACCCGTTTCGGCATCGGCTCGTTATAAAACATCGTATAAAATTCAACCACACCATGAATATCAGCCAACGGCACCCGCAACCCCCGACTAATCACCTCCAACACCTCCCGCGGCAACCACCCATACAACCTCTGCGCCTCATGCAACGCCGGTAACAACATCGTCCGCCCGCGGCTACTAACTTGGCCTAAATACTCATTCAACGGCTCCAAATCAATCGTGGGAATTTGTGGAATCACGCCTCTATCCTTTACTGACTATTAATAATGCATCGATACACATTATAACGGAGATAAAGCTGCTTTCCAAGCTATAAACCCACGGGTTCAGGGCAATCGCATACTCATTCTAACTATCAAATCCCCACCTCGAAAAACCCTTCCCGACCGGAGTTTGCCCGCTTTTTGACTAACCAATACATTCCAAGTCACAAAAAGGGCAAACGGAGTGGAGGGATCTAAGAGTAT
>DATHYN010000357.1:0-1299 GCA_035459145.1 Anaerolineae bacterium | reverse complement strand
GGGACGGATGCGTTGTCCTATGGGGTTTCGGTGTTGGCGACGGTGTTGGAGCAGAGTTTTATTGATGCCGATGCAGTACGGAAATATCTTTGGCAGAGTCGGGTTAGGTTGTTGGTGATTTTGGATAATTTGGAGGTGTTGACGGGGGATGTGTTAAGGGATCTGTTGGCGGCGGCTAAGGTTTGGTCGGAAACGGGATCGAGCGTAAAGGTGATTGTGACGACGCGGGATGGGAATTTGCAGGCGGTGGGTTATGAGCAGCAGGGGACGCGCAAGCATATTGCGATGCCGTTACGGGGTTTGTCTGCGGATGATGCGGTGAATTATTTTAATGCCCTTGTAAAATTGCCGCCGGAGCCACGGATCGAGTTGCCGCAACGGGAGGCTTTGATTGAATTGTTTGGGCGGGTGGATTTTCATCCGTTGTCGATTGGGCTATTGGCGCGGCAGTTGAAAACGCGACGGATTGGGGAGTTGGGGGCGCGGTTGGAAAGGGTTTTGGATGAGTTGCCGGATCACGAGAATAAGTCGCTACGGGCTTCGTTGCAGTTGTCGTTGGATCGCTTGGATGGGCAGGCGCGGGAATTGTTGCCGAAGTTGGGGGTGTTTCAGGGTGGGGCGTTTGAGGATGATTTGCTGGCAATTACGGAATTTGAGGCAGGAGCATGGCGGGAGTTGCGGGATAGTTTGGTGGCGACGGGGTTGATCACGCTGGAACATTTACCGAATTTTGTTGTGCCGTATTTGAAGTTTCATCCGACGTTGGCTCCGGCTCTGTGGGATGAGTGTGGGGAAGAATCCCCCCAACCCCCCTTTGGAAGGGGGGCTTTGATGGAGCGGCATCGGGAGCGGTACTATGCTCTGTCGCGGTGGTTGTATGTTGAAGATCTGAAAAATCCCTATGAAGCGCGGGCTATAGCGATGCGGGAACTGCCGAATTTGCTCTATGGGGTGCGGGGGGCTTTGGCGGCGGAGACGGACTATGCGGTGGATTTTGTTGATAAGGTCAGCAGGTTTCTGATGGTTTTTGGGATGAATAAGGATCGCCAGCAACTGACGGAGCAAACGCACCATCTGGGGGCAGTGGGATCGGAGCAGTGGTATTTGGCGCAGAGTAATCTGGGGGAACAACTGCAAGGGCAAGGGCAGTTACAGGCAGCGGCGGAGATTTTTTCGGGCATCCTTGGGCAACTGGGAGATGAACCAAGCTATCAACGGTGTTTAACGCTGGGTCGTTTGGGGCGGTGTTTTAGGTCAGCGGGGCAGGCGGCACAGGCGGCGGAACTCTATCGGCAAGGG
>DATHYN010000356.1:0-1221 GCA_035459145.1 Anaerolineae bacterium | reverse complement strand
TTTGGGGTAACATTGGTCCATGTTTCGCCACCGTCTTGGGTCACGTGCACTAGACCGCAGTCCGAGCCTACCCAAATAACGCCTTCGCGCAGGGGCGATTCCTCAATGTTGAAGAGGTTATTGTAGCTTTCAGCCGTAATCTGCTCATTGGAAATGGGAATACCGCCCTTGCCCTGATGGTCCTTATTATTTCGGGTAAGGTCTTCACTCATGGTTTTCCAAGTCACCCCACGGTCTGTAGATTTCATGACGTATTGGGAACCGTAGTAAATGGTATTGGGGTTGTGGGGCGAAACCATTACGGGACCGTTCCAGTTGGCGCGCAACTTTAGGTTTTTGGGCTGCTCCCCACTGATGCGCTCCGGATAAGGCCGCACCATTCGGTTATTATCGATTTTACTGTCCCACTCCGTAAAATGGCTCGCAAAATAGGTAGAGTAGATATATCTGGGATTGTTGGGGTCCAATGCCACGGTGGACGATTCCCCTGCACGCATAATATTCCAGTGCATTTGTCCAATTCCGGCATCCATGGCACGGCTATCAATGGCGATGGTACTGTTGTCCTGTTGCCCAGAGTAGACGCGATAGGGATATCCGTTATCGGTAATGGCCCTGTAAAACTGTCCTGTGGGTTGATTGTAAATGGTTGACCATGATTTTCCACCGTTGAAGGTGATGGAGGCTCCTCCGTCATTAGCATTGGCCATAACATTGCTGTTATTGGGATTGATCCACATGTCGTGATGGTCTACATGGCTTCCCGTCATACCTGTATAGGTTTTACCCCCATCTATGGATTTCATGGCACGACTGTTCATCACCCAAATTTCGTCCTCGTCATTGGGGTCAGCAATAATGTGCATGTAGTACCACGCACGGGCAAACGTGGTTGGATCGTTGGAGACTTGTGCAAAGGTTTCGCCCGCATCGTTGGAACGATACACACCGCCTTCGCGTTCCAAGGCCTCAATGGCCAAATACACCACCTCAGGGTTGGCTGGGGAGATGTCCACCCCTATTTTGCCCATCAGCTTGGGAAGTCCTTTGGTAATCTCTTTCCAGGTCTTACCGCCATCAGTGGTTTTAAAAACCTTACTTCCGGGTCCACCACTCTGCACTACCCAAGGTTTCCGTTGAAAATCCCACGAGGTGATCATCATAAAGTTGGGGTCGGTGGGGCTTACCGTCATATCCACAATTCCTGAAGACTCGTTCACA
>DATHYN010000355.1:0-13966 GCA_035459145.1 Anaerolineae bacterium | reverse complement strand
GCCGTCGACGATGAGGGGGACGTAGGCGGTGGCGGCTTCGACGTAGGTGACGGCGTAGGTTACGATGGGGGCGTGGAGGAGCCATTGTTGGCTTTGGTAGGCACCGATGTCGCAGGTGGGGCCGTGGTCGCGGGCGACGCCACGTTGGTCGGTGGCGAAGTCGTGGCGGCAGTTGGTGGCCGTGATGGGGATCTGGTTGACGGCGGGGCTACCGGGGAGGAGAGCGTGGGTGGGGGCAGGGGTGTAGGGGGTGTAGGGGCCGTGGTTGTTGCGGAGGGGGCCGAGGAGGGGGTCGGTGATTTGGTCGGTGGGGTGTTGGGGACAGCTGTCATCGGTACTGATGGAGTAGCCGGAAGCGGTCATGTCACCGTAGGAGCCAGTTTGGGTACAGTTGACGGTCCCATTATGGGCGATAATCGTATATTGGAAGTTGACATCCGCTTGGTAGCTGTAGATGCCATCACCGGTGGATTGGCTGTCATTGTAGGCGATGGTTGAGTGGGAGATGAAGATTTGGTTGCGGGTGTTATAGCCATCACAGTTATAGATGCCGCCACCTGATGTTTGTGAGGTGTTGTGGCTGATGGTGGTGTTGAGAATGTACATGGCGGGCCAGGTGGGGACGCGGGCGCGGGGGTCGAAGGCGCATTGGGAGATGCCGCCGCCGTAACGGCCGTTATTATGATGCACCGTACTGTTCCTAATCACCATATCACGCGTGCTGATGATACCGGTATTGTTATTATGATGAATATTGTTGGCCTCAACTAAACCAGCCCCAACGATACCTGAATCTTGATTGTGGTGAATTTCGTTGTAAAGTGATTGGCCTGTGCCACCGAAGACGCCAATACCATGGTTGTAGCTTATGTCGCTATGGCGAATATTGAAGGTTATGTAGCGGGCGTGGATGCCATCACCTAAATTGTGAGTGACAGCAGTTCGTTGTAAATCGATGGTGCGCGGGGGGATATTGCCACCATAAGAGCCATCGGAATAAATCCCAAACGGGTAATTGTTTTTGATGGTGGTGTCGATGGTGTAGAGAACACCCAGATTGTTGATGCCGCCACCGCGTTGATCGGTATGAATGATTGAATGGTTATTTGTGATGTGGCTATTGATGACGGTTAGATGGCTGTTGGTGCCGTTAAAGATGCCATCACCATGATAATCATAGGGGTTGTGGCCGCCAGTGATAATCAGATTCTTGAGGGTAACGGTATTGTTGGGGGTGATGTAGATGACGGGGCCTGTTTGTTGGGCGTCAAAGGTGGTGAAGGTGGTGGGGGTGAGCCAATTGGTGAGGGTGTAGCCGCCAATGACGGTTAACGGTTTATCGATATAGAGTAGTTGGTATTGGTGGTTGTAAAATGTGGCTTGGTTACAGTGACCGGCTACTTTGATCTGGCTGTTGGCTGGTGCTTGGCGGGCGGCTATTTGTATGGCGGTGGCATCATGGGTGCCAATCGGGTTGGTCCAGCCGGTGCGGAGGGCCCAGCATTGGGGGGGGCGGATGTCGAGGGTGATAGTGGCGGTGGCGGCGAGCCCTTCGTCAATGGTGGCGCGGTAGGTGAATTGGTCGGTGCCGGCAAAAGCGGGGTGGGGGGTGTAGGTGAAGGCGCCATCGGGTTGGAAGCTGATGGTGCCATGGGTGGGAGGGGCTATGATGTGGAATTGGAGGTTGTGGCCGTGGTGGGGGGTGGCGGTGTGGCGATCGGTGGCGGGGACAGAGAGGGAGCGGTTTTGGGTGAGTGGGTAGGTTTGGCCGCTGGTGTGGAGGAAGGGGGTTTGGTTGTATTCGTAGGCACCGCGGTCACAGAGGGCGCCTTGGGGGAGGGGGATGCCGCGTTGGTCGTGGTTGAAAAGGGTGTTGCAAACGGCCGTTCCCACCGCCGGACTGCCTGGCAGGAGGGCATGGGTTGGTGTCTGGCCGCCATTGTCTTGCAGAGGGGCTAAAAGGGGGTCAGCATTGTTCAAATCTTGGGGGCCGCCGAGGGGGCAACTGTTATCATCGCTGAGATTGTAACTGGAGCGGTGGATGGGAACTGCAGAACAGTTAGCGTTGGTTGCTTGGGCTAGGATGTTGTTATCGAGGACAAAAAAAGCGGCGGCGGCGCGATCGAGCCATAGATTGGTGCCATTGTTAGCGAAGGTGTTATGTTCTAGGTGGTGGTAACCAGATTGGAGATAGAGGCCAAATTCGATATTGCCGGAAATGGTATTGTTGTTAATGTGCGAGGTGGCTGAATGGTAGCCGCTATCGGTGATGCCAGCCGCGTAGTTGGTAATGGTGCTGTTGAAGAGGTTGAAGTTGGAGAAGTAGACGATACCGGTGCCGTGTTGGCGACCGTGGAAGTATGAATGGTTGATGGTGGTGTGACTGTGACCGGCTAAAGCTTGATTGTTACTGATGAAACGGGAATATTCAAGGGTGAGGTAAGCGTGGTCTTCATATTCAATGAGGGGGATATGGGTATTGTCTTGGAAGAGGGTGTGGCGGATGGTGAATGGGGCCCCGATTTGTTCGAGGCCGCCGCTGTTGCTGAGGAAGGTGGTGTGGGTGATGTGGCCGGGGCTGTTGGTGGCTGAGAGGAGCAAGTTGTAATCATTGTGCCGAATGGTGCTGTTGTCGATGAACCAAGAGGCGTTATTGAGTTTTATGGCTTGGGTGGTGGCGCCGGTATTGTTATAAAGGTGGGTTTGGCTCATAGTTAAAGAGCCGTTTTGAATGTCGATGAGATTGCCGGTATTGCTGTGAATGGTACTGTTGAGCAGGGTGACATCGTTGGGGGAGTGAATAACAGCGGGGGCATGGCCGTTGATGACGGCGCCGTTGATGAGATTGAGATTGGCAAAGGTAGTGGGGACGTTGTTAATGGAGATGAGACGGCCCATGCCTTGGGCATCGATGGTGGTGGTGTAGATGGGATTGGGTTGGAGCCAATTGGTGTGGGTGTAGCCACCTTGGAGGGTGACTGGTTGGTACAGTTGAATGGTTTGGTAGATGTTGGTGCCGGGTTGTTGTTGAATACCGGCGCAATGACCAGCTATTTTGATGGTGGCATGGGGAGGGGCGTCGCTGATGGCTAAGTTGATGGCGTCGGCATTGGCCGAGATGTAGGTGGTGGTCCCATTGTTGAAGGTGGCCCAGCATTTAGGGGGTTGGATGGTGAGTTGAGCGGTGGCTTGGTCGGAGAGGTCGGCGCTGGTGAGTTCGTAGGTGAAGGTGAGGAGACCGCTAAAGGTGGGTGGGGGGGTGAAGGTGAAGCCGCCAGTGGCGGTGGTGGTGAGTGTGCCGACGGCGGGTTGCGTTATGATGCGCAAAGCGGGTGGGGTGATGGTGTGGTAGGTGTCATTGTGGAGTAAGCCGGGCGGGGAGATGGTTAAGGTGTTGCCTTGGGTGAAGGTGTAGGCATCAGCGTGGGTGATGATGAAGGGGGAGCCATCGTATTCATAGGCGCCGATGTCGCAGGCGTGGCCTTGTGGCCGAGGGGTGTTGCGTTGGTCATCGGTGAGGGTGTTTTGGGCGCAATCGGCGTGATTGATAGCTGGGCTACCGGTTAGCAGAGGGAAAAAGGGGCGGGGTGAATTGGTTTGTAGATCACCAAGGAGGGGGTCGGTTTGGGTATAATCGGTGGGGAGGGAGAGCGTTTGACAATCATCATTATCAACTAAATTATAGCCTAAAGAGTCCATGTTATCGTTGGTGCAGTTGGTTTCATTGTGGGCAATAATATTGTTGCTATAAGTGCCATAACTGTCAATTCCGGTGCCGTTATGGACGATGGTGTTGTGATGAAAATAGGCGGGGCGATAGGTATCGATAGCACGGTATTGATTGTAGGCGATGGTGCTATTGGTGACGAGTAAATGGTTATGGCTGGTGATGCCATTGGTATTATAAGCGATGAAACTGTGATCGATGGTGATATTAGAGCCATAGACAGCGCGTGCGTTGGCGAGAAGGTTGGCGTGGGTGATGTGTATATAACCAGACTGGTTATAAATGGCTGAAGATTGGTGGTGGGCGATGGTGGTGGCCGAGATGTAGGTTGAGGCACCGGCATTATTGGTGATACCGGTGCTGTTGTTATGATCGATAAGGGAGTGAGTGATGGTGAGAATGCCTTCGTTTTTGATAGCGCTACGCTGGCCGACATTGTGGGTAATGTGGACATGGTCGAGGGTGGTTTTGCCATTATATTGGAGGATGGCGCTGCCACCTGGAGCGGAGTAGCCAGATCCACGGGTGAGGGTTAAGTGGGATAGATTAACGACAATATCTTCTCCTTGTTGATTGGTTAAAGAGGGTTGAGTGGGGTAGGGGAAGGTTGTGCCGGGATTGTGGATTTGGAAGATACGGTCGATGTGATCAGCATCGATGATGGTGAGGTCTTGGCCGGCACCGATGATGGTGAGATGGTCAGAGATGTCGAGGTCGCCAGTGGCGGCTTCATTTTCGCCAAAGCCGGTGATGGTGAGGGTGTAGGTGGTGGCGGCAAGCAAGATGGTATCGTGGCCGGGGTTGGCATTGCTTTCTTGGATGGCGGCGCGTAGGGTGCAAGGGGTTGCGGGGAGATTGGTGGTGCAGAGGCCGTCACCGATGTTGTTGTCCGTGGCATCGAGAGGAGAGGTGACGGTAAAGGTGGTGGGGTTGTTGGCTTGGGTGGTTAGTGTAGGCAACCAGAGGAGGAGGGTGAGGAAAAAGATAAGGTTGAGGCTGATAAGATAGTAGTTTTTGTAAGAAATAGACATAATAATTGTATATAGATAATGTAGCTTGGCATGAGGTTTTGGGTGTCGAGAAGCATGATGGCATAAAGATGAGCTGATTGTAAGTTTTTTTGAGTAAAAGACAATGTTTTGTCATTATTTTGATTTACAATGCGTTTTTTTCGGTTAGAATAGGGTAAGTTTTTCGTTTTCAGTTAGAAAAAGAGTTGATTTGGTTTGTCAGAGTTCCTTCGACTGCGTTTTGGCCTATGTCAAGAATAATTTTGTTAAGGAGAGGACGGCCAAAACTTGGCTCAGGAATGTTTTTGGATTTACGTAATCTTTAAAGAATTAAATATATTGGTTTGGATGATTGCTCACAAGTGTAGGTGAAAAATGCAAGATAAAGCAACTAATCAAGATTTATTATCGTTGTTATCGAATGTCATTAATCAGCTTAGTCGGTTGCCGGTAACGGCTGATGATTGGGAGGTGGTGCCTGATTTTGTGGCCGAGGTTGAGAAGTTGTTGGGCAGTCATCGGGATGAGCTGGATACGTTGTGGCAGACGGTTCATCAGGAGCGGTGGTGGTTGTATCAAGCATTAGGGGTATTGCGGGTGGAGCAGGAGCGGTGGGTGCAGTTTTTTGGGTTTGAGGTGGAGAGGTTACGGGTGGGGGCGCGGGGGATTCCGCATGATCAGGTTGAGCTAGCCAAGGTGTTATTCAAAAAGTTGAAAGCGGGGTTAGATGAGTATGCCGTTTTGTATGAGCAGAGCCAGAAGTCGGTGGCGGAGAAGCGTAAGTTGCAGAGTGAGGTTAAAGGGCAAGAGGATTTGCTAATCGATTTGGTGTCACAGTTGGGTGGGTTGTTGCAAGCGGCATTAGAGCGTGAGGAGAAGGGGGATTGGACTGATTTTGATACGTTTAGGGCGGGGGAAGAGTTGGTAGCGGAGCGTGGCGCGGATGAAGCGAATCGGTTGGTCGTGGAGGAGGAAACGGAC
Organism: Anaerolineae bacterium; assembly: GCA_035459145.1. GTDB lineage: Bacteria > Chloroflexota > Anaerolineae > Promineifilales > Promineifilaceae > DATHYN01. Next base: position 8,248 of record DATHYN010000355.1, on the reverse strand, counting down.
GAGATTTTAGATGTAGCTGAGGTTGAGAAGATAGAGCCAACAGTGAAGGTTGGAGGGGCGTTGACGTTGGAGCAGGCGGCGTTTGATTCATTGATGATGGATTTGGCCGAGTTGGGAATGGGAGAGGAGGGAGCCGAGGGTGATGGTGAAGGTGGGGGGGAAGAGATGAAGGTGATTGATGAGATGTTGGGTGGGTTTGTGGGGGATGAGGTGGATGAAGGGGCTGAGATGGAGGTGCTTACTGAGGGGGCCGACGAGATAGAAATGTGGGCTGATGGGGAAATTGATGTGATTGCGGAGTTGATCGCTGATAGTAGTGAGGTTGAGGCGGACGTTGAGGACGAGGATGCGGTTGAGGTTGAGACGGCTCTTGGGGAGATGGCTGAAGCTGAGCTTGAGGCGGATGATTCAGATGAGGAGTGGTTATTAGAGGCAGATACGATTGGTGAGGAGGTCGAAGAGGGGGTATCAGTAGTTGATGATGAATTTGATGTGGGGGTGTTGGCCGAGGTTGAAGAGTGGATTATTGATGGGGGCGTGATTGATGAGGAGGAGGCCGAGGGTGAGGCAGGGGATGTTGAGGTGGGAGACGTGGTGGTTGGTGCAACTGATGATGCGGTCGTTGATGAGGATGAGCTGATTGGAGAAGAGTTGGTTTTATCAGTCGATGAAGGCGAGGGGGAGATTGATGAGCTGGATATTTTAGCGGGAATGGGGGATGAGTGGTTAAACGCCGATAGTGAGCTAGCTGATTTGGCTGATAGTATGGCTGGGGATTTTGATGTTTATTCGGAGATGGAGGCCGATTTAGGGGAAGTGGGAGAAGAGGAGATGGGGGAGATTCCGGCGGCGTTAGAAGCGGCTGTTGATATTGAGCCGGTAGCGGATAGTTGGGATGTTGAGCTGGGGGGTGAGGGTGAGACGGTTGTTTCTGGGTTGGAAGAGGTGTCTGGGGGGGAAGAGGAAGCGGAGGAAGCGGAGGCTGAGGGGGCCGAGGAGGCCGAGGGGGAAGATATTAATGAAGCACAAGCAAATTGGGCCCGGATGATGTTGTTGGCTGGGGATGTCGCTGGGGGGTATTGGGTTACGCGTTCTTTGCAGACACAAAATGGGGCGTTTGCTTCCTTATTATGGCCGCCGGAGTTATTGGCGGCGATTCAAGCGAGTTGGTGGTTAATTAACGGGGCCAAAGGGAGTTTGCCCGCTGATCTATCTAATATCGTTTTTTCGCACCAAGTTGATGAGGGGAGCCAAGAGCATTTGTTAGCGATTGCGGCCGGCTTAACGACCGCTTTAGTAGCGCCCAGCACGGGGTGTGCGGCCTGGTTGCGGCCGGATTTGCGTTTGCCGGAGGCGTTTAATAAGATTTTAGAGGCGGTGTTGATTTTTAGTCGTCATAATCGGCCGTTGCGGAAGGAGTTGGTACAGGAGATTTGGGGGGAGGATACGCATAATGAGATGTTAGCGGCGTGTGTGGCTAAAGCGAAGCGGTGGGTGGCGGAGGAGCCGTTGCGGCGGACGAAGTTGAAGCGGGCGACGGCGGTATGGTTAAGTTGGACGAAGCCGAATGGATTGTTGCGGCGGATGATGGATTTGGTGGCGGGTGGGGCCGAGGCGGATATTCCTAAATTGCAAAAGTATGTGGATCAATGGCGGGCAAAATCAACGATTGATCATTTAAACCAAACTGATGTTGAAATGTGTGGTTATACGCCAGCTCGGCCGATTGATGGGTCGGTTCGTGACCGGCTGTTGTTACACGCCGAGGAGACGGTGCAGTTGGCGGAAGAGTGGTTGGCGTTGTGGACAACGCCAAGTGATGAGACCAACTGGTTGTTGACGCAAACGGAGACATTAATTACGACGGTACAATCGTATAGAGTGGAAGCGATTGAGGAGATGGCTTTGTTGGAAACGCATACATCGGAGACGATTCCACCCGTTTTGGTGCGTTTATTGCGGTGGGCATTAGAGGATGTGTTATTCCATTTAGATATTATTTCGGAACGGATTGTGGCTGTGGAGCGCCGATTGGTCACTTTTCCGAAAGGGGTGGAAATTAGTTTGAATAGTGGTTTAATGTATCGTTTGCTGTGGGCGCCGGAGGTCGGTTTACCGGATAGTATGCAAGATGATCCGCATGAGTTAGAGAAAGTGGCGGGTTTGTTGTGGGCATCGAGTCAACGTCAAGATAGTCTGGAAGATGTTTTTGATAAGCATATTAAGCAGGCTGATTATCGGTATATGGATATTATTTTGGCGCAAGAGGCGAATGGGGTGAAGCTGAAACGGTTGGAGCGGCGGTTGGAAGAAGCGGTGACGCATTCGACGGATTATTTGGGGCATCTGTTGCAGGAGACGAGCGCGGCGGTGGAGCAGGCGATGATTGACGGCTTGATTGATGAGGCGGTGCGGTCGGATTTGGCGGCGCAGTTGGAACTGTTTCGGGATGAGCCGGTGGAGAATTATCGGGAGGCGGAGGCGGTGTTGAAGCATATCCAACGGAAGTTGGAAGGGTCGCGGTCAGGCCATTTGGATAAGCAAAAAGCGCGTTGGGAAGAGGTGTTGGAGCGGTTGCATCAGCAGGGGTTTCATGAAGATGGGACGGCCGAGGTTTACAATCAGATTGTGACGTATATGCAAAACTTGCTGGAGAAGCAAGATATTGTGGTGGTGGATGAGCGGTTGGCGCGTATCAAAGAGATTTTGGATATGGGGCAGTTGCCAACGGCCGATGAGTTTATGGTGACGAGTAGCAAAGGGGTGTATTTAGATTTCACCAATAAATTGCGTGAGTGGGGGCATCCTGATAGTGAAGTGAGTCGGTTTAATATTGGTCAGTTAATGAGTGCGTTGAAGCGTGATAGGCCCCCCGCCTTTTTAGAGACGGGGTTGTTGGATCGGCCGCGTTTGATTGAGGTGGAAACGGCCGTTTACAAATGGTACCAATTAAAACGGGACAAGGCGGTCAGTAACCAAAAGCAGGTGGGCCAATTAGTGGGGTCGTTATTGCGTGATTATTTAGGGTTTATTTTTACGGGTGAGCCAGCTAAAGCGGTTAATTGGCATAGTAATGGCAAATATTGGGCCTATTTGAATGTGAATATGACGGCGGCCGATTTGTCACCGATCCCGCAATTTGGCTCACAACATTCAGGCGTGTTTGATGTGATTATTTTGTGGGAGCGACCGGGCGCGGATGTGATTGGGTCACGGTTGTATAATTTAAAATTACGCTCTAATCATGTCATCATCTTGTATGTTGGCCGTTTGTTGGTTAAGCATCGGGTTGATTTGATGCATTTTGCGCGGCAGAACAGTGTGTCGTTGGCGGTGTTGGATGAGTTATTGTTGTTGTATTTAGCTCGGCATAATGGGGCGCGATTGCCGATCTTTTTCCAATGTGCCTTGCCGTTGGCACGGGTAAATCCGTATGCGGAGACGGGACCGGTGCCATCGGAGATGTTCAAAGGGCGCTTGAATGAAGTGTCGGAGTTACAGAATCCATTAGGGTATTCGTTGGTTTATGGGGGGCGTCAATTAGGCAAATCGGCGTTGTTGCAACAAGTAGAGCGTGAGTTCCACAAGCCGGAAGCGGATCAGTTTGTTATTTTGGAAGCGATCAATCATATTGGGGATTTACGGTCGAGCCAATCTGATCCGGAGATAGTGTGGCAACGGTTAAAGTTGCGGCTGGTGGAGTTGGGGTTGTTGACGGCGACGACGTCATCGAAACCGAAGACGATTTTTGACCAGATTCAGATGATGATGTTGCAAAATCCGTCGCGGCGTATTTTGGTGTTGTTAGATGAGGCGGATAATTTCTTGGCGGCGGATAAGGCGCGTAATTTCGAATTGGTGGGGATGTTGAAGAGTTTGATGGATAGCACGGAGCGGCGGTTTAAGGTGATTTTTACGGGGTTGCACAATGTGCAGAGGTATGAAGGGGTGCCTAATCAGCCGTTTGCCCATTTACGCGGGTTGCAGGTTAGTCCGTTAAAACAGCAAGATGCGCGGCAATTGATTAAAGATCCGTTTGAGGCGTTGGGGTTTCGGTTTGCGGATGATACACCGATTTTTGGTATTTTGGCGTATAGCAATTCCCATCCAGGGTTGATTCAGCTGTTGTGTCATCGGTTGTTGGAGATGCTTTATGAGCGTCAGCCGCAAACGATTGGGCCGCATGATGTGACGCGGGAGGATGTGGAAGCGGTTTATCGGCAACATGAGGTGCAGGAGCAGGTACGGAAACGGTTTGAGTGGACATTGGCGTTGGATCCACGGTACAAAGGGTTGGCGGAGATTATCGTTTTGGAACAGTTGCAAACGCAAGGTAGTTATAGTCAGGCGTTTAGCATTCCTGAGTTACGGAAATTGAGCCAAGATTATTTGTCCAATGCGTTTCAGAACAGTGATCAGCATGAGTTTAAGGGGTATTTAGATGAGATGGTGGGGTTGGGGGTGTTGGTGCGGACGGAGGGGAACAGTTATCGATTGCGTAGTCCTAATCTGGTGCGGCTGATGGGGACGGAGGAGGAGTTGATTGCGTCGTTGGCTGATTTAGCGGCCAAGCCGGTGCCAACGACGGCGATGGTGTTCAGTAGCCATCGGGCTCCGTTGGATGATGGGGCGAAGCAGTATAGCCCGTTCACTTTTCAGCAGGCGAAGTTGTTGAATGAGCATGAGTATGGGGTGGGATTGGTGTTAGGGTCGAAGGCGTTGGGGCTGGATGGGGTGAAGACGGCGATTCATAATCATTTTATTCCGGCGGCGACGGCGGGGGTGGTGCAGGAGTTGCGTTTGCCGGATGAGACGGTGCGGCAATTAGAGATTCGGTTACAGCATTTTCGGGAGAAGTATGCGGGGGATCATGAGCGGTTGATTTTGGTTTATGAGGTGCCGGCGGAGATGGGAGCGGAGAAGATGGATATGTTGGTGGAAACGGCCGTTCAATTTTGCCAACAACATAGCCGAACCAAAAACCATTGGATGCGGATTGTTTTTGTCTTTGATGCGATGGCGTCATTTAATTGGTTGCAGGTGCCGAGGAGCAAACGGCAACAGTATGAAGAGCAGGGGGTGGTGACGATCACCTTGGAACAGTATGATCGGTTAGGCATTGAGCAACGGTTGCAACAGCATGGCAAGATGAGTTCGGATGCGATTGTGCGGCAATTGCAATCGTTGTTGGGTGGCTGGCCCTGTTTATTGGATAAGTTAGCCAATAGTTGGAGTAAAAATGTAGATGATCCCATTCCTACGGCGGAGAAGGTGGCGCAACGATTAGCAGTTAGTTGGCAGACGTCGTTTATGGATGCGACGGGATGGCAACGAACGGCGAATGTTGAGCGGGCGTTGCGAACGATTGCGATTTATGGCACGGTGCCGGTGAGTGATTTGGTGCCGGATGTGTTGCGTATTGATTGTTCGGTGGAACAGTGTCAAACGATTGTTGATTATTTGGCTTTTATGGGGTTGATTCATTACGATAGGAATGAAGTGAAGCCGGATCCGATTGTGAAGAAGTTTATTCAAGATTAGTAGATTGCAACGGGAATAATCTAAAAAATAGGTGAAAGTGAATTACAAATAATGTCTAACAAATTATCATTAGTAACGACGTTACCAACTGTTTTATCGTGGCGGCAACAGATGGTGGAGGGGATTAAGCAAGGGAACTCAGTTTTAGGTATATTGCCGAAGGGGAATGTGTGGTCTGATTATTTGACTCGTTTTTGTTGTCAGGGGATTGTGGAGATGACGGGATTGTGGGCCGAGGATGTGTTGTTGGACCCTGCTGATAAGTCGATTCATTTGCCGTTGTCAATTATTCGGCAGCAGATGGACTATGATGCGCCGCAGGGGGTAGAGTTGCCATCGGTCCAGACGTTTTTGCAGACGACAGATTTGCCGGATTTGATTATTATTTCTGGTTTGGAGAGGTTGGAGGCCGAGGTGCAGCAGACGTGGCTGGATTTTTTACTGTTGTGGCAGGAGGCGGCCCATGCGATTAAGTCGGCGGAAGGGAGAAATATGCCTTGTTTGTTGCTTTTTTTGCCATTAGAAGTGGATAATTTGCGGTTGCCACAAGCGGATACGGGTTTGTTGGTGAGTTGGTGGTGGTCGTTGCCGACGGTATTGGAGGTGCAGTTATTGTGTCGGTTGAGTGAGGGGGGGGAGATGTTGGAGTTGACGGGGAATGAGGCGTGGCGGGAGGCGATTTTGGCCGAGTTGGTGGGGAATGATTTACCATTATTAGATTATTTATGGGATTATGTGTTTGAGCCACCGAAGAAGATTATTGAATGTTTGGCTCATTATGCGCGGCAGAGGGGGTGGACGCAGGCTAAGTTAGAGAGTTGGGGTGTGCCCAGTTTGGTGCAGGGTAGTGGGGTGAGTCGGCAATTGTTGCGGGCACCATTGGCGGCGCATCGGTCGTTGTGGGCGGAAGGGTTGTTATCACGGACGCCGGAGAGGGGGGTGGAGGTATCGTTGGCGGCGTTGGTGGTATTGAAACGGCTTGATCAGGTGAAGCATCGGTTGTGGCGGGCGCAGTCGCGGTTGATTTTGCCGATTTTAGATGAGTGGCGGTTGGAGATATGTGCGGCGTTGACACAGCAGTATGGCCGAGAGTGGGTTGATTGGGGGCCAACGCCGCAGACGGAAGAGCAGAAGAAACAACGTGAACAGGCGCGTTTGGATCCGTTAACGACGGAGTGGGGGGCGTTGAAATGGGCATTGTTTCGACAGCCGATGCCGGAGACGGAACGATTTTTGAAGCAGGTGACTTGGGCGCAGAAGGCGCGCAATATTTTGGCGCATTATCAGTTGGTGTCATTTGAGACGTATGAGCAGTTGTTGATGATGAAGAAGGATAGTTGAGATAACCTGAATTCGATATCGATTAGAGGCTAGTAATAAATTTTCCGCCAAGTCCAAAAGATGATGCTTAATAAACTAAGCAGAAAGAGCGACCAAAGGCCGATGTTTGGACCCATATTTTCGCTACCAAAGTTAATGAGGCTCACATCGGTTGGCGTTTCGGTGCAATTCACAATAGAGATGTCGTTAGTATCTATTGTTACGGCGCCATTTCGCGCTAGGGTTCGGCCAGATACATTGGCGTCGGTATTCAAAGTTATACTCGTTAACGCGAGAATATTCCCATCGAGTACGGTGGAAGTACCGAGCGTTGCCGAGCTTCCAACTTGCCAGAATATGTTGCATTCCGTCCCGTTATTGATCACCTGAACGGATGAATTACTGGCGGTCGTCAGGGTACTCGCGATTTGGAAGATAAACAGTGCGGCGGCATTGCCTTCAGCATCAAGAACGAGCGGTCCTGTCAGCTGAGCTGACGACGAAAAACAGTAAACTCCTTCCGTGAGCGTCAATCCACCCAGATCGGTGCCGCTCAGATCAACGTCACAAGCTCGGCCGGCTAGGTCGTTGTAGGCAACCATGACATCACTTTGGGCTTGTTGGGTAACGGCATTGCCATGCTCTATTGAGCCGTTTACTATTCCTGGTGGAAAGCCAGTAACCGCGGTGCCCGGCCAGACACCCAGATTTCCGGTGACGACAGTCGAGCCAGTATTCGTCACCGTCGAACCGCCCAGAACGGCGAAGTTTTTGGCCGTGCCGAGTGATGGTAAGCCCCCATTAATTGGTTGCCGTTGGGCAGACACTGACAAGGGGCCGATTACGGCAAGAAGAGCCGTCAGAAAAATCAAAAATTTTATATACCTAAACTTTAACATTGTTTAATTGCCTTCTCTATTAGTTAACGCGATATCTTAAGTGTACTTAACCTGAGTTTGATAATGAATTAAACTCGTGGATGAGTTGGTGAATGTGTCATTAGGGTAGATTTCTCGACTTCGTTCAATCCTTGATTTAGGGTTGGGGCTTGCCGAGTGTGGCGCGGATTGAACTGCGCTCGAAATGACGTTGAGAGGAGGGGGGGGAATTATCGAACTCAGGTTACTTATGTTAACGCATACTCACCTTAGTGCCATCGGCTGGTTGGGGGATTTCTAAATCGGCCGATTGGGGGAGAAGGGTCGTTTTAAAAATTTAGGCTGGGTGGATCATGGTATTGGCCTTAGTTTTGTCTTTTGCACACCATTGACCCGCATTCTGCCCATCTATACAGGACAGAATGCGGGTAGGCTTGTTAATTTCCGGGCACGATTCCATATTGGAAGAGGCCGATTTCGATGGCACCCTCTGCGCCCCCCCCGCCACC